>CALDKM010000312.1:0-5452 GCA_937898875.1 uncultured Pseudomonadota bacterium | reverse complement strand
AGTCCGGGCACGTCGCGCGCAAGATCGCCGCGACGCTCGCCTCGACCGGCACGCCGGCGTTCTTCGTGCACCCGGCCGAGGCGCAGCACGGCGACCTCGGCATGATCACGCCCGACGACGTCGTCGTCATGCTGTCGAACTCGGGCGAGACCGACGAGCTCGTGACGCTCGCGCCGCACGTGAAGCGGCAGGGCGCCGCGATCGTCGCGATCACGGGCAACGAGCGGAGCACGCTCGCCGCGGCGGCGGACGTGCACCTCGACGCGGCGGTCGACGCCGAAGCCTGCCCGCTCGGGCTCGCGCCCACCGCGAGCACGACCGCGGCGCTGGCGCTGGGCGACGCGCTCGCGCTCGCGCTGCTGGACGCGCGCGGATTCTCGGCCGAGGATTTCGCGCGCTCGCACCCGGGCGGCTCGCTCGGCCGGCGCCTGCTCACGCGCGTGTCCGACGTGATGCGGAGCGGCCCGGCGCTGCCGATCGTGCGAAGCGGCGACACGCTCACCGAGGCGATCGTCGAGATGGGCGGCAAGGGCATGGGGATGACGGCGGTCGTCGACGCCGCGAATCGGGTCGTCGGCATCTTCACCGACGGCGACCTGCGCCGCGCCGTCGCCCGCGTGCGCGACGTCGCCGCGGCGCGCGTCGACGACGTGATGACCCGCTCGCCGCGCACGATAGCGGCCGACCGGCTCGCCATCGACTGCGTCGAGCTGATGGAGACGCCGCCCAGGGTCTCGCAGCTGCTCGTCGTCGACGGCGATGGCGCGCTGGCCGGCGCGCTGCACCTGCACGACCTGTTCCGGGCGCGCGTCGTGTGACGATGGACGCGTCCCCGGCCGCCCCGCCTGCCTCCGGCGCGGTCGACGCCGCAGTGGAGGCGCGCGCGCGCGCAGTCCGCCTTCTCACGTGCGACGTCGACGGCGTGCTGACCGATGGTCGCATCTACGTCGACGACGAGGGGCGCGAGACGAAGGCGTTCCACGCGCTGGACGGCGTCGGCCTCAAGCGGCTGAAGGCGGCGGGCGTCGAAGTCGCGTGGATCACCGGCAGCGCCTCCGCCTCGGTAGCGCATCGCGCGCGGGCGCTCGGCATCGTCCATATGATCCGCGGGACCGAGGACAAGCTTCCCGCGTGGGAGCGCCTGCGCGCCTCCCTCGGCCTGCCCGCGCGGGCCTGCGCGCACATCGGCGACGACCTGCCGGACGTGCCGATCCTGCGCGTCTGCGGCCTCGCGGCGAGCGTTCCGCACGCGCCCGACGAGGTGAGGCGCCACGCGCACTACGTGACGCGCCGCGCGGGCGGCCACGGCGCCGCGCGCGAGCTGGCCGAGCTCATCCTGGCGGCGCAGGCCCCGCGGACGCGCGAAGGATGAGCGGCGAGGACGGCGGCCGGATCGCCCGCGCGCCCGCCGGCGTCGCGACCGGTTGCGATGCGCCGCCGTTTCGCCCACGCTATCGGCTCTGACCCCCGACCCCCGCGATGGACCGCACCCGCCACCTGCTCGACCGGATGACCGCGTGGTCGCCCGTGCTGCTGCTGGGCGGCCTCGCGGCGCTGACCTACTGGCTCGACGCGCAGATCCAGGCGCCGACCGGCAACCGCACCGGCGCGCCGCGCCACGAGCCGGACATGTACATCGAGAACTTCCGCGCGGTGAGCCTGGGGGCCGATGGCAAGCCGCGCCAGTCGATCTCCGCGAAGCGCGCCGAGCACTTCGGCGACGACCAGACCACCGAACTCGTCGGACCCCGCGTCGAGCTGACGGAGCCGGGCCGGCCGCTGCTCGCGCTCACCGCGCAGCACGGGAAGCTGTCCGCCGACCGCGAGACCGCGACGTTCCGCGGCGACGTGCACGCCGTGCGCGACTCGCCCGCGGGCGGCGCGGCCGACGGCACTCCGGGCGGCCGCTTCACGCTGCGGACCGAGGAGCTGCACGTGCAGACCCGGCAGCAGCACTTCACGACCGACAAGGCGGTGACGATCGAGGAGCCGCGTGGCATCATCCGGGGGGTCGGGCTCGAGTTCGACAACGTCGCGAAGACCGCGGTCCTGAAGGGCCGGGTCAGCGGCACGATGCAACCCGGGCCCGCGCCCACGACAACGCCGTGAATCCCGCCCCCCGCCTCCTCGCGGCGCTCGCGCTCGCGTCGCTCGTCGCCGCCGCGTCCGCGGAGACGGGCGACCGCGAGAAGCCGATCAACTTCTCCGCCGACCGCGGCGACCTCAACTACGAGACGAAGGTGGGCAAGCTCGACGGCAGCGTCGTGCTGACGCAGGGCACGATCACCGTGCGCGCCGACCGGCTGACGTTCAGGCAGAACCCCGACAACTCGATGCAGGTCACGGCGTTCGGCAATCCGGTGTCGTTCCGGCAGAAGCGCGACGGCAGCGACGAGTACTACGAGGGATTCGCGCAGCGCATCGAGTACGACGGAGCGAAGGATCTGCTCGAACTGTTCGACCGCGCGCTGCTCAAGCGCGGCACCGACGAGATCCGCAGCAACTACATCTCGTACAACTCGAAGACCGAGCTGTTCACCGCCGAGGGGCGGCCGGACGCGCCCGCCGCCACCGCCGGACCGGGCGCGCGAGTGCGCGGCATGTTCCAGCCGCGCGAGGGCGCGGGCGTTCCGGGCAAGGCGCCCGAGAAGGCGTCTCCGAAGGGATCGGTCCCGGCGAAGGCGCCGGCGGCGCTCAGGCCCGCAGGCGAGCCCCCGTCCAAGTGAGCCAGCTCACCGCGTCGCACCTGCGCAAGCGCTACAAGGCGCGCACCGTTGTCCACGACGTCTCGCTCGAGGTCGCGAGCGGCGAGGTCGTGGGCCTCCTCGGCCCCAACGGCGCGGGCAAGACGACGTGCTTCTACATGATCGTCGGGCTGGTGCCCGGCGACGGCGGCACGATCGCGCTCGACGGTGAGGACCTCTCGCGCCTCGCGATCCACCAGCGCGCGCGGCGCGGCCTTTCGTACCTTCCGCAGGAGGCGTCGATCTTCCGCAAGCTCACGGTCGCCGAGAACGTGCGCGCGATCCTGGAGCTGCAGGAGTCCGATCCCGACGCGATCGCCAATCGCCTCGACGCGCTGCTGGAGGACCTGTCGATCTCCCACCTCGCGGGCGCGCCCGCCGTGTCGCTCTCGGGCGGCGAGCGCAGACGCTGCGAGATCGCGCGCGCGCTCGCGACGCGCCCGCGATTCATCCTGCTCGACGAGCCGTTCGCGGGCATCGACCCGATCGCGGTGCTCGACATCCAGCGCATCATCGGCTTCCTGAAGGAACGCGAGATCGGCGTCCTGATCACCGACCACAACGTGCGCGAGACGCTCGGGATCTGCGACCGCGCCTACATCATCAACGAGGGCAGCGTGCTGGCCTCGGGCGCGCCGGACGAGATTGTCTATAATGAGTCCGTGCGCAAGGTCTATCTCGGCGAGCATTTCCGCCTGTAGTCGTCCCGGCTTGATGAAGCCCACGCTCCAGCTCAAGCTCTCGCAGCACCTCACGCTGACGCCGCAGCTGCAGCAGTCGATCCGGCTGCTGCAACTCTCGACGCTCGAGCTCAACGCCGAGGTCGAGCGGATGCTGCAGGAGAACCCGCTGCTCGAGAAGAGCGACGAGGACGAGGAAGGCGGCGGGGCCGACGCGAGCGCGGGCACCGCGGCCGCCCCGGCCGAGGCGCCGGAGACCGTCCGCGCCGCGGAAGCGGAGGAGGAGCGCGCGGACGAGCCGGTCGACACGGCCGATGCCGCCGAGCGCGGCGTGCCCTCGAACGAGGTCGAGTTCGCCGAGGAAGGCGGCTTCGGCGACGGAGACTGGGGAACCGCCCCCGCCGCCGACGACGACGACGAGTTCTACCCGCAGCAGGTCGCGTCGTCGACGCTGCGCGATCATCTCGTGTCGCAGCTCGGGATGCTTTCGCTGCCTCGGCGCGACCGGCAGCTCGTCGCGGCGCTGATCGACGCGGTCGACGACGACGGCTTTCTGACGAGCTCGCTCGACGAGCTCGTCGAGCTCTTTCCCGACGAGCTCGACATCGATCTCGACGAGCTGTCGATCGCGCTGCGCTACCTGCAGAGCTTCGAGCCGGCGGGCGTCGGCGCGCGCAACCTCGGCGAGTCGCTCGCGCTCCAGCTCAAGGCGCTTCCGGAGTCGACGCCCTGCCGCGCCGCGGCGCTCAGGGTGGTCGAGACGCACCTGGATCTCCTCGCCAACCGGGACGTCACGAGGCTCAAGCGCGTCCTGCAGTGCGACGACGCGACCGTGCGCTCGATCCGGGAGCTCGTCCGCACGCTCAACCCGCGGCCCGGCTCGGCGTTCGCGAAGGCCGAGGCGAACTACGTCGTCCCCGACGTGGTCGTGCGCAAGCTGCGCGGCCACTGGAGCGCGTCGCTCAACGAGGCGGCGATGCCCAAGCTGCGCGTCAACCGGATCTACGCCGACATCCTGGCGCGGAGCCGCGACGCGTCGAACCAGCAGCTCGCCGCGCAGCTGCAGGAAGCCAAGTGGCTGATCCGGAACGTCCAGCAACGCTTCGACACGATCCTCCGCGTCGCGCAGGCGATCGTCGAGCGCCAGCGGCGATTCTTCGAGCACGGCGAGGTCGCGATGCGTCCGATGGTGCTGCGCGAGATCGCCGACATGCTGGGCCTGCACGAGTCGACGATCTCGCGCGTGACGACGCAGAAGTACATGCTCACGCCGCGCGGGACCTACGAGCTCAAGTATTTCTTCGGCAGCCACGTCGCGACCGACACCGGCGGCGCGGCATCGGCCACCGCGATCCGCGCCCTGATCAAGCAGCTGATCGGCGCCGAGGATCCGAAGACGCCGCTGACCGACAGCAAGATCGCGGAGGTGCTGGGCGAGCAGGGCATCCTGGTCGCCCGCCGCACCGTCGCGAAATACCGGGAGGCGCTTTCGATTCCTCCCGTCAACCTGCGCAAGTCGCTGTAGCGGATGAGCCCGCGTAGCGGCGTGCGCGCAAGCAGAGCCGTCCGGAAGGAGTGCGCATGAACCTGAACCTCACCGGCAATCACCTCGAGATCACGCCCGCGATCCGCGACTACGTCGTTGCGAAGCTCGACCGCGTCACGCGCCATTTCGACCACGTGATCGACGTCAACGTCGTGCTGTCGGTGGACAAGCTTCGACAGAAGGTCGAGGCGAACCTGCACATCCGGGGCAAGGACATCCACGCCGAGGCGATCGAGCCCGACATGTACGCGGCGATCGACGCGCTGGCGGACAAACTCGACCGGCAGGTGCTGAAGGCCAAGGAGAAGCGCGTGGCCGATCGCCACGACGGCGCGGCGGTCAAGCGCGATCCCGCCACCTGGGCGCCGGAGGCGGGCAGTTGACGCGTCATCTCCCGTCGACAGTCCGAGGAGGCCGCGGCGTCGCTGCGTCGGCGAGGGGCCCCGAGGCACCGCCACGGGGATCGACGACGCGCGCCTGCG
>CALDKM010000311.1:0-5452 GCA_937898875.1 uncultured Pseudomonadota bacterium | reverse complement strand
CGAGGTCCCGCTCGACCAGCACCGGCACCTGGTTGTACGGGTTCATCACCGCGAGATCCTCGGGCTTGTGGTCGAGGTCGACGTCGATGATCTGGAAGTCCATTCCCTTCTCGTGCAGCACGATGCGGCAGCGCTGCGAAAACGGGTCGGTCGTCCCGGAATAGAGGGTCATCATGGCAAGGCTTCTCCCTGGAGCGGAACCGCCTGCGGCGTCGGCGCACCGCCGGCGTTCCGGCGGGGGGCGATGCGGGCGTCCCCGTCCCGGCCGCCCGGGCGCCGTGCGCCCGAGGCCGGTCGTACGTTAATGCACGTCCTTCCAGTACTCCCGCTTCAGCCAGTAGGCGAAGAAGAACAGGACGCCGAGGAACATCAGCACGATGATGCCGAGGCTGATCCGCTTGTTGCGGATCGGCTCGCCCATGTACTCGAGGTAGTTGACGAGGTCGGCCACGAACGTGCGGTACTCGACGGGCGTCATCGACCCCGGCGTCTCGTTCGCGATCGTGCGCACGGCGAACTTTCCGCCCGGGATCGGCTCGACCAGCGCGAGGCCCCTGTTCGCGATCGCCGCGGCCGCCGCGGCCTCGTGGTCGGCGAATTCCGCCGTCGCCAGCCGGTTCGTCCCCGAGAGCTCCCACAGCACGTGCGGCATCCCGACGTTCGGGAACACGAGGTTGTTCCAGCCGGTCGCCGAGCCCGGGTCGCGGTAGAAGCCGAGGAAGTAGTTGAAGAGCCAGTCGGCGCCGCGCACGCGCGCGATCACCGACAGGTCGGGCGGCGGCGCCCCGAACCACGCCTTCGCGTCGGCCGGCCGCATCGCGCTCACCATCACGTCGCCGATCTTCGCGTCGCCGAGGATCAGGTTGTCGCGGATCTGGTCCTCGGTGAGGCCCAGGTCGGTGAGCCGGTTGTAGCGCATGAACCGCGCGCTGTGGCAGGAGAGGCAGTAGTTGACGAAGTTGCGCGCGCCGCGCTGCAGCGACGCGTCGTCGAGGCGGTGGCCGGGCGCGGGCTCCATCCGGATGTCGGGACCGCTGGAGGCGAACGCCGGGCCGGAGACCGCGAGGAACGTCGCGGCCGCGGCGAGGAGGACCGCGGCGGCGCGCGGCGAGAGGAAGGTCTTCATGTCCATCACCCCGTCACCCGGGTCGGTTCCGGCTTGGTCTTGTCGATCGCGGTGTACCAGGGCATCAGCACGAAGAACGCGAAGTAGAGCGCGGTGAAGACGCGCGCGACGACGGTCGCGCGGTCGACGCCTCCCACGAGCGGGACGCTCTCGGCGAACTGCCCCCAGATCGTGATGGGGACGACGCCGAGGTAGCCCAGGACGAGGAAGCTCACGACGAAGATCGCGATCCACGTCTTGTAGAGCGTGCCGCGGTAGCGGATCGACCGCACCGGCCCGCGATCGAGCCACGGCAGCGCGAAGAAGATCACGACCGCGAGGCCCATCACGATCACGCCCCACACCTGCGTGCCGAAGTACGACGGCACCGCGCGCAGCATCGCGTAGTAGGGCGTGAAGTACCAGACCGGCGCGATGTGCACCGGCGTCCTCAGCGGGTCCGCGGGGACGAAATTGTTGTACTCGAGGAAGTAGCCGCCCATCTCGGGCATGAAGAACACGATCACCGAGAACACCGCGAGGAACACGATGACGCCGACGATGTCCTTGATCGTGTAGTACGGGTGCGAGTAGATGCCGTCGAGCGGCAGCCCGGTCGCCGGATCCTTAGGCTGGTACTTGATCTGCACCCCGTCGGGGTTGTTGGAGCCGGTCTCGTGCAGCGCCATCAGGTGCGCCATCACGAGGCCGAGCAGCACGAGCGGCAGCGCGATCACGTGGAAGGCGAAGAAGCGGTTGAGCGTGACGTCCGAGATCGTGAAGTCGCCGCGGATCCAGACCGCGAGGTCCTCGCCGATCAGCGGGATCGAGCTGAACAGGTTGACGATCACCTGCGCGCCCCAGTACGACATCTGGCCCCACGGGAGCAGGTAGCCGAAGAACGCCTCCGCCATCAGCGCGAGGTAGATGAGGCAGCCGAAGATCCACGTGAGCTCGCGCGGCTTGCGGTAGCTGCCGTAGATGAGCCCGCGGAACATGTGCAGGTAGACGACGATGAAGAACATCGATGCCCCGGTCGAGTGCATGTAGCGGATCAGCCATCCCCACTGGACGTCCCGCATGATGTACTCGACCGACTCGAACGCCTTGGTCGCGTCGGGCTTGTAGTTCATCGTCAGGAAGATGCCCGTGACGATCTGGATCACCAGCACGAACGCGGCGAGCGAGCCGAAGTAGTACCAGAAGTTGAAGTTCTTGGGCGCGATGTACTTGCCCCACTGCGATTCCCACAGCGCGGTGAGCGGGAACCGGGCGTCGATCCAGGCGAGCATCTTTTCCATGGCGGTGTCTGGCTCTCTCGTCCGTTCAGGCCCGGTCGTCGCCGATCAGCACCTTCGAATCCGACAGGTACTTGTGCGGCGGGACCACGAGGTTGGTCGGAGCGGGCATGCTCTTGTAGACGCGGCCGGCAAGGTCGAACTTCGACTGGTGGCACGGGCAGAAGAAGCCGCCGAGCCAGTCGGGACCGAGGTCCGCGGGCGCGACGTCCTTGCGGAACGTCGGCGAGCAGCCGAGGTGCGTGCAGATGCCGACGGCGATCCACACGCCCGGCTTGATCGATCGGTGCTCGTTCCGCGCGTAGGCCGGCTGCTGCTCCTGGCGCGACGCCGGATCCGCGAGGCGCTCGGTGAGCTTCGGAAGCGACGCGAGCATGTCGGGCGTGCGCTGGACGATCCAGCACACCTTCCCGCGCCACTCGACGTCGATCTTCTGGCCGGGCTCGAGCTTGCTGATGTCGATCTCGACCGGCGCGCCCGCCGCCTTCGCGCGCTCGCTCGGGAAGAACGACATCACGAACGGCACGGCTGCCGCGACCGCGCCGACACCGCCCACGACGCCGGTCGCGCCGATCAGGAAGCGACGCTTCCCCTTGTCCACCGTTGCTTCGGTTGCCATGATCGCCTTGCGTGGAGGATGCTGGGAGGGGCCTCGGCCGCTCTGGCCCGTGAACGTCCGTCATGCCGCGCGAAACGACGCGGCCGGCCGGGAGGCCCGCCAAAAACCTGTCGATTATACGGGATCCGGGGCGCCTGCCGAAAGCTCCCCGTGGCGCCGGACCCGAAAAAGCCCGGCGGATCATCGGGTTGTGCGCGACTCTCCGTGCATCCGGGCCGGGAGCCGCCCCCCTCCGGCGCTATAATCCGCGTCCCCCGACCCGCGACGAGCGCGAGCGCCCCTTGCTGAAACGCTTCTGGCTGCTGTTCGCCCAGGCCTGCACGCTGTGCGTCGCGGCGCTGTTCGTCGTCGCGACGCTGCGTCCCGACCTCCTGTCGCGCTACGCCGGGCGTACCGGACCGGTCGTGCTCACGCAGGAATCGCCCGCGGTCGCCGCCCCGTCCACGCCCTCGCCGCACGCGCTCGCGGCGGCCGCGCGACGGGCGACGCCGGCCGTCGTCAACATCTACACCGTCAAGGACGTCCGCCTCCGCAACTCGCTGCTCGACGACAGCGCGTTCCGCCAGGCCTTCCCGGACCTCGCGGAGCGCCTGCCGCAGCGCAAGCAGAATTCGCTGGGCTCCGGGGTGATCGTCTCGCCCGACGGCTACGTGCTCACGAGCAACCACGTCGTCGCGGGCGCCGACGACATCCAGCTCGTGCTCGCCGACGGCCGCGTGCTGAAGGCGCGCATCACCGGCACCGATCCCGAGAGCGACCTCGCGGTGCTCAAGGCCGACGCGACCGGTCTCCCGTCGATCACGTTCGGCTCCCTCGAGCACGTCGAAGTGGGCGACCCGGTGCTCGCGATCGGCAACGCCTACGGATTCGGCCACACGGTGACCTCCGGCATCGTGTCGGCGCTCGGGCGCACGTCGCTCGGGATCAACCGCTACGAGGACTTCATCCAGACCGATGCGCCGATCAACCCGGGCAACTCGGGCGGCGCGCTGGTCGACGCGAACGGCAGCCTGATCGGCGTCAACAGCGCGATCTACTCGCAGTCGGGCGGCTCGATGGGCATCGGCTTCGCGATCCCGGTGTCGCTCGCGCGCACGGTGCTCGAGCAGATCATCCAGAACGGCGAGGTCACGCGCGGCTGGCTCGGCGTCGAGCCGCAGGACCTCACGGCGGACGTCGCGCGGGCGCTCGCGATCGAGCGCATCGAGGGCGTGCTCATCCGAAGCGTCCAGCGCGGAGGCCCCGCCGACAGCGCCGGGATCGCGCCGCGCGACGTCGTCGTCGAGATCGCCGGCAAGCCGACGCGCGACACGCCGACGCTGCTCGCTCGCATCGCCGAGCTGAAGCCGGGGTCGACCGCGAAGCTCGTCGTCGTGCGCGCGAACGCGCCGGTCAACGTCGACGTGACGATCGGGAAGCGGCCGAAGGCCCCCTGATCCGGGGGCGTACCCGGAAGGGTCCCCCGTGCCCCGGGGCCCGATCCCGGCCTCGTCGGGGTCCGACCCCGGTGTCGGTCCTTGCCCGGGGTCCGACCCCCTTCAGGAAGGACCGGGGGTCGGCCCCCTACGCATCGGCCTCGGCGCGCGTCGGCCCCGCGCCGACGAAGCGCGCCAGCACGAGTCCGAGCTCGAAGAGCAGCCACAGCGGGATCGCGAGCATCAGCTGCGAGATCACGTCGGGCGGCGTGAAGATCGCGCCGATGACGAACGCGCCGACGATCACGTAGGACCGCGCGGCCCTGAGCTTCTCGATCGTGACGATGCGCAGCCGCACGAGCACGATCACGACCACCGGCATCTCGAAGGTCAGCCCGAAGGCGATGAACATCGTCAGCACGAACGACAGGTACTTGTCGATGTCGGTCATCATCTGCACGCCGGTCGGTGCGTAACCCGCGAAGAATCCGAAAGCGACCGGGAACACGAAGAAGTAGGCGAACGACATGCCGATGAGGAAGAAGATCACCGACGACACGATGACCGGGAGCGCGAGCCGCTTTTCGTGCTGGTAGAGCCCCGGCGCGACGAACGCCCAGGCCTGCCACAGCACGAAGGGCAGCGCGATGACGAACGCGGCCATCGCGGTCACCTTGAGCGGGACGAGGAACGTGCCGGTCACGTCGGTCGCGATCATCGTCGCGCCGTGCGGCAGCACTGCCAGCAGCGGCTTCGCGAGGATCGCGTAGATGTCCTTCGCCCACGGAAACAGCACCAGCATCACGACGACGATCGCGATGATCGCGCGCAGCAGCCGGTCGCGCAGCTCGACCAGGTGCGAGATGAACGTTTCCTGCGCGGCGCTTTCGCCCGAATCGCTCAACGGGAACCCCTCCCCGGGGCCGGCCGCTGCACGGCGTCGCGCCCCCGCTCCCGGAGGAGCGGGGTCCGCGCCCCCGTGGCGGCCCGGCGGGCGCGGAAACGTTGCGCGCGA
>CALDKM010000310.1:0-8213 GCA_937898875.1 uncultured Pseudomonadota bacterium | reverse complement strand
TCCATGATCACGCAGGTGCGGCCCTCGACGTCGCCGATGATGTTCATCACCTCGGCCACGTTGGCCTTCGGGCGGCGCTTGTCGATGATCGCGAGGTCGGAATCGAGGCGCTTCGCGATCGCGCGCGCCCGCACGACCCCGCCCACGTCGGGCGACACGATCAGCAGGTTGTCGTAGTTCCGCTTCCACAGGTCGCCGAGCAGGATCGGCGTCGCGTAGACGTTGTCGACCGGGATGTTGAAGAAGCCCTGGATCTGGTCGGCGTGCAGGTCCATCACCATCACGCGATCGACGCCGACGGTCGTGAGCATGTCGGCGACGACCTTCGCGCTGATCGCGACGCGCGCGGAGCGCGGGCGACGGTCCTGGCGCGCATAGCCGAAATAGGGGATCGCCGCGGTGATGCGCGTGGCCGAGGCGCGCTTCAGCGCGTCGACCATCACCATCACTTCCATCAGGTTGTCGTTGGTCGGCTGGCAGGTCGACTGCAGCACGAACACGTCGCGGCCGCGGACGTTCTCGAGCAGTTCGACCATCACCTCGCCGTCCGAGAACCGGCCGACGACACAACGCCCGAGGCTGATGTTCAGGTGCCGGCAGACCGCCTCCGCGAGCTTCGGGTTGGCGGTGCCGGTGAAGACGCGCATCCGTTCGTAGGCCATCGTCGGTGTCTCACAACGACGCGGGCAGGTCGCCGGCCTTCCGGCGGCCTGCCCGACGCGTCAAAGTGGCTGGGGAGGAAGGATTCGAACCCTCGCATGCCGGAATCAAAATCCGGTGCCTTAACCAGCTTGGCGACTCCCCAGCGGAAACCGGCGCACGGCCCCTCGAGGCCAAAAGCGCGCGGGGACCGCTGGATCCCCGCATCTCTACCTTCCGAGACTCTACGCGAATGCGGCGAGCGGATGCCGCGCAAGCGTCCGGACGACGCGGCCCCGCAGACCCGCGGGAAGCGCGAGCACGGCCCGCGCCGCGTCGTCCTCCCGCGCGAACGGTGCGAACACGCACGCGCCCGAGCCGGTCATCCTCGCCTGCGGCGACAGTCTCGTCAGGACCGCGAGCGCTTCGGCCACCGCCGGATGCCGGGCGCACGCGACGCCCGCCAGATCGTTCCGGCCGTAACCCTCGGAAAAGACGTCCATTTTCGCCGACGGCGTCGATCGTGTCAAATCCGGCGACCCGAAGATCGACGCGGTCGCCACGTGCACGTCCGGAAACGCCAGGGCGAGGTGCATCGCCGGCATCGTCATCGCGGTGAGCCGCTCGCCGATGCCTCGCGCGAGCGCCGTCTCGCCGAACACGAAGAACGGCACGTCGGCGCCGAGCTCCCCCGCGACGTCGATCAGCGCCTCGCGCGAAAGCCCGAGGTCCCAGAGGCGGTCGAGCGCGAGCAGCACGCTCGCCGCGTCGGAGCTCCCGCCGCCCAGGCCCGCACCCATCGGGATCGCCTTGTCGATCGCGATCGAGACGCCGCGGCGGCTGCCGGTCGCCTGCTGCAACCGGCGCGCGGCGCGCAGCGCCAGATCCTCGTCGACCGACACGCCGGGGACCTCGCCCGCGCGCACGACCGCGCCGTCGTCGCGCACCTCGAGCGTCAGCGTGTCCGCGAGGTCGACCAGCGTGAACAGCGACTCGAGCGTGTGGTAGCCGTCCGCCCGCCGGCCCGTCACGTGCAGGAACAGGTTGACCTTTGCCGGGGCGGGGACGACGAGACGGCGTGCCCGGGGATTCGCGTTCATCGCGATTTCATCGCCACGCGTCGATCACGATGCGCACCTCGAGATCCGGATAGGTCGCGAAGAGGCGCAGCGGCCGCGTAGCGCCGTCGTCGTACGCGAACACGACCGACCAGCCGTCCTGCCGCAGCACGAGCACGCGGCCGGATGCGTCGCGCTCGATCGCGTGCGGCGAGCCCGGATGGGGCGCGGCGCGGATCCACCACCCGAGGCTCTCGACCGGCAGGGGAAAGCCGAGCGAGCGCTCGGCCAGCGTCGCGGCATCGCGCGCGCGCTCGACCGGACGGTCGGGCCGCTCGATCGAGGCGCCGTCCGCATCGCGCTCGAGACGGGCGAGCGTCGTGCCCATCGGCGTCGCGAGCTCGATCGCGTCGCGGCCGGGAACGTGCTCCCAGACGAAGTGCGCTGCCGCGCCTTCGGTACCGCGCCGCGCGGACAGGCGCCCGCTCACGTCGAACGCCGCGTCCGCGACCGGCCCGGCCGTGGGCACGGGCACCGGGAGCGTCGCGCACGCTCCGAGTAGGAGCGTGCAGGCGGCGAGCGCGGCCGTTCGCAAGGACCGCGCTACCGCGACAACCGGCGCATCGTCTCGAGGAGCACCGGATGGTCGGGCGCGTCCTTCAGCTGCGCCGCCCAGATCTCCTTCGCGCGCTCGCGCTCGCCCTTCACCCACAGGACCTCGCCCAGGTGCGCGGCGATCTCGGCATCCGGGCGGCCGGCATAGGCGCGGCCGAGGTAGACCAGCGCGTCGTCGTGGCGTCCGAGCTTGAACATCGCCCAGCCCATGCTGTCGAGGATGAACGGGTCGTCCGGCGAGAGCGTCAGCGCCTTCTCGATCAGCGCGCGGCCTTCCTCGGCACGGGCGGTGCGGTCCACGAGCGTGTAGCCCAGCGCGTTCAGCGCCTGCGGATCGTCGGGCTTGAGCTCGATGAGCCGCTTTAGCCGGGTCTCGGCGACGTCGAGCCGGTCGAGCTTCTCGGCGACCATCGCGCTGTCGTACAGAAGGTCCGGGGCGTCGGGAAAATCGGCGAGCCCCTGCTCGAGCACCGCATAGGCGCCCGCGACGTCGCCGGTTTCGCGCAGGAGCGAGGCCTCGGCCTGGCGAACCTGGATGCGCTGGTCGATCGTGACGGCGGGCAGGTCGGCGAGCCAGCGCCTGCCTTCGTCGACGCGGTTCAGCTTGCCGAGGATGGCGGCGACGCGCAGCTTCGCGAGCCACGCACGGTCGCCGTCGGTCACCGCCTTGTACCGCGCGATCGCCTCGTCGTAGCGCCTGGTCTCCTCGGCGATCTGCGCGAGGTAGAGCTGGGCGCTGCCGTCGTCGCCCGCCGCGGCCAGCTTCGCGAACTGCGCCTCGGCGGCGGCCCAGTCCTTCATCTGGTAGGAGAGGATCGCGACGCCCATCGCGTACTCGCGCACGTCGGGTTCCTCGGCGGCAAGCGCCGCGAAGATCGCCCGGGCCTCGGACAGGCGTTTCTGCTCGACGTAGTACTGCGCGAGCGCGCCCCGGACCGGTCGCGAGTCCGGCTGCGTCTTCAGGAACGCTGTCAGGTACGCGACCGCTTCCTCGGTCGACCGTTTCGCGAGGATCTCGGACTTGAGCAGCGCCGCGCGCTCCCAGTCGGGCCTGAGCGCGAGCGCCCGGTCCACGCGCTCGAGCGCGATCGCGGCCATCGCGGGATCGGAGGCGCCCGCGCCGATCGCCGCGAGCGCCACCGCGAAGTGAGCCTCGGGCGACGAGGCGTACGGCGCGGCGAGGTCGCGGATCATCGCGTAGACCGCGGCCTTGTCGTCCTGGCGCGCGAACGCGCGATTGAGCTGGAGGAACGCGTCGGCGACGCCCCCGCCGGTAAGCGCCTGGTCGGCCAGCAGCTTCTCGAGCCGCGCCTTCAGGTCCGCTTCGGAGAGACCTGCCGACGCGCCTTCGCGCGACGCGGGCCCGCCGGCCTCGAGCGCCGACAGCATCTGCCGGGGCCGTTCGGCGTCGGGGGCGAGCTCGCCCCAGAGCTTAGCGGCAGCCTCGGCGGTTGCGCGCTGGCGCGTCGCGTATGCGATCTCCGCGGCGCGGCGCGCGAGCTGCGCGTCCCGGAGCTCCCTCGCGACCTCGAGATACGCGCGTGCCGCGAGAGCGGGGTCGCCGCGCTGCAGGGCGATGTCGCCGAGCAGCAGCCGGTAGAAGAGGTCGGCGGAAAGTCCCGTCGGCAGATCGCCCGGCGCCGATGGTGCCTCCACGGGGGCGGCCGGCGCCGGCGACGCCGGCTGCGGGAGCGCCGCAGGGGACGCCGCGATCGCGGCGGCGAACGTCGCGGCCAGCGAGAAGCGGCGGCGGAAGGCGGAACTCATCGGCATTCGGGGGGCGTTCCTCGGGGTCTCGGGCGTGCCGGCCCGCCGGGCGATCTTAGGCTATAGTCCGCGGCCCAACAAACGCGCGCGCGCCGGTCCGCCTCCGCACGCGCCGCCCGCGCACCGTGCCCGAGCTGCCCGAAGTCGAGACCATCCGCCGAGGCGTCGTGCCCGCGCTCGTCGGCCGCAGCGTCGCCGCCGTGCACGTGTACGACCGTCGATTGCGCTGGCCGGTTCCGCGCGACCTCGAACGCGCGCTCCCCGGACGGCGAGTCGCCGCGATCGACCGCCGAAGCAAGTACTTGCTCTTCCGGATGGCAACGCCGGACGGCGTGCCGCCCGGCCAAGCGACGCTGCTCGTGCATCTGGGCATGACCGGCAGCCTTCGGATCCACGCCGGCGCCCCGGCGCGCATGTTGCACGATCACGTCGACGTCGTCTTCGACGACGGCACGACGCTGCGCTACCGCGATCCTCGTCGTTTCGGCACGATCCTGTGGATTCCGGGCGACGCGGCGGGGCACCCGCTGCTTTCCCGGCTCGGCCCCGAGCCGTTCTCGACCGCCTTCGACGCCGAATCGCTCTACCGCGCCACGCGCGGCCGGCGCGCGGCGATCAAGCTCGCGCTGATGGACAACCGGCTGGTCGTGGGGGTGGGCAACATCTACGCGAACGAGGCGCTGTTCCGGGCGGGCATCCGGCCCACCCGCGCCGCCGGGCGGCTGTCCCGCGCGCGCCTCGCCGGCCTCGCGGACGCGGTCCGCAAGACGCTCGCCGAGGCGATCGACAAGGGAGGCAGCACGCTCCGGGACTACGTGGACGCCGCCGGCGAGCCGGGGGCCTTCCAGCTCGAGTACGCCGTCTACGGCCGAGAGGGCCTGCCCTGCCCGGCCTGCGGCACGCCGGTCCGCGCGATCCGGCAGGGGCAGCGCTCGACGTTCTATTGCCCGACCTGCCAGACCTGACCCGCCGACCGCGCCCGCGACGCCCGGCAACCGCCCCGGAAGGCCGGGTCCGGCGGCCCTCCCCGGGCATGGCTCGTGCTTGCGACCTGTGTGGTACATTCGCCGCCCGCCCGTCGTCGACGGACGCGCGGCCCGCAAGGGGGACGGATGATCCACGCTCGCGAACTCGCAGCCCGATTCGAGGCCTACGGCGACTGGCGCCGACGCCTGTCCGCGGGCGTCTCGGCGATGCACGAGTGGCTCGCCGACCAGGATCTGGCCGATGCGCAGGTCGACCTGCGCGTGCAGCGACTGCTGGAGCGCCTCCACCAGGACAAGCTCGTCGTCGCTTTCGTCGCGGAGTTCTCGCGCGGCAAGTCCGAGCTCATCAACGCGATCTTCTTCGCCGATTTCGGCCAGCGCCTGCTGCCGTCCGCCGCGGGCCGGACGACGATGTGCCCGACCGAGATCCTGCACGACCCCTCGCGCCCGCCCTCGATCCGCCTGCTGCCGATCGAGACGCGACTCAAGGACGGCACGGTCGCCGAGCTCAAGCACTACGCGGACGAGTGGGTGACGCTGCCGCTGGACCTCGGGTCCGCCGAGCGGATGTCCGACGCGCTCGGGCGCGTGTCGCAGGTGAAGCGCGTGCCGGTGGCGCTGGCGCGGCGCTACGGCCTCCACGACGAGGACCTCGTCGCGTCGTTCGAGCACCGCGACGACGGCAGCGTCGACATCCCTTGCTGGCGGCACGCGGTGATCAACTTCCCCCATCCGCTGCTCAAGCAGGGGCTCGTGATCCTCGACACGCCGGGGCTGAACGCGATCGGCACCGAGCCGGAGCTCACGCTCTCGCTGCTTCCGAGCGCGCACGCGGTGCTGTTCATCCTGGCGGCGGACACGGGCGTCACGAAGACCGACCTCGAAGTCTGGAACGAGCACCTCGCCGGCGCCGATCCCGCGACGCAGGCGGGCAGGCTCGTGATCCTGAACAAGATCGACGGCCTGTGGGACGAGATGAAGTCCGCCGCGGAGATCGAGGCGGAGATCGCGCGGCAGTCGCGCGCGAGCGCCGAGACGCTCGCGGTGCCGCCGGAGCAGGTGTTCCCGGTGTCGGCGCAGAAGGCGCTGCTCGCCAAGATCAACGGCGACGACGCGCTGCTCGCGAGGAGTCGCCTCCCCCGCCTCGAGAGCGCGCTGTCGGGCAAGCTCGTGCCGGCGAAACGCGACATCGTCGGCGGCGCGGCGCTCGCGGAGGTCCGGACGCTCGTCGCGGGCATCCGTGCGATCCTCGACGCCCGCGGCGCGGGCGTCGCCGAGCAGCTCGCCGAGCTCACGGCGCTGCGCGGGAAGAACCAGGACGTGGTCGAGCACATGATGCATCGCGTGCGCGAGGAGAAGGCGGTGTTCGAGCGCGGGCTCGCGCGCTTCTCGGCTCTGCGCACGGTGTTCACCCAGCACACGACCGCGCTCTACGACCTGATCGGACTCGACCAGCTGCGCGCCAACGCGGGACGCACGCGCCGGGCGATCGAGGCGAGCCTGTTCACGAAGGGCGTGCGCGGCGCGATGAACGACTTCTTCGCCCAGATCCGCGCCGACCTGGACGCGGCCGCCCGGAAGTCGGGCGAGATCCACGAGATGATGGGGGCGATGTACGCGCGCTTCGCGAAGGAGCACAACCTCGAGCCGTTCTCGCCGCCGCCGTTCTCGGTGCTCAAGTACGTGAAGGAGGTCGAACGGCTCGAGCGTGCCTATCAGCAGCACATCAACACGCTGTGGAACATGGCGAGCAAGGCCAAGTTCCCGCTGATGAAGCGCTTCTTCGAGACCGTCGCGTCGCGCGTCCGTCACCTCTACGACATCGCGAACCGCGACGTCGACGCGTGGCTCAAGTCGGTCATGTCGCCGCTCGAGACGCAGGTGCGCGAGCACCAGTTGCAGCTCAGGCGCAGGCTCGAGAGCATCAAGCGCATCCACCGCGCGAGCGACGAGCTCGAGGAGCGCGTCGCCGAGCTCGTGGCCCAGGGCGAGGCGCTGGACGCGCAGGCCCGCGCGCTCGAGGCTCGCGTCGCGGGAATCGAGGCGCTCGTCCACGGCCAGGACGAGCTGCCGCTGGCGGCGAACGCTTAGCGGCGTCGCCGCGCCCCGCCTTGCCTCAACCGCCCGAGGAGGCCGCGGCACCCGCCGTCGCGGCCTTCGCCTTCATCAGCCCTTCGTACTTGAGGCGCAGCCCGGCCTTCGATTCGACGTACGCGGGGTCGACCGGAATGCAGTCGACCGGGCACACCTCGCGGCACTGCGGCACGTCGTAGTGGCCGACGCACTCGGTGCAGCGCGCCGGGTCGATCACGTAGATCTCGGGCCCCTGCGAGATCGCCTGGTTCGGGCACTCGGGCTCGCAGACGTCGCAGTTGATGCACTCGTCGGTGATCATCAGGGCCACGTCAGCCCCCGGACTTCGCCCTGAGCCTCGCGGCGACCGACGGGTGCACGAAATCCCCGACGTTGCCTCCGAAGCGCGCGATCTCGCGCACGATCGTCGCCGACACGAACATGTACTGCTCCGACGGCGTGAGGAAGAGCGTCTCGACCTCGGGCCACAGACGGCGGTTCATGCCCGCCATCTGGAACTCGTACTCGAAGTCCGACACCGCGCGCAGCCCCCGCAGGATCGCCCGCGCGCCCTGGTCGTGCACGAACGCCATCAGCAGCGACGAGAAACCCGTGACGGTGGCGTTGGGCAGGTCGGCGAGCACCTCGCGCGCCATCGCGATGCGCTCGTCCAGCTCGAACATCGGCCGCTTCGCCTCGGAGGCCGCGATGCCGACGACGACGCGGTCGAACAGGCGCGCAGCGCGCCGCACGAGGTCCTCGTGGCCGCGGGTGAACGGGTCGAACGTGCCGGGATAGACGACGGTCAGCATGGCGCGAGCAGATGATAATGCACCTGCCCGGCGCGTCCCGCCCGGACGATTTCGAGCCCAGGCGGTGGGGTGAGCGGGTGTCGCGCTTCGGCGTAGATCGCGCCGCCCTCGGCGAGGCGCGCCGCGCAGGCGGGCAGGAGCCACGCCCAGGGATCCTCGGCGAACGGAGGATCGAGGAAGACCACGTCGAAGCGACGGGTCTCTCGGCCGAGGAACGCGCGCGCATCGGCCCGATGCGCCTCGAGACCCGCGGCCCCGATGGC
>CALDKM010000309.1:0-2642 GCA_937898875.1 uncultured Pseudomonadota bacterium | reverse complement strand
CGAACTGCGCGAGGCGGCGCTCGACGGCGGCCTGCGGTTGCGAGGCTTCCGCCGCCGGCAAGGCGCTGCGGGTCGCGACGGCGAGGTCCGCCGCCGATCGCGTGCCGTCGCACAGCGGCAGGACCGCGCGCGCGAGGTCGTCGGCGAGCCGCACGCTGACGTGCCGGAGGTTGGTGACGAGCGTGCCGCGCGTAGCCTGCCATCGGGCGACCGCGCCCGCGCGGGGGCGTGCCGTCGGCCGCGTCGCGACGGCGAGCGCGTCGACGTAGGGATCGGCCATGCCGCGGGTCCACGCGTCGAGAACGCGTCCGGGCGCGGCGTCCGCGGCGACGCCCTGCGACGCGAGCGCGTCGACGAGCTCCCTGCCGGGAACCGAGGCGGGAAACCGGGCGGCCAGCAGGTCGCCGACGGGATCGGGCGTTGCGTCGCCGGCGAGACGTTGGCGCATCCAGGCCATCGTCGCCGCGAAGTGGAGCCCGGCGACCTGTCGCGCGTCGCGCGTTCCGGGATGGCCGGCACCGGCGTGCACGAGGAGCGACTGTCGGCCCTGCCGGAGGTGCACGAAGTCGAGCATCTGCTCGCGCGCGATCGGATCGCGCGCCGCCAGCCGGTCGCGCAGGGCCGCGCTCGCGCTGCCGTGGCTGCGCGTGCCCGGATCGACGTCCGCGGCGATCGTCAGTCGATGCCGGGCCGCGTGGCTTGCGAACGCCGAGTAGTAGACCGGTTCGTTCACCTGTGCGAGGTCGTCGCGCTGGACGTCGCCGTCGTCGCGCCCGGCTTCGTGCGCGAAGCGCAGGGCGACGGCCGCCGCCGCTCCGCCCTGGTCGCGCCACGCGCCGGCCAGCAGCGCGATGAATTCCTTCGCTCGCGCGATGCGCTCGACCGGGTCGGCCGTTGCACGCACGTGGAACTGCATCGCATCCCGGCCGATGCGGCCGATCCAGCCCTCCGGCAGGAGGTCGTAGTCGACGTAAGCGACGCCGCCGGGCGCGAGGTGCAGCGCGACCGTGCGGAGCATGCCGTCGCGCACCTCGGGCGCCACCCGCGAATAGAAGCCGTGCGCGACCACGACGTCGTAGCGGCGGTCCTGCGGGGGGATCGCCCGCACGTCGGCTTCGAGGAACGTCGCGTTCGACGTGCCCGTGCCGCCGGCCAGGGCACGCGCGTCGGCCAGGCGCCGCTCCGAGAGATCGATTCCGACGAACCTGCCCCGCGGATAGGAGGCCGCCATCGGCACGAGGTTCCCGCCGTCGCCGCACCCGATCTCCAGGAGCGAGATCGTCTCCCGCTTCGGCGGCGCCACGCCGTGCAGCTGCGCGACGGCGAGCAGCCGGTTCGGGTGCGTCTCGGGGATCGGACGGCCGACGGGACCGTTCGCATCGTGCGTGTCGCCGACCTGCGGGTGGATCGTCCCGGTCATGACGTATCGGATTCTAGCGGCCGCGCTTCGCCGGCGATCCGGGCGCGGCGCGCGAACGGGTCGCGGCGGACACGCGCTCCGCCCACCAGGGCTCGAGCGCGTCGGCGAGCGCGGACGGCAGCCGCGTGCCCGACGCGCGCACGGCCCATCGGAAACGACGCCACGGCGGAACGTCGAGCTCGTCGAAACCGATGAGGGGCCGGTCGAACAGGCGGTCGAGACGCAGCACCACGTAGCGCGCGGGCACTCCCGCCGCTTTCTTCGCCTCGATCCAGTGCGGACCTTCGGCGGGCGCCGTCATCACGACGCCCGAGCCGATGAGTCCCTTCGGCGGGACGCCGAGGCGTACGAGGAACGCCCGGCTTCCCGGCTCGATGTGCCTGAAGCGGCCGCACGACCACTCGGTGTCGAAGTGCCCGCGCCGCGCGAGCCTGCGAATGTCGTCGGCGAGCGACGGCCAGCTCCAGATCGAAGGATTGAAGGCGAACAGGTGCGTGGTCATCGGATCTCGCGTCGTGGCGGAACGGTCGCGCGCGACGCGGCGAGCCGGTATGCTACGCCCCCGATGGGATCGCACGCCGCCTCCGCGATCGCACGGCGCGCCGCCGTGGCTGCCATCGTCGCGATCGCCGCCGCGTGCGGGACCGTGTCGCCGCCGCGCGAGCGTGCCGCGCCGCCGTCCGCGCCGACGCCGTCGTCGAAGTACTACTCCGACGACGGCCCCCCTGCGAATCCGCCCGACGGTCTCGACGCGATTCCCGACGCGGTGCCGCGGGCCGAGCCGCTGCACCGGTTCGCGAACCGTCCCTACGTGGTGCTGGGGCGCGAGTACGTGCCCGCGACGTCGCTCGGCCCGTACCGCGAGCAGGGCGTCGCGTCGTGGTACGGCCGCAAGTTCCACGGCCAGCGCACGTCGACCGGCGAGGTCTACGACATGTACGCGATGACCGCGGCGCATCCGACGCTGCCGTTGCCGTCGTACGCGCGCGTCACCAGCGTCGCGACCGGCAAGTCGGTGATCGTCCGGGTGAACGATCGCGGCCCGTTCCTGCACGGGCGCCTGATCGACCTGTCCTACGCGGCCGCGCATCGCCTGGGCATCGCCCAGCGCGGAAGCGGCGAGGTGATCGTCGAGTCGGTGTTGCCGGGCGCCGCGACGTTCGCGACGGTGGCGGCGGCGCCCCCGACGCCCGCTGCGCCCGCATCCGGCGCCGGCACGACG
>CALDKM010000308.1:0-2318 GCA_937898875.1 uncultured Pseudomonadota bacterium | reverse complement strand
CGGTCGCGCATCTCGCCGGCGGCCTTGCGCGTGAAGGTGATCGCGAGCACGCGCTCGGGCGCCTCGACGCCGCGGAGCAGCGCGAGCAGCCGCTGGATCAGGAGCTCGGTCTTGCCCGAACCCGCCGGCGCCTGCACGAGGAACGAACGCGTGACGTCGAGCGCCCGCTCGCGGGCCGCGGCGTCCTCGGCGAGGCGAACGCCGCCGGTGCGGCTCATTCGCCCGTCTCCTCGTCGTCCTCGAGCTCCGGGACGTCGCCGACGCGGCACAGCGCCTGCCGCGCGCAGTAGCGGCACGTCGCCGCGTCGCGCGGCGCGACGGCCGCCTCGCCGCGTAGGAACTCGTCGGCGAGTCGTTGCATCAGCTCGCCCCAGCGGGCTTCGTGGAGCGGCCAGTCGACGACCGACCCGCCCGCCGGCACGCCGCGCCAGCTCGCGGCCTCGTCGGCATAGAGTCCCACCGCCTTGTACTCGCCGCGGCGCACCTGCCCCAGCACCGCGGCTCGCACGCCCGACTCCGGATGGGCGGCACGCCGCGCGAGCGTGTAGAGCGCGAGTTGCGTCGCCTCGGGGCGATCGGCGGTCCAGCGCCTCGTCGACCCGACGCGACCGGTCTTGTAGTCGACGATCGCGACACCTCCGTCGGCGAGCTCGTCGATGCGGTCGAGCCGCAGGTCGAGCTCGAGCGCCCCCAGCGCGAGCCGCTCCCGGTGCTCGACGTGCGCGACCGTGAACGGTGCGCGCGGGCGCTCCACGGCGTCGAGCCAGCCCTCGACGAGCGCGGCGAGCCGTCCGGCCTCGATCGAGCGGACGAGCGGCGGCACGCGGCGCCAGCGTCCCTCGTCGATCGTCGCGATCGCCTTCTCCGCCGCGCGGGCGCATGCCGCCGAGTACCTCGCCGCGTCGCGCGCGAGCGCGACGAGCGAGGCGTGGTCGCGCGCCTCCTTCCAGAACGCGGCCAGCGCCTCGTGAACGAGGTTGCCGCGCTCCAGCGCCGTTAGGCCCACCGAGGCCGTCGGCCAGGGATCCGCACGCCAGCGCCGCTCCGCGACCGCCTTGAACGGGCAGGCGCTCTGCGCCTCGATGACGTTGTAGCCCCTGCTGTGCCGTTCGTCCGGCTTGAGGGGCGGTGCGACCGGATCCGCGATGCGCTCCCGGACGGGCCGCGCATCGAACATCCGGCGAGCGAACGAGACCGGAACCTCGATCGCGGTCGGCTGCGCGTCCGCGAACAGCGCCGAATGGATCGCCGGACCCTCGCGCCCGGTCGTCGCGTGGCTCGCGACGACGACCTTCGCGGCGCGCCGCAACCAGGAGGTGACCTCGCGCGCCCACGCGAGCTCGCGCCCCGCGTCGCTGCGGGGAACGCCGCGCTCGCGCTGCCAGCGGATCGGAAGCAACGGATGCGGGCGCGTCGGGCGCGGCCACGTCGCGTCGCTCATGCCCGCGACCCAGATCGCGTCGAACGGGAGGCCGATCGCTTCCAGGAGGCCCAGGATCTGGATCGGGGCCGCCGGCGACTCCGGCTGGAACGGCGTCGCCATCGCGATCCCGGCGAGCGTCGACAGCGCATCGTCCGCGGAAACGTCGCCGCCCGCGCCCGCCGCGGCGTCGAGCGCGGCGAACGCCGCGAGCACCCCGTCGAAAGCACCCACGGCCTGGTGCTCGGCGCTCGCGAGCGTGCCGTCGCCGGGCCACCCGGCCGCGCGCAGCGCTTCGCGCCACGCATCGATCCAGCCATGCCTCGTCGCTCGCCGCACGCGCGACGAAACCGCCCGCGCCGCGGCGAGCCGATCGCCCAGCGTCGCGTCGAATCGCTGCACCCCGGCGATCGCATCCGCGATCCGCACGCGGTCCACGCCGCCCGCGAGCCAGAGACGCTCGACCCTGCTGCGCGACCGCAATGCTTCCGCGCATGCGCCGGGCAGGAACGCCGAACGCAGGAGCGCCGCCGCACGACCCGCCGGCAGCGACGACCACGCGAGCGTCAGCAGATCGATCGCGGTGCCGGCGATCGGTGCCGCGCCGATCGGATCGCCGAGCGAGACGTTCCAGGACTGCGAGGTCGCCTCGGCCCCGGCCGGCGCACCCAGCACGTCCCGGGCGCGCGCACGCACGGTGGCGAGTCGCTGCGCGAGATCGGGTACGACGATCCCGACCTTCGCGCCTGGCGCCGATTCGACTTCGCGGCGCGCCCACGCGAGCGCGGCCAGGAGCTCGTCGTCGGGCGACGCGAACTCGGCGCGGCGCACCTCGGCCCGGTCCGCCCCGATCGTCGCGACCTCGGACACCTCGGCGCCGGCGCCGGCGAGCGCACCG
>CALDKM010000307.1:0-9199 GCA_937898875.1 uncultured Pseudomonadota bacterium | reverse complement strand
CGCATCCGCGACCGGCTGCGCGCGATGACCGGCGGCACCATCGCGGTGGGCTTTGCCGGCAACCCGAACGAGCCCACCGCGGTGCGCGGCGGGCCGATGTTCGAGTTCCTGTTCGGCATCGACGAGCAGCTCAGGCGCGAAGGCCGGCGCGGGCGCTTCGAGATCGTGTTCTTCAATCCGTCCAGCGAGCCCGGCAACCGGCTGGGGCCGAAGGCGGTGAGGCACCTGCTGGACGAGATGGCGCGCCGCGGCATACGCACCCACCTGGGCCACAAGCTCAAGCGCTTCGATGCGGACAAGGTGGTCACGGAAGGGGGCGAGTTCGCCGCCGACCTGATCCTGTTCATGCCCGGCATGACCGGCAACGCCTGGTTCGACGCCACCGACCTGCCGCGCTCGCCGGGCGGCCTGCTTGAGGCCGATGCGCACTGTCGCGTGCCGGGGCGCGAGCGCATCTACGTGGCGGGCGATTCCGGCAGCTTCCCCGGCCCCGACTGGATGCCCAAGCAGGCGCACATGGCCGACCTGCAGGCCGCGGCGGCCGCGGCCAACCTGCTGGGCGACGTGCAGGGCCGGCCCGCGAGCGCGACGTTCAAGGTCGAGCTGATCTGCATCGTCGACGCCATCGGCCACGGCACGCCGATCTGGCGCACGCCCGAGCGCAACTGGCTGCTGCCGTCGTCCCGCCTGTTCCACTGGGCCAAGCGCGGGTTCGAATGGAACTATCTGCGCCAGTACCGCTGACGCCGGAGGCGCCGGGCGATGCCCGGCCGCGGCCGAAAGCGGCTCGAGCATGATCCGCGACCCCGACCTCCTGAACGCGCTGCTCGACAGCGTGAGGCGTTTCGTGCGCGAGCGCCTCGTCCCCGCGGAAAACGAGGTCGCGGAGACCGACGGCATCCCGCCGCAGATCGTCGACGGGATGCGGCAGCTCGGGCTGTTCGGCCTGACGATCCCCGAGGAGTACGGCGGACTCGGCCTTACGATGGAGGAGGAGGTGCAGGTGGTCGTCGAGCTCTCGAAGACCTCGCCTGCCTTCCGATCGGTGATCGGCACCACGGTGGGCATCGGCTCGCAGGGGATCCTGATGGACGGGACCGACGAGCAGAAGGCCGCCTACCTGCCGCGGCTCGCGAGCGGCGAGCTGATCGCGTCGTTCGCGCTGACGGAGCCGGAAGCCGGGTCGGACGCCGCGTCGCTGCGCACGACCGCGATCAGGGGCGTGGACGCCGCGGGCGACCACTACGTCGTCGACGGAACGAAACGCTTCATCACCAACGCGCCTCAGGCGGGCGTCTTCACGCTGATGGCGCGCACGAATCCCGCCGACAGGGGAGCGGGCGGCGTGTCGGCGTTCATCGTCGACGCGAATTCGCCCGGCATCGTCCTCGGCAAGCCCGACCGGAAGATGGGGCACCGGGGCGCGCACACCTGCGACGTCGTCTTCGAGGGCTGCCGCGTCCCCGCCGCCAACCTGATCGGTCTCACGGAAGGGCAGGGCTTCAGGACGGCGATGAAGGTGCTGGACAAGGGACGCATCCACATCGCCGCCGCCTGCGTGGGCGTCGCGCAGCGCATCCTGGACGACGCCCTCGCCTATGCGCTGGAGCGCAGGCAGTTCGGCCAGCCGATCGCGGAGTTCCAGCTCGTGCAGGCGATGCTCGCCGACAGCAGGATGGAGATCTACGCCGCGCAGTGCATGGTGATGGACGCGGCGCGGCGGCGCGACGACGGCGAGAGCGTCTCGACCGAGGCGTCGTGCTGCAAGCTCTTCGCGTCCGAGATGTGCGGCCGCGTCGCCGACCGCGCGGTGCAGATCCTCGGCGGCTCCGGCTACGTCGCCGACCACGGCATCGAGCGCTTCTACCGCGACGTGCGCCTGTTCCGCCTCTACGAAGGCACGAGCCAGATCCAGCAGCTCGTCATCGCGCGCAACATGATCCGCGAGGCGCGACGCTAGACCTTCGGCGCGTCGCGCAGCTCCCGCCGCAGGACCTTCCCGATCGGCGTCTTCGGAAGGGCGTCGCGGAACTCGACGTGGCGCGGCAGCTTGTAGCCGGTGAGGTGCGCCTTGCAGTGCGCGAGCACCGCCTCCTTCGCGAGCGTCGGGTCTTTCCGGACGATCACCACCTTCACCGCCTCGCCCGTCTTCGCGTCGGGGATGCCCACGACTCCGCATTCGAGCACGCCGGGAAGCGTCATGACCACGCCTTCGATCTCGCTCGGATACACGTTGAAGCCGGACACCAGGATCATGTCCTTCTTGCGGTCGGTGATCGTGAACTGGCCGGTCGCATCCATGTGACCGATGTCGCCGGTCTTCAGCCATCCGTCCTGCATCACCTTGGCCGTTTCCGCAGCGTTGTTCCAGTAGCCCTTCATCACCTGCGGGCCGCGGACGCAGATCTCGCCCGTGTGCTTCTCGATGTCGCCTGCGCCGGTCCAGGGCGGAAGCTCGTTGAAGGCCTCGTCGCGGATCGACAGCTCGGTCGACGGGTAGGGAATGCCGATGGACCCGTTCCAGGGCCTTCCTATCGGATTGGCGCAGACGACGGGCGAGGCCTCGGTCAGGCCGTAGCCTTCGGTGAGGTAATGCCCGGTCACCTGCTGCCAGCGCTTCGCCACCGCCTCCTGCACGGCAGCGCCGCCGCCTATCACCGCCTTCAGCGAGGAAAAGTCGAGCTTGTCGAAACCGGGGGTGTTGAGCAGGCCGTTGAACAGCGTATTGACGCCGGTCATGATGGTCCACTTCCACCGTCCGAGCTCCTTGACCAGCGCCGGCAGGTCGCGGGGGTTGGTGACGAGCACGTTGAGCGCGCCCCACTTCATGAACGACAGCGTCGCGGTCAGGCAGAAGATGTGGTAGAGGGGCAACGGCGCGATCGCGATGTCGGCGCCTTCCCGGAAGCTCGTCGATATCCACGCACCGGTCTGCTCCATGTTCGCGAGGATGTTCCGGTGGGTCAGCATCGCGCCCTTCGACACGCCGGTGGTGCCGCCGGTGTATTGCAGGAAGGCGATGTCCTCGCGCGTCACGTCGACCGGCTCGAGCGCGGCTGCCGCGCCGCGCGCGAGCGCCTTCCGGAAACGGATGGCGCCGTCGATCCGCCACGCCGGCACCATCTTCTTCACCTTCTTGAGGACCAGGTTGACGATCCAGCGCTTCGGCCGCGGCAGCATGTCGCCGACCTGGGTGGTGATCACGTGCCGGACCGGCGTGCTCCCGATCACCTGCTGCAGAATCCCGGCGAAGTTCTCGACGATGACGATGGCCTTGGCGCCCGAGTCCTTCAGCTGGTGCTCGAGCTCCCGCGGCGTGTAGAGCGGGTTGACGTTCACCACGACCATGCCAGCGCGCAGGATGCCGAACAGCGCGACCGGGTATTGGAGCAGGTTCGGCGCCATGATGGCGACGCGCTCGCCCTTGACCAATCCCGGCAGGCCCTGAAGGAAGGCGGCGAAGTCGCGCGACAGTCGATCCAGCTCGGCATAGGTCAGGCTGTGGCCGAGGTTGTGGAAGGCCGGCTTGCCGGCGAACTTGACGACGCTCTTCTCGAGCAGGTCCGGGACCGAGCGGTACCGGTCCGGGTCGATCTCGGCGGGAATCCCGGGGGGATAGTTCTCGAGCCAGAGTCTGTTCACGATCGCCGTCTCCTGCTGACCTGGGGAATGCGCCGGTCCGGCCGGGCCAAGGTTCCCTGCCGGCGCGACGATCGCCGTTGCACTCGGCGCGACGAACGACCATCGTATACGACGCGGCGCGTCGTTCGCCACCGCGCTTCATTGTGTCTTCCCGGGCAAAACGCGGTTTGACGCGCGTCAAGCGCTCTGCGCGGGTGCGTTGCCGAACGAGGCACGACGAGCCTTCCGGTTCGACGATCGCATTTTGCGATGGCCGATCCGGTTCGATACGGCTGATGGCGCGCCGAAACCTGCGGAGACGGTGGGCCGCGCGCCCGGCCGCCGTGCGCTACATGACGAGCGCGACCGGCGCTTCGATGAGCGCCTTGAACGCGCCGAGGAACTCGGCGCCGAGCGCGCCGTCCACGCTGCGGTGGTCGATCGACAGCGTGCAGGTCATCAGGGTCGCGATGGCGACCGCGCCGTCGCGCACGACGGGCCGCTGCTCCGCCGCACCCACGGCGAGGATGCAGGCCTGGGGCGGATTGACGATCGCCGAGAACTGCCGGATGCCGTGCATGCCGAGGTTGGAGATCGTGAAGCCGCCGCCCTGGAACTCCTCCGGGCGCAGGCGGCCCGCCTTCGCGCGCCCCGCGAGCTCGCGCATCTCCTCGGAGATCCGGCCGATGCTCTTGCGGTCGGCGTGACGCACGATCGGCGTGATCAGGCCGGCCGGCGTGGCGACCGCGACGGCGACGTCCACATCGTGAAAGTACCGGATCGCGTCCGCCATCCAGGCCGCGTTCACCGCCGGCACCCTGCGCAGCGCGAGCGCCGCCGCCTTGACGACGAAGTCGTTCACCGAGAGCTTCAGGCCGGGAACGTGCTCGTTGGCCTGCCGGCGCGCGGCCAGCAGTGCGTCGACGTCGCAGTCGATCGTCAGGTAGAAGTGCGGGATCGTGCGCTTCGCTTCCGACAGGCGCTCCGCGATGACGCGGCGCACGTTCGAGTGGGGTACGTCTTCGAACACGGGACCGGGCGTTGCCGGCGCAGGCTCCTGCATTGACTCCGGTAGCGCCGCGGCTTCCACGTCGGCCTTCAGGATGCGGCCGTTCGGCCCGGTGCCGCGGATCCGGGCGAGATCGACGTTGCGCTGCTTCGCGATGCGGCGTGCCAGCGGGCTTGCGATCGCGCGTGCGCCGGGATCTCGTGACGGGAGCGCGGGCGATGTTGCGGCTGCCGGCGTCGGCGCAATGGCGTGCGCCTCGATGGCCGTCGTGGCGGTCGCCGACGTCGGCGGCGGTGTTGTCGCGGGCGGGGCGCCCGGCGAACGCGGGTCCTCGCCCGCCACGGCGAGCAGCCCGATCAGCGCGTCGACCTGGACGCCCTGCGCACCCGCCGGAACGACGATGCCGGAGAGCACGCCGTCCTGGGGGGCCGTCACCTCGACGACCGCCTTGTCCGTCTCGACCTCGAACAGGACCTCGCCGAGCCTGACCGGTTCTCCGACCTGCTTCGCCCAGCGGGCGATGCCGCCCTCGGTCATCGACGGGGCGACGGACGGCATCCTGATCTCTATCGGCACGCCGGTCCCCCTTCGCATGGGCTCTCGTCGTAATCCCGGATCGCGGGATGCCAGAGCCTCGAGGCCGTCTCCCGCTCGTACTGCTTGCCGCCGGGAAAGCTCACCAGTTCGAACTGCATGCCCCAGGGGGCGAGGAAGTACACCCAGGTCTGGCCCCCGCTCGGGCCGGACGTTCGCACGGTCGGCTCGCCGAGCACCCGGACGCCGTGCGACTTCAGGTACGCGACGGCGGCGTCCATGTCGTCCACGTAGAACGCGAGGTGGTGGCCGCCGACGTCGCTGTTCAGCGGCTGCTGCCGGTTCTGGCCGGGCGCCTCGTACTCGAACACTTCGAAGTTCGCGCCGTTGCGGCAGCGCAGGAACCGGAGCTTCTTCATGACGGTGCGCGGATGCACGTTGAGGTGCGTCTGCATCCAGTCGCCGTCGGATGCGAACGGCCCGAGCTCGTAGAACGGCTCGCAGCCGATGACGTTCACGAAGAAGTCGATCGCCTCGTCGAGGTCGGGCACGGTGAAGCCGATGTGGTCGGTCCCCTCGAGCCCCGGCATGCCCTTGCGTGGTGTCGTCATGGCCGGCCCTCTACGCGGTCCGGCCGAGCGGGGGGGCGCGGCCCGCGTCGGCGAGCACGCGCGCGAAGCCGGCGCGGATCTCCTCGAGGCCGACGAAGGCGGCGCGCTCCAGCACCTTCGACACGCTGGGAGAGGCTTCCCCGCCGTGGATGCGCACGACGGGCTGGTCGAGGTCGTCGAAGTAGCGCCGCTGCACCTCGTCGGTGACCATCGCGCCGTAGGAAGCCGTGAGCGGCCCCTGCTCGAGCATCACGACGTTGTTCGTCTTGCGCACGCTCGCGCCGATGGTCTCCCAGTCGAGGCCCGCGCGGTCGAGCGAGCGCAGGTCGACCACCTCGGCGTCGACGCCCATTTCGTCGGCGGCCCGGATCGCGAGGGGCGTCATCGCCGAGTAGGCGAGGACCGTGAACGCGGTACCGGGACGGACCACCTTCGCCCTGCCCAGCGGAATGAAATAGTCGAGGTCCTCGAGCGGCCCGACGCCGCTCGCGTTGTAGAGCGCGACGTGCTCGATCACCAGCACCGGGTCCTCGCACAGGAGTGCGCTGTTCATCAGTCCCACGTAGTCGAACGGGGTCGACGGGGCGACGATACGCCATCCCGGCCACATCGCGTACATCCCGGCCGGGTCCATCGAATGCTGCGAGCCGTAGCCGGTGCCGATCGCGCACTTGGTGCGCACGACGATGGGCATGCGCGTCTCGCCGCCGAACATGTGGCGCGCCTTGGCGATCTGGTTGAAGATCTGGTCGGCCGCGACCAGCGCGAAATCGGGATACATGAACTCGACGACGGGCCGGTAGGTGCCTTCCATCGCCACGCCGCCGGCCAGTCCCGAGAATCCCTGTTCGGCGATCGGCGTCGGGATGATGCGGTCGGGAAACCGCGCCGCAAGGCCCCGCGTTGCGCCGTTGGTGCCGCCCTTCAGCCGGTGGATGTCCTCGCCCAGGCAGAAGATGCGCTCGTCCTGCTCCATGCGTCGTCCCATCACCGCGGCGACGGCGTCGATGTACTTGATCTCGCCGAGCCTGCCGCTGGCACTCTCGCGCTCCTCGAAGCGCGCGCCGGCGAATTCGGACAGGTCGCCGCGCAGGCCTTCGTCCCGGAACTCGGGCTTCGGCCACAGGGACGGGACGATGCGGCGCTTGTCCGCATGCATCTCGGTGAGACGCTCCGCGGCGCCGCGCATCGCCGCCTGCGCGGCGTCGCGCAGCGCGGCATTCTCCTCGTCGGTCAGCCAGCGGCGGGACGTCATCTCGCTCGCCAGCCGGACGAGCGGGTCGCGGGCACGCCAGGCCGCCTCTTCCTCCTTGCTCCGATAGCCGAACGCGCTGCCGAGCAGCCCCCCGCCATGGTGGAAGAAGCGATAGACCTCCGCCTCGATGATCACCGGTCCCTTGCCCGCGCGCATGTGGTCGACGGCGCGCTGGCTCGCGAGCCTGACGGCCACCGGGTCCATGCCGTCGACCCGGTAGGCGGGAATGCCGTAGGCGAGCCCGCGCGACGACAGCCGCGTCTCTCGCGTCTCTTCGGCGAGCGTGGTGGCGACCGCGTACTGGTTGTTCTCGATGAAGAAGCAGATCGGCAGCGACCAGAGGGCCGCGAGGTTCATCGACTCGGGGACCGCGCCGATGTTCACGCCGCCGTCGCCGAAGAACGTGAACACGACGTCGCCCTGGCCGCGGCGCTTCTTCGCCCAGGCCACGCCGTTGGCCGGCGGCACGCCGCCGCCGACGATCGCGTTCGTGCCCAGCGCTCCGGCCTCGACCCAGCGCAGGTGCATCGATCCGCCGCGCCCCTTGCACCAGCCGTCAGCCAGGCCGAGGATCTCGGCGAGCGTCCGGTACAGGACCGTGACGACGCCGGGCGGAATCGGCGCGCGACGCGGATCGTGGCCGCGCGGGTCCACGTGCTGCAGCGCCTTGGCGAGGAACTGGTGGTGGCCGCGGTGCGAGCCGGTCACCTGGTCGCTCGAACGCAGTGGCGCGACGGCCGCCACGGCGCCGCCGTCCTGCCCGATGCTCGAATGCGCCGGGCCGTGAACCAGTCCCTGTCCGTCGAGCTCGAGCACGGTCTCCTCGAACGCGCGCACCAGATGCAGGTGATGGAGCATGCGCAGCAGTTCCTGCGCGCCCAGGGCGTCCCAGTCGTCCGCCGTCGAGGCGAGGGTCTGCCACGGGGTCGCTGGCTTGAGGTCGGTGAGTGTCGGCATCCTGGTTCCTGGGTCGGCGCGTGGGGGCAGGGCCTAGGCGCGCACCCGCGCCGACGATCTCGCGCGAGCGGCGCCGGTGGAGAAGCGCTGCGCGACGTCGAGCAGCGCCTCGATGTCTTCGCGCGTGTGGGTGAGGGTGATGAAGACGAGGCGCGTGCGTCGATCGTCGCTCGGCCACCCGTCGAGCCACGCGACCTCGTGCAGCAGCACCTGCGCGCCCTGCAGCACGGCCGGCGTGTCGGGGCGCTCGGCGACGGCGACGATGCCCTTGACGCGCAGCAGGTCCGGCCCGACGTTCTTCGCGAGCGCCTCGGTGAACAGGCGCAGCGCATCCTCCGTGAACGGCGCGTCGCGCACGATGCAGAACGAGCGGACGCGCGCGTCGTGCCGAGGTTCGCTCGACTCGCCGACCGCGGGGGAGCGGCCCGGGTAGCGGTCCCACTTGAGCCAGGTCTCCACGCCGGCCGCGGAGCGCGTGCGGTCGAACGAGGGGGCGCCGAACACGGTCTCCACCGGCGGTGCCGACGAAACGTCGATCACGTCCGCGGCGGGGTTGATCGTCGCGAGTCGCTCGCGCAGCACCGCCGCGCCGGCCGCGGCCGTCGGCGTCGAACGCGCGAGGTCGAGCTTGGTGAGGACGATGCGATCGGCGACGGCCGCCTGCTTCAGCGCCTCGACGTGCGCCTCCAGCGTGGCCAGCCCGTTCACCGCATCGACCAGCGCGACGACGTTGCCGAGCGCGTAGCGCGCGCGCAGCGTGGGTTCGGCGAGCAGCGCCTGGATCACCGGGCCGGGGTCCGCGAGCCCCGACGTCTCGATCACCACGCGGGCGAAGGCGGGCAGCGTCCCGCCGGCGCGCCGCCGGTGGAGATCGTCGAGCGTGCGCACGAGGTCGCCGCGCACGGCACAGCACAGGCAGCCGCCGGGCAGCAGGACGATGGCGTCGTCGCTGGCGGCGATGAGATCGTGGTCGAGGCCGATCTCCCCGAACTCGTTGACGATCACGGCCGTGTCCGCCATGCCGGGCTGCGAGAGCAGCCGGTTGATCAGCGTGGTCTTGCCGCTGCCGAGGAACCCGGTGACGAGTGCGACCTCGGTTCGCGCCATGGCGTGTTCGTCTCGATCCTTGGGGGGCGGGACGGCCTGCCTAGAACACGTCGCAGCGCGGCAGGCCGCACGAGATCAGGCGATCGGACGGGAAGTTCGTGATGA
>CALDKM010000306.1:0-10029 GCA_937898875.1 uncultured Pseudomonadota bacterium | reverse complement strand
GGTCGTGCGCCCCGGCGACGACACGCTCGCGTCCGCGCTCGCCGCGGCCGGCGCGACGATCGTGCACTGCGCGCGGGCGGACGAGGGGATGGGCGCGAGCCTCGCGTGCGGCATCGCCGCGACCGCCGACGCCGAGGGTTGGGTCGTCGGCCTCGCCGACATGCCGTGGATCGCGCCCGCGACGATCCGCTCGGTCGCCGACGCGATCGCCGCCGGCGCCTCGATCGCCGCGCCCGTGCACCGCGGCCAGCGCGGCCATCCGGTGGGCTTCTCGCCGGCGCATCGCGATGCGCTGATGGCGCTCTCGGGCGACGAGGGCGCGCGTTCGATCGTCGCGCACGGCGGCGTCGAGCTCGTGCGCGTCGACGTCGACGATCCGGGCATCCTGCGCGACGTCGACACGCCCGGCGACCTGCCGGGCTAGAGCGCCGGCGGCCAGAGCTCCGGCTGCGCGGCCGCCGGACGCTCGCTCGCGCGCGCCTCCCACCATGCGCGCAGTTCGGCCTCCTCGAGCGGCGGGCAGATCAGATAGCCCTGTGCCTCCTCGCATCCGTGGCGGCGCAGGAACTCGATCTGCGCCCGCGACTCGACGCCCTCGGCGATGCAGCGCAAGCCCAGCGAGTGCGAGAGCGCGATGATCGCCTGCGTGATCGTCTCGTCGTTGCGGTTGCGCTCGATGCCCTGCACGAACCGCTGGTCGATCTTGAGCCCCTGGATCGGCAGCCGCGCGAGGTAGGAGAGCGACGAGTACCCGGTGCCGAAGTCGTCGACGGTGATCGACACGCCCATCTGCTTGAGCCGCACGAGCGTCGCCACTGCCTTGTCCGGATGCGTGATGATCACGCTCTCGGTGATCTCGAGGTCGAGCTCGCCGGGCGCGAGGCCGGAGGACGCGAGCGCGTCCTCGACGATCGAGAGCCAGCTGTCGTGCTGCAGCTGCTGCACCGACAGGTTGACCGACAGGCGCATCGGCATGCCGGACCGGTGCCACAGCGCGACCTGGCGGCACGCGTCGCGCAACACGCGGGCGCCGAGCGCCTGGATCATGCCGGATTCCTCGGCGATCGGGATGAACTCGGCCGGGCCGATGACGCCTCGCTCCGGATCGCGCCAGCGCAGCAGCGCCTCGACGCCGAACGCGCGGCCGGTCCTCGTGTCGACCTGCGGCTGGTAGACGAGGAAGAACTCGTCGTCCATCAGGCCGCGTCGCATGTCGGTCTCGATCTGCAGCCGCTGCTGCACGCGCGCGTTCATGTCGGCCGTGTAGAAGCGGTACGCGTTGCGGCCCGCCTCCTTCGCCGCGTACATCGCGGTGTCCGCCTGCTTGATCAGCGTCGCCGGGTCCTGCGCGTCGAGCGGGTAGATCGACACGCCGATCGAACAGGTGAGCGTGGGCGTCTGATCGGCGACCCGGAACGGCGCGAGGAACGACTCGCGCACGCGGCGGACGACGGTCATCACCTCGAACGTCGCGTGCGCCGGGTCGAGGCCCGGCAGCACGAGCACGAACTCGTCGCCGCCCAGCCGCGCGACGGTGTCCGACTCGCGCACCGCACTTCCGAGCCTCTGCGCGATCGACTGCAGGAGCTGGTCGCCCGCATCGTGGCCGAGCGTGTCGTTGATCCGCTTGAAGTGGTCGAAGTCGAGGAACAGGCAGGCGACCTGCGTCCCCTCGCGCTGCGCGACCGCGATGATCTGGCGCAGGCTCAGGTTCAGAAGCGATCGGTTCGGAAGGCCGGTGAGGATGTCGTGCTGCGCGAGCTTGTACGCGTGCGCCGTCGCGATCTCGAGCTCGCGCGTGCGCTGCGCGACCTTGTCCTCGAGCGTACGCTGGTAGCTCACGACTTCCGCCTGCGACTCGGAGAGGCGCTGCGTCATGTGGTTGAACGTGTGCGTCAGGAGGCCCAGCTCGTCGCGCGAGCGCGTGGGCACGTAGACGTCGAGGCGGCCGCCCGCGACCGCGCGCGCGGCGCGCATCAGTCGGCGCATCGGCGCGACGAGGCGGCGCGTGAGCAGCAGCGACGCGACCATCGCGACGAGCATCACCAGTCCGACGACGGTCAGCGCACCGGCGACGTAGGCCCGGAATCGGGTCGCCTGCGGCTGGAACGACATGCCGACCTGGACGTGGCCGATCGGCCGGCCGGCCGCCGCAGGCGGATCGGCCCCGGTCGTGCGTGCCGCGAACGAGCCTCCGGGCCGCACCGGCGCGACGACCTCGAGGTACGTCGCCTGGCCGATCGTGCGCCGCTGTGCGCCGATGAGCGACGTGGCCGACGGCGGGGCGACCGCGAGCGGCGGGATCGGCGCGCTGCCGAGCTGGTCGGCATAGCGGCGGGCCGCCAGCACGCCTCCCTTCGCGTCGAGGACCGCGACGTAGGCGATGTTGGCGCCCGGCGCGAGCGTCGAGATCACCTCCTCGATCGCTTCCCGGTCGCCTGCCGCGAGAGGCTCGTCGACGACCTCGGCGAGCATCGTCGAGAGCGTGAGCGCCTGCGCGCGCAGGTCGTCCTCGCCGCCGGACCATTCGCGCCAGAACGTGTAGGCGGTGATCGCCAGCGCCGTCACGAAGACGAGCGCGACCGCCAGGACCTGGATCTTCGTGAGCAGCCCGAGCCGCACGGGCGGAAGGCTCACCGGCGAGACGGTCTCCGTCGCGAGCGCCGAGCCGTGCTTGCGCGCTCGGCGCAGCAGGCGGCGCGGGGCGCCGTCCTCGTTCGGGTCCGGGAAGGCCCGGTCGTTCATCCCCGGGGCCGGCGCTCAGGCGCCGGTGCCGTGATCGGCGGGACAGGGATCGGAATCGGCATCGCGTTCGCGTGGAGCGGGAGGGCTGCGGCGACGGCAGACGCCGTCCGCAGCAGCCGCGCCACAGTGTCGTCGGAACCCGGACACCGGAGCAACCCCCATGCCATGGTTCCGGATGCCGGTCCCGCTCAGGCGGTGGCGACCGGAATCTTCCCGATCCGTGCGCGCCACTCGCGCGGCCCGGACTCGTGCACCGACGCACCGCTCGCGTCGACCGCGACGGTGACCGGCATGTCGCGGACGTCGAACTCGTAGATGGCTTCCATGCCGAGGTCGGCGAACGCTACGACGCGCGAGGCTCGAATCGCCTTGGCGACGAGGTACGCGGCACCCCCCACCGCCATCAGGTACGCGGCGCGGTGCTTGCGGATCGCGTCGATCGCGACGGGGCCGCGCTCGGCCTTGCCCACCATCGCGATGAGGCCGGTGCGCGCGAGCATCGTCTCGGTGAACTTGTCCATCCGCGTCGAGGTCGTGGGGCCGGCGGGGCCGACGACCTCGTCGCGCACCGGATCGACCGGGCCCACGTAGTAGATGACGCGGTTCGTGAAGTCGACCGGGAGCCTTTCGCCTTTCGCGAGCATGTCGGCGATGCGCTTGTGCGCCGCGTCGCGGCCGGTGAGCATCTTCCCGTTGAGGAGGAGGCGCTCCCCCGGTTTCCACGACGCGACCTCGGCCGGCGTCAGGCGGTCGAGGTCGACGCGCCGCGATTCGGGCGCGGGCGACCACGCGACCTTCGGCCAGCGCCCGAGGTCCGGCGGCTCGAGCTTCGCCGCGCCGGAGCCGTCGAGCGTGAAGTGCGCGTGCCGCGTCGCGGCGCAGTTCGGGATCATCGCGACCGGAAGGCTCGCGGCGTGCGTCGGGTAGTCGAGGATCTTGACGTCGAGCACCGTCGAGAGTCCGCCCAGCCCCTGCGCGCCGATGCCGAGCGCGTTGACCTTGTCCATGAGCTCCAGCCGAAGCTCCTCGATACGGCTCTTCGGGCCGCGGCGCCTCAGCTCGTGGATGTCGATCGGTTCCATCAGCGCTTCCTTGGCGAGCACCATCGCCTTCTCGGCCGTGCCGCCGATGCCGATGCCGAGCATGCCCGGCGGGCACCATCCCGCGCCCATCGTCGGTACCGTCTTCAGCACCCAGTCGACGATCGAATCGGAGGGATTGAGCATCGTGAACTTCGACTTGTTCTCGCTGCCGCCGCCCTTCGCCGCGATCCGGACGTCGACGGTGTCGCCGGGCACGACATCGAAGTGGACGACCGCGGGCGTGTTGTCCTTCGTGTTCGCACGCCGGCCGGCCGGGTCGGCGAGGACCGATGCGCGCAGCGGATTGTCCGGGTGCGTGTACGCGCGCCGCACGCCCTCGTTGATCATGTCGGTGACCGACATCGTCGCGCCTTCCCAGCGCACGTCCATGCCGATCCGGACGAACGCGGCCACGATGCCGGTGTCCTGGCAGATCGGGCGGTGGCCTTCCGCGCACATGCGCGAGTTCGTGAGGATCTGCGCGATCGCGTCCTTCGCCGCCGGGCCGGCCTCCGCGGCGTAGGCCTCGCCGAGCGCCTCGATGTAGTCGACCGGGTGGTAGTAGGAGATGTACTGCAGCGCGTCGGCGACGCTGGCGATCAGGTCGTCCTGGCGGATCGTTCGCATGGGCGGGGCCTCCGAATCAGTGCGAATCGGCGTGCGACGCCTGGGCGAGGGGCGCGTGCCGCGCGGCGTGGGCCTTCGGCTGCGGCATCAGCCGGTCGGTCGCGGCAACCGCCAGCGCCGAGAGCAGGAACGTGATGTGGATCGCCGTCTGCCACAGGAGCGTCTTCTCGTCGTAGGCGGCGGCGTTGATGAACGTCTTGAGCAGGTGGATCGACGAGATGCCGATGATCGCGGTCGCGAGCTTCACCTTGAGCACGCTCGCGTTGACGTGCGACAGCCATTCCGGCTGATCCGGGTGGCCCTCGAGCCGCATGCGCGAAACGAACGTCTCGTATCCGCCGATGATCACCATGATCAGCAGGTTCGAGATCATCACGACGTCGATCAGGCCGAGCACCACCAGCATGATCACCGTCTCGGACGGCGCCTGCATCTGCGCGGCCGTCTGGCCCACCGGGGTCACCGCCGCGACGATCTTCTGGACGGCGTCCTCGCTGCCCAGCGCGGCCTCGATCAGGTGGATGAGTTCGACCCAGAAATGCCAGACGTAGACGCCCTGCGCGAGGATGAGTCCGAGGTAGAGCGGCAGCTGCAGCCACCGGCTCATGAAGATCAGGTACGGGAGCGGGCGCATCTTCGGATTGGCGAGCGTGAGCGGGTCGCGGGAGGGGACGGCCATGGGCGAGATAAGCGATTGATCGAACAAACAAGTCTAGCATCCGGACGCCCGGCGACCCGGCGCGCCCCGGCGCGGGGCGGGACGCGGTCGGGACGCGGGGGATTCCGCTGATCTTATATCTTATATAAGATATCGACCGCCGGCCGCCCAGGTCCGGCGGACGGGTCTTGTCCTGCGTCAAGCCGCCGCGTTGCGCCGTCGCGCGCGGCTTCGGTAGACTGGCCGGCCCACCCGAACATTCGCGCGCGACGCGACGACCCGCCCCAGGAGGCCGCAAGCATGTCCACGATCGAATCCGTGCTGCAGGAAAACCGCCTGTTCGTGCCCGACGACCAGTGGGTCGCGCAGGCGCACCTGTCGAAGGCCGACTACGACGAGATGTGCGCGCGCGCGGCCGACGACTACGAGGGGTACTGGGCGCAGCTCGCGCGCGACAACCTCGTGTGGCACAAGCCGTTCACGAAGGTGCTGAACGAGACCAATGCGCCGTTCTACAAGTGGTTCGAGGACGGTCACCTCAACGCGTCGTACAACTGCCTCGACCGGCACCAGCTGACGCAGCCGAACCGCCCCGCGATCATCTTCGAGGCGGACGACGGCACGGTCACGAAGGTCACCTACAAGCAGCTCTACCAGCGGGTCTGCCAGTTCGCGAACGGGCTGAAGAAGCTCGGCATCCGCAAGGGCGACCGCGTGCTCGTCTACCTGCCGATGTCGGTCGAGGCGGTCGTCGCGATGCAGGGATGCGCGCGGATCGGCGCGATCCATTCGGTCGTGTTCGGCGGCTTCTCGGCGAAGAGCGTCAACGAGCGCATCATCGACGCGGGCGCGAAGCTCGTGATCACGGCGGACGGCCAGTTCCGCGGCGGCAAGGAGATCGCGCTCAAGCCCGCAGTCGACGAGGCGCTCGCGATGGGCGGCTGCGACTCGATCGAGGGCGTGGTCGTCTACCGGCGCACGGGCGGGCAGGTCGCGTGGAACGCCAAGCGCGACCTCTGGTGGCACGACCTCGTCACGGGACTGCCGACGGAATGCGAGCCGACCTGGGTCGACGCCGAGCACCCGCTGTTCGTCCTCTACACGTCGGGCTCGACGGGGAAGCCCAAGGGCGTGCAGCACTCGACGGGCGGCTACCTGCTGCAGGCGATCTGCTCGATGCGCTGGACGTTCGACATCAAGGATTCGGACGTGTTCTGGTGCACGGCGGACGTGGGCTGGGTCACCGGGCACTCGTACGTCGCGTACGGCCCGCTCGCGGTCGGCGCGACGCAGGTGATGTTCGAGGGGGTGCCGACCTATCCGTCGGCGTCGCGCTTCTGGGAGATGATCCAGCGACACAAGGTCTCGATCTTCTACACGGCGCCCACCGCGATCCGCTCGCTCATCAAGGCGGGCGGCGACCTCCCGAAGAAATTCGACCTGTCGAGCCTGCGGCTCCTGGGTTCGGTGGGCGAGCCGATCAATCCGGAAGCGTGGATGTGGTACTACACGACGGTCGGCGGCTCGCGCTGCCCGATCGTGGACACCTGGTGGCAGACGGAGACCGGCGCGCACATGATCGCGCCGATGCCCGGCGCCACACCGCTCAAGCCGGGCTCGTGCACGAAGGCGTTGCCGGGGATCATGGCCGCGATCGTCGACGAGACCGGCAACGACGTCGACCTCGGCAAGGGCGGCTTCCTCGTGATCAAGCGGCCGTGGCCGGCGATGATCCGCACGATCTACGGCGATCCCGATCGATACAGGAAGAGCTATTTCCCCGAGGACCTGGGCGGCAAGCTCTACCTCGCCGGCGACGGTGCGAACTGCGACCTCGACGGGTACTTCTGGATCATGGGCCGCATCGACGACGTGCTGAACGTCTCGGGCCACCGCCTGGGCACGATGGAGATCGAGTCCGCGCTCGTCGCGAACCCGCACGTCGCCGAGGCCGCGGTCGTGGGCCGCCCGGACGACCTGACGGGCGAGGCGGTCTGCGCGTTCGTCGTGCTGAAGCAGGCGCGTCCCGAGGGCGCGGAAGCCGAGAAGATCGCGAAGGAGCTGCGCGACTGGGTCGGCAAGGAGATCGGCCCGATCGCGAAGCCGAAGGAAATCCGCTTCGGCGACAACCTCCCGAAGACGCGCTCGGGCAAGATCATGCGCCGTCTGCTGCGGTCCCTCGCGAAGGGCGAGACGATCACGCAGGACGTCTCCACGCTCGAGAATCCCGCGATCCTCGACCAGCTGAAGCAGACGATCTGACGCGGCGGCGCGGGCGTTGCCGCGCGGCTGTGGTACAAAGCGCGACGCGGTCCGGGCGGACCGCGTCGCACGTACCCGTCGCCCGGTTGCCCCTACGCATGCAGGATCTCGCCACGTCACTGTTCGTCTGGCGCCTCGTCAAGCTGGTGCTCGAGGTCTGCCTGCTCGCGCTCGCCGGCCAGGGCATCGCGTCGGTCCTGATCCGCGCCACGGGTGCCGATCCGGAGCAGAACTTCTTCCACCGCGTGCTGCGCACCGTGTCGTCGCCGTTCACGTGGCTCGTGCGCAGGATCACGCCGCCCTTCGTCGCCGACCGGCACGTGCCGCTCGCGACGTTCGGCCTGCTGGCGGTGGCCTACGCCGCCGTGCTGTTCGCGATCGCCGACACGTGCATCCGTCACGGCCTCGCGGTCGCCGAGTGTCTCCAGGGCCGCTGAGGAGCCCGATGGCGATGGGCCGGCTCGAGCGATGGTACTGGCAGCAGGTCGCGGCCTGGTCGCTCGTGTTCGGGCTGAAGGCACCGGCGGTCCGCTGTTACGAGCGCATCCTGGCCGCCGACCCGGACGATGTGCGTGCGCTGGCCTCGATGGCGTTCCAGCTGGCGAACGACGGGCGATTCCGCGACGCCCTCGCGCGGTTCGACCGCGTCGCGCAACTCTCGCCCGACAGCGTCGACGCGCACTACAACCGCGCGTTCCTGCTGCAGAAGCTGAACGATCACGAAGCGGCGCTCGACGCGTTCGAGCGCGCGCTCGCGATCGCGCCGGAACACGATCTCGCGCTGTACGGCAAGGCGTTGTCGCTGATCTCGCTCAAGCGCCTCGACGAGGCGGTCGCGCCGCTCGAACGCAACACGAAGCTCCAGCCGATGAGCCCGTACGGCTGGTACCAGCTCGGCCGGGTCCAGTTCGACCGCGGCAAGCTCGACAAGACGCAGGCGATCATCGACCGCCTCGGCAGGTTCGAACCGAAGGTCGCCGCGCAGCTCGCGCGCGAGACGGGGCTCAGGGCGCCGCCGCGTCCTTAGCCCACACTGTGATGTTGCGGCGCGGCAATGACGGCTCGGCGACAATTGGGCGTCGTCCGCGGCGTTCCGGCGTCGACGCCGGGGCCTTTCCGATCAAACGGCGCTTGCGCATGCGCGCATCCCGTTTATATACTGCGTGACAACTCGGGATCGCCCTCACCAGGGCCGTCCCTCGTGAATCGTGGCCGGCCGGGCAACCCGGTCGCTGCCGGCACGAGGCGCCGCGAAGAGCGCCCGCACCGGTCCTCAGCCAGGGGGAGTAACACGGTTTTTCACCGTCGTTCGTCAGGAGGAGCCTGCCATGCAGTTGACCGAGAAGCACCTGGAATACTGGAGCAAGAATCTCCGTATCACAGGCATGCTGCTTTTCATCTGGTTCGTGGTCACTTTCGTCATCGGGTACTACGCGCGCGAGCTGTCGTTCAATTTCTTCGGCTGGCCGTTCGCGTTCTACATGGGTGCGCAGGGATCGCTGATCATCTACGTGCTGATCATCTGGTTCTATGCGCGCTACATGAACAACCTGGACCTGGCTTACGACGTCCACGAAGGGGAGGAGGACTGACATGGCCGGCCCAGCGGAACCCACCAACGTCTTCACGGCAGGAACGCAGAAGGCGTTCACGTCGCAACTGAAGAAGGTCTACACCTGGTACACGGGCGGCTTCATCGCGTTCGTGATCTTCCTGGCGATTGCCGAACAGATGGGGATGTCGCGCCAGTGGATCGGCTACATCTTCCTGCTCGCGACGGTCGGCCTCTACGCCGGCATCGGCGTGATGAGCCGGACGTCGGACGCCGCCGAGTACTACGTGGCCGGTCGGCGCGTGCCTGCGCTGTTCAACGGCATGGCGACCGGCGCGGACTGGATGAGCGCGGCGTCGTTCATCGGGATGGCCGGCACGCTGTACCTGACCGGCTACGGCGGTCTCGCGTTCATCCTGGGATGGACCGGGGGCTACGTGCTCGTCGCGCTGCTCCTGGCGCCGTACCTGCGCAAGTTCGGCCAGTTCACGATCCCGGACTTCCTCGGCGCGCGCTACGGCGGCCACATCCCGCGCACGATCGGCATCCTCGCCGCGATCCTGTGCTCGTTCACCTACGTGGTCGCGCAGATCTACGGCGTTGGCATCATCACGACGCGGCTGACCGGGGTCGAGTTCATCTACGGGATCTTCCTCGGCATCGGCGGCATCCTCGTGTGCTCGTTCCTGGGCGGGATGCGCGCGGTGACCTGGACGCAGGTCGCGCAGTACATCATCCTGATCATCGCCTACATGATCCCGGTCGTCTGGCTGTCGGTGAAGCACACCGGCGTCCCGCTGCCGCAGCTCGTGTACGGGAAGGTGCTCGAGAAGGTGACGGCGCGCGAGGAGCAGCTCCTCAAGGACCCGAAGGAGCTGGAGGTCCGCGGGATCTTCAAGGCGCGCGCGGACGCCGCCAGTGCCAACCTGAAGGGGCTGCCGGGGAGCTTCGATGCCGGCCGGCAGGCTCTCGCCGATGCCGTCGAGAAGGCGAAGGCCGACAACAACGCCGACGCCGCCGCGGCCGCGCAGAAGGTGCTAGACGCCTATCCGAAGGACGCCGCCGCGGCGAAGGCCGCATGGACGAAGGACGCGGGCCTCGCG
>CALDKM010000305.1:0-7910 GCA_937898875.1 uncultured Pseudomonadota bacterium | reverse complement strand
TGCGCGAGTCGCCCCCCGGGGGGCGAGCGCCTTGGGACGGCCCGGCGGCGCTCATGGCTCGCTGGCCGGCAGTGCAAGCTCGCCGTCGTCGGGTTCGCGCCGCCGCGCCCAGTGCCGCCATGCCGTGTAGACGCCGGCCGCGGCGAACAGCGCAAAGCACGGAACCATGATCGCGACGGGGATCCAGGTCGGGAGCGCGAGGATCGTCGTCTGGTCGTTGGCCTCCGCGAGCGACGCGGCGCCGACCGCGAGGCGCCACGCGAGCACCCCCGCGCACACGGCGACCAGGGCGGCGCCCAGCGTGTCGAGGCCGGCCCGCACGGAGGGCGCCGCGTGCGCCGTGAAGAAGTCGACGAGCACGTGGCCGCCCCGCATCTGCGTCAGCGGCAGGAACGCGGCGACCGCGATCGCGCAGCCGACCTGCACCAGCTCGTAGTCGCCGGGCAGTGGCGCCGAGAAGAGCGCCCGTCCCGCGATCGAGACGAGCGACATGATCGTGAGCGCGACGAGCACGAGCCCGCCCGCGAGTGCGAACAGCCGCGAAAGCGCGTACAGCACGCGACCGACGGGGTCGGTCGGCACGCGCTTCAGCAGCAGCGTTTCGGCCATCGGGCGATTCGCGAAAGTGGGCGCGGGTCGCGCCGCGCCGCTGTCGCGAGCGGGTCGCTGCTACTTCGCGCCTTCGTACTTCCTGATGAGGTCGCGCGCCGCCTGGAGCAGCATCCTGCCGTCGTTCCCCTTCGCCGTGACGTCCTTCGCCCAGTCGTCGTCGAGGTTCGCGGTCGCCTTCTCCCAGTTCGCGAGCTCCGGGGCGGGGATCACGTAGAACGTGTTGCCGCGGTCGACGGCGAGCTTGCGCGCGGGCGGCGCCGAGGCGTCCCACTGGCGGCCGAACGCCTTCGCGGTCGCGACGCCCGAGTTCGCGTCGATCACCTTCTTCAGGTCCGCGGGCAGGCCGTCGTACTTCGCCTGGTTCATCGCCAGCGTGAACACGGCCGTGTAAAGTGCGCGCGCCTTCGGGTCGGTCTCCGTGTGGAACTTCGTGAGCTCGTGGGCCTTGATCGACGGGATAACTTCCCACGGCAGCAGGTAGCCGTCGACGACGCCCTTCGACAGCGCGTCCGCCAGCGCCGGCAGCGGCATCGCGACCGGCGTGGCGCCGAGCGCGCCCAGGAGCTTGTTGGTCTGCCGCGTCGGCGCCCGCATCTTGAGCCCCTTGAAGTCCGCCATCGTTCTGATCTGGCGCTCGCGCGTGTGGATGAACCCGTTGTCGTGCACGTTGACCGACAGCATCTGGATGCCGGGAAATTCCTTGCGCGCGTACTTGTCGAAATATTCCCAGGCGGCCTGGCTCGTCGCCTCGGCCGACGCCGACATGAACGGGAGCTCGAACACCTCCATCAGCGGGAAGCGTCCGGCCGTGTAGCCGGGCAGCGTGAAGACGATGTCCGCGATTCCGTCCTTCGCCTGGTCGATCAGTTGCGGCGGCGTGCCACCCAGCTGCATCGCCGGGTAGATCTGGCACTTGAGCCGATTGCCGGAATCCTTTGCGATCTTGTCGCACCACGGCGCGAGCAGCGCGGTCGGCGGCATCGCCCCCGGTGGCCAGAAGTGGTGGACCTTGAGGGTGACCTCCTGCGCGGAGGCGGGCAACGCGGCCGCGGCGAAGGCGGCGACGACGAACGTGCGGACGAGCGACATGCGATTCCTCCCGATTGCCGGTCCGGGTGAACGTGCCCGGCCGGTCGTGACGATGCGGCGCGCGTAGTCTAGCAAGCGAGGGTCGGCGCTTGGGGGACGTCGGGCGTGCGCTCCGCGCGTGGCGCTTGACCCGGATCAACGAGGAACGGCCAATAGTTGAGTAAATAGATCGGAAATGTGAAAATGCCGCCATGTTCGATCGACTGAAGGAAGACATCGCCGTCGTGTTCGATCGCGATCCCGCGGCGCGCACGCGCTGGGAGGTGCTGACCTGCTATCCCGGGCTGCATGCGCTGGCGTGGCACCGCGCGGTTGCGAACCCGCTGTGGCGGCGCGGGTTCAAATGGCTCGCGCGTTTCATCTCGCACGTCGGGCGCTTCTTCACCGGGATCGAGATCCACCCGGGGGCGGCGATCGGGCGGCGCGTGTTCATCGATCACGGAATGGGCATCGTGATCGGCGAGACCGCCGAGATCGGCGACGACACGACTCTCTACCACGGCGTGACGCTCGGCGGGACCTCGTGGAACAAGGGCAAGCGGCATCCGACCCTCGGGCGCAACGTCGTCATCGGCGCGGGCGCCAAGATCCTGGGTCCGATCACGATCGGGGACGGCGCCAAGGTGGGCTCGAACGCGGTCGTGGTCCGCGACGTGCCGTCCGGGGCGACGGCCGTGGGCATTCCTGCCCGGATCTACTCGGTCGAGGACGCGGAACGCCAGGAGAACCAGGCGGCGAAGATCGGTTTCTCGGCCTACGCGATGGGCAAGGACGTCGACGACCCGCTCGTCCAGGCGATCCACAAGCTTCTGGACCACGCCGCGACCACCGATGCCCGCGTCGACCGCCTGGTCGAGCAGTTGAAGGCGGGGGGCGTCGACTGCGGCGACGACCGTGCCGTGGCCGACGGATTCGACCCGAAACAGATCAACCGGACACTCGAGTGAACTTGCGGCGAATATAGTTGACTAAATCATTCGGGAATAGTAGGATGTTGATTGTTCGGGGCAATTCCCCGGACCTCTGCAGGGATAATCCGCCCGCCGCCCGGTTTCCGGGCCGGCTCGGGCACGAACCAAGGGTTTCGCCATGCGCCTGACTACGAAAGGTCGATTCGCGGTGACCGCCATGATCGACGTGGCGATGCACGGAGAGCACGGGCCGGTCACGCTGTCGGCCGTCTCGGAGCGCCAGAAGATCTCGCTTTCCTATCTCGAGCAGCTGTTCGGCAAGCTCCGGCGGCACGGCCTCGTCGACAGCGTGCGAGGCCCCGGCGGCGGCTACAACCTCGCCCGCGGCGCGGAGACGGTCTCGGTCGCCGACGTGATCCTCGCGGTCGACGAGCCGATCGACGCCACGCAGTGCGGCGGCCTCGAGAACTGTCTCGACGACCACCGCTGCATGACGCACGAATTGTGGTCGGGCCTCAACGCGCACATCTTCACCTACCTGCGGTCCGTGACGCTCGCCGAGCTCGTGCGCCAGCAGGAATCGCGCGCGCGGGGCGAGACGGTCGTGATGCGCGACCATCGCCCGCCGAGCCCCCGTTCCACCGAACCCGTAACCGCCTGATCCGAGCGAGCCGACCGACCATGAAGCTTCCGATCTACCTCGACTACTCGGCCACCACGCCGGTCGACCCGCGCGTCGCCCAGGCGATGATCCCGTGGCTCACCGAACACTTCGGCAATCCGGCGTCGCGCTCGCACGCGTACGGCTGGGAGTCGGAGGAGGCGGTGGAGAAGGCGCGGGGCCACGTCGCAGCGCTCGTCAACTGCGACCCGCGCGAGATCGTCTGGACCTCCGGCGCGACCGAGTCGATCAACCTCGCGATCAAGGGCGCCGCGCACTTCTACAAGGACAAGGGCAGGCATCTCGTCACGGTCAAGACCGAGCACAAGGCGACGCTCGACACGATGCGCGAGCTCGAGCGCGAGGGCTTCGAGGTCACGTACCTCGACGTCGAAGCCAACGGGCTGGTGCCGCTGGCGACGTTCGAGGCCGCGCTGCGCCCCGACACGATCGTCGCGTCGGTCATGCTGGTGAACAACGAGATCGGCGTCGTGCAGGACATCCCGGCGATGGGGGAGGTCTGCCGCAAGAGGGGCATCGTCTTCCACGTCGACGCAGCGCAGGCGACCGGCAAGGTGCCGATCGACCTCGCGGCGCTCAAGGTCGACCTGATGAGCTTCTCGGCGCACAAGACCTACGGGCCGAAGGGCGTCGGCGCGCTGTTCGTTCGCCGCAAGCCGCGCGTACGCATCGAGGCGCAGATGCACGGCGGCGGCCACGAGCGCGGGATGCGCTCGGGCACGCTCCCGACGCACCAGATCGTCGGGATGGGCGAGGCGTTCCGGATCGCCAGGCTGGAGATGGCGGCCGAAGGCGAGCGCATCCGGATGCTGCGCGACCGGCTGTGGAAGGGCCTCTCGCAGATCGAGGAGGTATACGTCAACGGCGACATGGAGCGGCGCGTGCCGCACAACCTGAACGTCAGCTTCAACTTCGTCGAGGGCGAGAGCCTGATCATGGCGATCAAGGACGTCGCGGTGTCTTCGGGGTCGGCGTGCACGTCGGCATCGCTCGAGCCGTCCTACGTGCTGCGCGCGCTGGGACGCAGCGACGAGCTCGCTCACAGCTCGATCCGCTTCACCGTGGGCCGCTTCACGACGCCCGAGGAGATCGACTACGCGGTCGAGCTGCTCAAGCGCAAGGTCGCGAAGCTGCGCGAGCTGTCGCCGCTGTGGGAGATGCATCAGGAGGGCGTGGACCTGAACAGCGTTCAGTGGGCCGCCCACTGACGGAAGGGCAGCAGTCGAGGCATTGGAGAGAACATCATGGCTTACAGCGACAAGGTACTGGATCACTACGAGAACCCGCGCAACGTCGGCTCGTTCGCGAAGGACGCGGACGGTGTCGGCACGGGCATGGTCGGCGCGCCGGCTTGCGGCGACGTGATGAAGCTGCAGATCAAGGTCGGCAAGGACGGCCTGATCGAGGACGCGAAGTTCAAGACCTACGGCTGCGGCTCGGCGATCGCGTCGTCGTCGCTCGTGACCGAGTGGGTCAAGGGCAAGACGCTCGACCAGGCGATGTCGATCCGCAACACCGAGATCGCGGAGGAACTCGCGCTGCCGCCGGTGAAGATCCACTGCTCCATCCTCGCCGAGGACGCGATCAAGGCGGCCGTCCAGGATTACCGGAAGAAGCAGGGCACGGCCGAGGCGCCGGCGGGCGAGAAGCTCGCGGCGGGATGACGATGGCGATCACGATCACCGAGAGCGCGGCGAAGCACGTCGCGTCGCAGCTGTCCCGCCGGGGCAAGGGCATCGGGTTGAGGCTGGGCGTCCGCACGTCGGGTTGCTCCGGCCTCGCGTACAAGATCGAGTTCGCCGACGAGAGGAAGGCAGAGGACATCGCGTTCGAGGCGCACGGCGTCACCGTCGTCGTCGACCCGAAGAGCCTGCCGTACCTCGAGGGGACCGAGCTCGACTTCACGCGCGAGGGGCTGAACGAGGGGTTCAAGTTCCGCAATCCGAACGTCAAGGACGAGTGCGGCTGCGGCGAATCCTTCAACGTGTAGTCGACGCGGGAGACCGCGCCGACCGTCGCTGCGCGCGCTTGCCGTACGTTCGCGGGCGTGCGGCTCGCCTGCGCGGCTCTCGCGCCGACGCGTCGCCCGCGCGCCATCGACGCCCGACGGCGTGCCTTTCCCCGATTCCCCGGCCCACCGTTCCGAAATTCGCCCCAGCGATCACGCCGTGCTCGACTTCACGCGCAACCACTTCGAGCTCTTCGGATTGCCCGTCCGCTACGCGATCGACGCGAAGGCGCTCGAGGGATCCTATCGCGAGCTGCAGCGGAGCGTGCATCCGGATCGCCACTCCGCGTCGGACGACGCGTCGCGCAGGCTCTCGCTTCAGGCGGCCGCGCGCGTGAACGAGGCGTACCGCACGCTCGCCGATCCGGTCGAGCGTGCGCGCTACCTGCTGTCGCTCGCAGGCATCGAAGCGTTCGGAGAAACGGACACCGCGCTCGAGTTCGATTTCCTCGAGCGGCAGCTCGAACGCCGCGAACGCGCTTCGCTCGCCGCAGGCGCACACGACGAATCCGCGCTCGAGGCGCTGCTGGACGAGGTTCACGGCGAGGCCGCGGCGACCGAGTCCGCGCTCGCGAAGCTGCTCGACACGGATCGCGACTACGCGCAGGCGCGCGGCCACGTGCGCGAGCTCAGGTTCCTGTCGAAGCTCGCGGACGACGTCGACGCGATGCTCGAGGAGGCGGCGGGGTGAGGAGCGCAGGCGCGCCGCGCCGTCCCGGACTCGCCGTGCTCCCTCCTTCGGGAGAGGGGGCGCGCCTGACGACCGAAGGGCCGCCCCGAGGTCGTCATGCCCCCCGGGGGAGGACGAGCGCAGCTCGCTCCGGGGGGACGTCATCGCGCGTAGCGGCTAGCCTGGGGGAGGGAGACACATGGCTTTGATGCAGATCGCGGAGCCCGACGAGGCGCCGGCCCCGAGGCCGCGCCGCCGCGCGATCGGCATCGACCTCGGCACCACGAACTCGCTCGTCGCGACGGTACGGGACGACGGCATCGCGATCGTGCTCCCCGACGTCGAGGGTCGACCGCTCGTGCCGTCCATCGTCCACTACGCCCCGTCGGGCGTCGTCGTCGGCTACGACGCGGTCGGAGCGCAGACGAGCGACCCCCAGAACACGCTGGTGTCGGTGAAGCGGATGATGGGACGCGGGCTCGCCGATCTCGCCGACGCGCGCCGCTTCCCCTACCGCTTCGTCGACGCACCCGGCATGGTGCGCGTGTCGACGCGCGCAGGCGACAAGTCGCCGGTCGAGGTGTCCGCCGACATCCTGCGCGCGCTTTGCGCGCGCGCCGAGCGCGCGTTCGGCGGGCCGGTCGAGGCGGCCGTGGTCACGGTGCCCGCCTACTTCGACGACGCGCAGCGGCAGGCGACGAAGGACGCGGCGCGCCTGGCCGGGCTGCCGGTGCTGCGCCTGCTGAACGAGCCGACCGCCGCCGCCGTGGCGTACGGCCTGGACCACGGCGTCGAGGGCACCTACGCGGTGTTCGACCTCGGGGGCGGCACGTTCGACATCTCGATCCTCAAGCTCACGCGCGGCGTGTTCGAGGTGCTCGCGACCAATGGCGACTCCGCGCTCGGCGGCGACGACTTCGACCACCGGGTCTTCTGCTGGATTCTCGAGGCCGCGAAGGTGCCGCCGCCGTCGCCCGAGGACTCGCGCCTGCTGCTGCTCCACGCACGCGAGGCCAAGGAGATGCTGACCGGCCACGAGGCCGCGCCGATCGTCGCGATGCTGTCGACGGGCCAGCGCGTCGAGTTGTCGCTCACGGCGGCGACGTTCTCGGAGATCACGCGCACGCTCATCGAGAAGACGCTCGCGCCGGTTCGCCGCGCGCTGCGCGACGCGGGCCTGAAGGCGACCGACCTCGACGGGGTCGTGATGGTCGGAGGCGCAACGCGGATGCGCGAGATCCGCCGCGCGGTCGGCGAGTTCTTCGGCCAGGCGCCGCTCACGAACCTGAACCCCGACGAGGTCGTCGCGCTCGGCGCGGCGATGCAGGCGAACGCGCTCGCCGGCAACCGCGCGCGCGACGACGACTGGCTGCTGCTCGACGTGATCCCGCTGTCGCTCGGTCTCGAGACGATGGGCGGGCTCGCCGAGAAGATCGTGCCGCGCAACGCGACGCTGCCGGTGGCGCGCGCGCAGGAGTTCACGACGTGGCGCGACGGGCAGACCGCGATGGCGATCCACGTCGTCCAGGGCGAGCGCGAGCGCGTCGACGATTGCCGCTCGCTCGCGCGCTTCGAGCTGCGCGGCATTCCGCCGATGGCGGCGGGCGCCGCGCGCGTCCGGGTGTCGTTCCAGGTCGACGCTGACGGGCTCCTGTCGGTGTCCGCACGCGAGCAGACCACCGGCGTCGAGGCCGCGATCGCCGTCAAGCCTTCCTACGGGCTCTCGGACGACGAGATCGCGCGGATGCTGCGCGACTCGTTCGAGCATGCGGCCGACGACATGACGGCGCGTGCGCTCGCCGAGGCGCGCGTGGATGCCGACCACGTCGCGATGGCGACCGACGCCGCGCTCGCGAGCGACGGCGACCTGCTGTCGCCCGAGGAGCGCGCGGAGGTCGACGCCGCGCTGGCGCGCGTGCGCGGGGTGCGCGGCGGCGA
>CALDKM010000304.1:0-5093 GCA_937898875.1 uncultured Pseudomonadota bacterium | reverse complement strand
CGTCGAGCGCGGCGCTGCCGCCGCCGATCACGACCAGGCGCCGGCCGAGAGCGGGCGGCGAGCCCGCATTGGCCGCCGCGAGCCACGCGGCGCCGTCGGCGACCCACGGCTTGCCGTAGTCCAGCGCGGGCAGGCGCTTCTGCTTCTGCGCGCCGGTGGCGACGTAGATCGCATCGTGCGCCGCGCGCAGCGCCTCCCAGGCCCCGGACGTCGCCGTCGCCTCGTCGAGCCGCACGTCGACGCCCATGGCGACGATGCGCGCGATCTCGGCGTCGAGCACGTCGCGCCCGAGCCGGTACGACGGGATGCCGTAGCGCATCAGCCCGCCCAGATCGCCCCGCGCCTCGACGAGCGTCACGCGATAGCCCAGCCGCCGGAGCTGGTATGCCGCCGAGAGGCCCGACGGCCCGCCTCCGACGATCGCGACCCGCTCGCGCCGCTCGACCGCGGGCGCCTCGAAGGTCCAGCCGCGCGCGATCGCTAGATCGCCGACGTGACGCTCGAGCTTGCAGATCGAAAGCGGCTCGTCGTAGCCGACGCGGTTGCACGCGGTCTCGCACGGGTGGTGGCAGATGCGTCCGGCGATCGCCGGGAACGGATTGTGGCGCGCGAGCACGTCCCACGCGCCGCGGAAGTCGCGCTCGCGCGCGAGCCCGATCCATTCGGCGACGTCGCCGTTGACCGGGCAGGCCTGGTGGCACGGCGAAGGCGCCTGGACGTGGCGCGGCAGCGCCGCGCGCCAGGTCCCGGTCCGGATCGCCGCGGTGGAGCCGGTCGTCCAGATGGGAGGGAGCTCCCTCATCGGGGCATTCATGCCGCGACCTCGTCGGACAGCAGGGCGTCGACCGTCCGGTAACCGTCCACGCAGGCGGCGAGGTTCTCGGCCGTGAGCTTGGGCGAGCGCTCGGCGAGCGTGCGTTCCAGCGTGGCGAGCTGCGGCGTGCCGATCGCGCGCGCGAAGGCGCCGAGCAGCGCCGAATTGACGATGCGGCCCAGGCCGGCGCGGCGCGAGATCGCGATCGCGTCGACCGGGATCACGCGGTACCCCGGCAGCGCGCGCGCGAAGTCGCCGATCGAGCGCCCCGAGTTCACGACGATCAGCGTGCGCTCGTGCGCCGCGGCGAGGAGCCGGCCCTCTAGCAGCGTCGCGTCGAAGCAGAGGATCGCGTCGGCCCGCTCGACGTCGCAGCGCACGCGCACCGGCCGGTCGTCGACCCGGATGTAGGAGGAGACCGGCGTGCCGCGCCGCGCCCCGCCGTAGCTCGCGAAACTCTGCACGTGGCGTCCTTCGGCGAAGAAGGTCGCGGCCAGCAGGTTGCCCGCCGTCTGCGCGCCCTGTCCGCCTCGGCCCTGGATGACGATCTCGAGCACCGGTTCCTCCTCCCGCGCCGGACGCCCGCCGGCTCCCTGCGGCCCGCGGCCGCGACCCGCCTTCCTCGACTCGGCGCCACGGGCGGCGTTCCGGCCCGGAGGGCGTCCTTCCGGGAAATCTAGGCCGGGGCTTGGCATTCGTCCAATCGATTGTCAGAATCATGCCCATTCGTCGTGTGCATACCATGAACTTCCGCCGGCTCGACCTGAACCTGCTGCGCGTGCTCGCCGCGATCCACGCGAGCGGCTCGGTCACCGCGGCCGGCCGCCAGCTCGCGCTGTCGCAGCCGGCGGTGAGCCACGCGCTCGCGCGCCTTCGCGCGTTCTTCGGCGACGCGCTGTTCGTGCGGTCGCCTTCGGGCCTTCATCCGACACGGCTGGCCGCGCGGATCGTCCCTCAGGTCGGCGCGCACCTGCGCGCGCTCGAGGCCGCGCTGGCGGAGGCCGGCGCGTTCGATCCGGCGACCGATCGCGTGCACTGGCGGCTGTCGATGTCGGACCTGGGGGAGATCCTCTTCCTGCCTCCGCTCGCCGCCGCGCTGCGGCGCGAGGCGCCGCATGCGCATCTCGACAACGTCGGCGTGCCCGTGCAGGCGGTGAGCGCGGCGCTCGAGTCGCGCGACGTCGACCTCGCGATCGGCATCCTCGCCACGACCCACCGCGGCGTGGTCGGCGAGACGCTGTTCCACGAGCGCTACGTGGCGGTCACCGCACGGAACTGGCGGCCGCCCGGCGGGTCCGCGGGGGATGTGCTGACGGCACGGCAGCTCGCCGCCTCGTCCCTCGCCGTCGCCTCGCCCACCGCCACCTACCACGAGAGCGTGCAGCGCATGCTCGACGCGCTCGAGCTCTCCGAGCGCACCGTCGTGCACGCGCGGCACTACGCTGCGCTGCCCGAACTCGTCACGACCACCGACCTGCTCGCGATCGTGCCGCAGAGCTTCGCGCACGCGATGGCGGCGCGATGGCCGGTGCGCGTGCGGGCGCTTCCCGGAGACGCGCCGCAGTACGACGTGCAGATGGTGTGGCATGCGACCGCGGAGCGCGAGCCCGCACACCTGTGGCTGCGCGCGCTGGTGCGTCGCCTGTTCGCTCGCGGCGGCGGCCCGGGCACGGCCCCGGAGGTGCCGCGCGGCGCGTCGACGCGGTCCCGCCGGGGCGCGCGGGCACGCGCGGGCCGCTGACGCCGACGCGCGCGACAAGTGCGCGGGAATGCAGTAGGGTTTCGGGTCGACGGCACCGCGGGGAGCGGGCGATGGCGGATCCGGTACTGGGCTGGGCGTTCGTCGGCATCGGCATCTCGGCCGGCGCCGCCGCGGCGCTGGTCGCGCGTCGCTCGGTGCGTCTCGTGCGTGCCGGGGGCAGTGCCCACGGCGTCGTCGTCGGCAACGAGGAAGACACGCCGGCGGGCCAGCGCGGCACGCCGCGCACCTACCACTTCCCGGTCGTCGCGTACGCGACGCCGCAGGGCACGAAGGTCCGGTTCCGGTCGCGCGTCGGCAGGGGCCGGCCGCTTCCGAACGGAACGTCCGTGCGCGTGGCGTTCGACCCGGACCACCCCGACGATGCCGAGATCGCCACGTTCGCCCGCCTGTGGCTCATGCCCGCCGTGCTGGCGGTCATGGGCCTGCCGTTCCTGCTCGCCGGGCTGTTCGTGCTGCGCTGACCGCCGCGCAGCCGGCCCGGGCGAGGACATCGGGCCCGGCAATTCGCGCGGGTTTCTGGCAGGATTCGGCTGCGGACGAGGGATCGCCCAGGATCGGCGATCCCGACGCCGTGTCCCTTCCACCAACGAGGCCGTCCATGGGCAACCGCGACAAGCAGCGCAAGGAACCGAAGAAGCCCAAGCAGCCGAAGAAGCCGTAGCGGCTGGGAGTCGCCGGCGCCGCTCCGTCACGGCTCGCCCGGGGCGGCCGGTGCCGCGCGCTCGCGCCCCGGCGGTGCGTGGTCGCGCAATCGCGGCCGCGCATGCCTTCCCCGCCCGATGATCCGTCGCACCCGCCCGATACTGCTCGTCCTGGGTCCCGCGGGATCCGGCAAGACCACGCTCGGCCGGTCGCTGGCGGCGCGCGGCCTCCAGCACCTCGACCTCGACACGCCTCCCGGCCGGGTCGGCCCCGACGATGCCCCGGACGCCCTGCGCGAGGGAATCGCCACGCTGTTCCAGCGTGCGCGCGTGGGCCCGCTCGCACTCGCGATCGAGTCGATGGATGGCCACCGCGAACGCCGCGGAACCGTGGTCACGTTCAGCAGCGTGGAGACGCTTCCGCCCCGGCACGCCGCGGCGGTCGAGCGCGCGGGCTTCGACCTGGTCGTGCTCTACGGCACCGGCGCCGACGTCCTGGACGGATACCTCGCACGGGAACGGGCGGCCGGGCGCGCCGCGCCGCCGGACCACTGGATCGCGCACAACGCGGCGTCGTACGCGCAGTTCAGCGCGCCGCACCACGCCCCGCATCGCGTGACGACGTACCGCGACGGACGCTTCGTCGGGGCCGACGGGCTCGTCGCGGCGGTGACCTCGCATCTCGCACGCCGCAATCCGCAGTGGAGCGGACTCGCCCTTCAGGCCAACCCGGGCGCGGGCAGAGGCGACGGGGCCGTACCGTTCGCGCCGGACGAGCCCGCCCGTTCGACGAGCGTCGGCCGGCGATAGAATCGCCGCGTCCCTTCCGCCGTACGCACGATCCGGCATGACCCTCGACTACCTGACGATCAAGCATGTCCACCTGTCGGCCGCGGGCCTCTCGCTCGCGCTGTTCGTGCTGCGCGGCGCATGGCGCGCGGTGTCGCCGGAAAGGCTCGCCGCGCGATGGGTTCGCGTCGTGCCCCACGTGATCGACACGGTGCTGCTCGCGTCCGCGCTGTGGCTCGCCTGGCAGCTCGGCCGCGACGCCGCACCGTGGATCGCGGCGAAGGTCGTCGCGCTCCTTCTCTACATCGTCCTCGGCTCGATCGCGCTCAGGCGCGGACGCACGCCCGGCATCAGGATCGCGGCGTTCTTCGCCGCGCTCGCGACGTTCGGCTACATCGTGTCGGTGGCGATCGCCAAGTCCCCCTGGGGCGCGCTCGCGCGCCTCTGACTCCCGAAGGTGCCCGTGCCATGACGAACCCGATGCTCCCCGGCGGCGACGCCGCCACGTTCGACGATCCCCTCGCGATGCTCTCCGCGTGCCACGTGCGCATCCGCAAGCAGCTCGCGACGCTCGCGCGGCTCGAGCGGCACCTGCCCGAGCACGGGCACGACGACGACGCCCGCGCGGCGTCGCGCGCGATCCTGCGCTACTTCGACTCGGCGGCGGCGCACCACCACGAGGACGAGGAGGCGAGCCTGCTGCCGCGCCTGGTCGCGCGCGTGCCCGAGGCGCGCGCGCTCGCCGAGCGGCTGCTGCGCGAGCACGGGGGGCTGGCGGAACGCTGGCGCAGGCTGCGGCCGCTGCTCTCGGGCATCGCGGCGGGCCGGCGTGCGGTGCTGCCGCCGAAGCTCGTGCACGAGATCGCGGCGGCCTACCACGCGCATATCGAGCTCGAGGAGTCCGAGCTGATCCCGCTCGCCCGGGAAGTCCTGTCCGCGGACGAGGTCGCGACGATCGGCCGCGAGATGGCCGGGCGGCGCGGCGTCGCGATCGCCGCGTAGCGCCCCGCCTGCGCGTCAGCGCGCGGACGCGACGAGGTCGCGCGCCATCCGCTCGCGCATCGCCGCGGGGATCGGCACCGACCGG
>CALDKM010000303.1:0-5306 GCA_937898875.1 uncultured Pseudomonadota bacterium | reverse complement strand
CGCTTCGGGCGACGACCTCGCGCACCGCGAGGTCGAGCGCCGCCTGCGTGCCGAGGAACACGAACGCCGCGCCTGCAAGCGCGACCGCGACGACCGCGACGGCCGCGGGAATCGCGGCCGCCACGCGCGCCCGGCGCCGCCACGCGGAACGGGGCGCCGGCTCGCCGCGGTCGGAGGCGTCGTCCATCAGAACGCGAGCCCGACCGAGAAGTGCAGGCGCACGTTCCCGGTGTCCTGGCCGTACGCGACGTCGACGCGGAACGGGCCGATCGGCGTGCGGATGCGGGCGCCGATGCCGTAGCCGAACGAAAGGTCCGCGAGGTCCTTCGCCTCGTCGCCGGCCGTGCCCGCGTCGACGAACACCGCCGCGCCGAACGTGTCGTTGATCCAGCGCACCGCCTCGACGCTCGCGAGCGCGTAGTAGCGGCCGGGCAGCACCGTGTCGCCCTGCTTCACGCCCAGGCTCTGGTAGGCGTAGCCGCGCACGGTCGAGTCGCCGCCGGTCCGGAACAGGAGCGCGGAAGGCACGCCTTCGCGCGAGCCCGCGATCACCGCGCCGGCCTCCGCGCGGACGCTGACGCTGTTGGCGCTTCCGACCGGGCGCCACGCCTGGAACTGCGCGATGACGCGGCCGAAGCCGCGCGACGACACGCCCGGGATCCCGCCTCCCGCCTGCAGCATGAGCGTGTAACCCTTCGTCGGCGAGACGAGATCGTCGACCTCGCGGCGCGTCCACGCGCCGTCGGCGAAGAGCGCGTGGGCGTTCACGTCCGCGCCGTCCCGGGGGTGCTGCTCGTCGAGGTAGTACGCCACGCCGAACGCGAGCTGACGCCGTTCCTCGATCGACTGGCGGCGCCAGGCGACGAGGGCGGTCCGCGTGACGAGGTTCTCGATGTCGGTGCGCTCGACCTGCGCACCCCAGGAATCGCGCCAGCCGCGCTCGTCGGGCGGCTGGACGAAGCGCGCCGCGAGGCCCTGCACCTTCGACTCGACGCGCCCGTCGACGTGGAACTGAAGCGCGCGACCGCCGAAGTCGACGTCGCGCCACAGGAAGTTGCCGCGCCAGCGCGTGTCGGTCGAGAAGCCGACGCCCGCCTCGATGCGCCTGGTCGGCGCCTCGATGACGTTCACGCGCACGGTCGCCGCGTCCGCTTGCGCCGGATCGGGGTCGATCTCCGCGTGGACGCTCGCGAAATAGGCGCTGGAATCCAGGCGTCGCACGAACGTATCGAGTGCCTCGCGCGAGTACGCGTCGCCGCGGCGCACCGTCGCGAAGTTGCGCACGATGGAGGGCGGATACCGCTCGAGCCCGCGAACCTCGAGCGCGCCGAACGAGAACGGCGGGCCGCTCTCCATCCCGACGTCGAGGTCGACCGTGTGCGCCACCGGATCGACGTCCGCGAGGCTCCGCGCGATCGCCGCCGACGCATAGGTACTCGCGCGCATCGTGTCCACCGCGCGCGCCTTCGCGGCCTCCCAGGCCTGGTTGCGGAACACCTCGCCGCGCCCGAGGAGCCAGCCGTCCCTCGTGCGGGCGATCACCTCGGCGCCCGCGGGCGAGTCGGACGATGCCGGCCCGGTCACCTCGATGCGCACCGAACGGATGCGCGAGGGCTCGCCGGGAACCACCCGGAGCGTCACCGCGATCGGATCGGACGAGCGGTCGACGGCCACGCTCGCCTCGGCCGAGAAGAATCCTTCGGCATCGGCGGCCGCGCGCGCCTGCGCGGGCGCCTCGCGCACGAGGCGCTCGAGCAGCACCTCCGTCATGTCGGCGAAGTCCTGCCAGCGGACGAGGTCGACGTTGCCGCGGATCGCGGGGACGAGCGCCGGGGGCGCGTCGATCGACGCGCGATACCGGACCGCGTCCGGCGCGCGCGCGCGGGCGGCGGTGGGCGGGACCGCTTCGGAGGTGGGCGCGGCTGCGGGGCCGGCGGCGTCAGTCGCCGCGTGCGCCGCGCTCGCTGCGAGCATCGCCGCCGCGAGCGTGCTGCGAGCTCGTCGGCGCCAGGTCGCACGCGCCGTTGCAGCGAGGGGCATCGTTATCGGCCGAGGGAACCGGCGGCGCGTCTCCGACCGGAGCGTAGGGCGGATTGTCGGGCGACCAGCCGCGCGGATAGTCGAGCGGGCGCGGCACCGGCGGAGCGATCAGCTCGGCCGACATCATCGGCGGCAGGTACGGGACCCCGCGGCGGGGCCAGTCGAGCTGCACCTCGGTCGGCGCTCCGCCCAGGAACCAGATGACGGGATCGGTGCCGATGTGCGCGTTGCGGTCGTACCAGGTCGCACAGCCCGCGAGCGCGGACGTCGCGAGGGCGGCGAGGACGAGCGGGATGCGGCGCATGTCTTTCTCCTGGCTTGGATCCGGGACGAGGTCGGCTGCAGCGCAACCGACGCTCCCTGCCGTAGGAATCGAGTTTCTCACAACCTCCCGCAGGAAGCATGCCGGCGTCATGGCTGGGACCTGCCACCGCGACCGACCGTGGCTGAAATGCCACTTCCAGGGGTGTCAGAACCGCGTCTGGAAGGTGAGCCCCAGGAGTGGCGCGGGGTCGAAGTCCTGCGATATCAGCTCGCGGTTGTCCCGGTCGTACACGGTGAGCTTGCCTGCGACCGCGACGCCCGCGTAGAGATCGAGGCGCGACGCCGGTGCCGGACGCCAGGTGGCGCGGAGCAGCAGGGGAATCGATTCCTTCTCGCCGATGCCGTCGGGATAGGGCCCGTTCCGGTCGAGCCTGAACCGGTGGGTCCGCCACGCTCCGCCGCCGGCGATCTCCCATCGGTCGTCCAGCGTCCACGCGAGCTCGAGCCCGGCGCCGCCGGCCGGCCCCGCAGGCGCCGGGTTCGTGAGTCGCAGCCGGTCGTTGATGCGCCAGTCGACCAGCACGACGGGAAACACCTTGGTTTCGTCGATCTCGCGGAAGATCCCCGCCCCGATTCCCAGCGTGAGGTCCTTCGCGTACGCCTTGCTCACCGCGACGATCGCGCCCCAGTTGAGCGCATCGCCCGTGCTTGCGCCGGACTCGTAGGCCCACTGGACCGACGGCATCGCGGTGAAGGTCAGACCGCCGTCGGCCGCGTAGACGAACGTCGCGCCCACGCTCGGGCGGTGCAGCTGCCCCCACGGGCCGGCACCGAACGCGGTCGGTCCCGAGAACTTCCAGTCCTCGTAGTCGTAGCGCACCGTGAGGCCGGCCGTCAGCTCGGGCGTGAATTGCCGCAGCACGCTCCCGATCGCGAAGACGCCGCTCCCATGGAAGTCGCCGCCGCCGTCGATGTCGGCATCGAGCTGCGCGTAGCCGGTGATCGTCGCGCTCGTGACCGTCGCGCCGACGGGGAGACGCTGGGCCTGGGCGCCTGCGGCGGAAAGCGCCAGCGCGGCAGAGGCGGCAACGAGGATGCGTGCGGGGACGGGCATGGGGTCGGGGCTCCTGGCGACGGGGAAGTGCGGGCGCGCGCCGCTGCGTGGCGGACCGCATGCCGGCTGCTCGGCGCGAATTGTAGCGGGCTTGCTGCGATGCCGAACCGTCGCCTCGCCGCGGGTTTGTCCAACCCCTGCATCGGCACGCCGGTCCTGCCCAGACGACAGCCATGCCGACGGCATGAAGCCGGCGGCGGAACCCGAAAGCGGCGATCCGTTTCCGGGGAGGGGATTTTTCGGCATTTGGACGGTCGCCGGCGCGACCCGTAGAACATTCGTTCGACGAGTGGGGCGATCGCCGCGCGAATGCTCGCGTAATACGTTCGAAAATTGATCTAAGTATTTGTTTATTTGCAATTATGGTTTATGTGGCGAATTCGGCGCTAAGTGATTGTTCGGACAGCGGAAATTCATTGACTGGGCGTGGAATCGACGCTTATAGTGGCGGGAAGTGGGGAATTGTGGGTTTGAGTGGGGTCTTGGCGTCGATCGGTGAACCCACCGGACGCCGGGACCGCCGATCGCGTCGTCCAGGGAGGAGACGTTGGGCATGGCGGCCACCGAAGGCGAGCGTTCGATGCCGGTTTTCCGCGGCGTCACCGAGCTCGCGCTCGACGCGAAGGGCCGGTTCGCGGTGCCCGCGCGGCACCGCGACGCCATCGTCGCCGAGAGCGGCTCGCGCCTCGTCCTCACCGCCGACCCCTCGCGTTGCCTGCTCCTCTATCCGCTTGCCGCATGGGAGCCGATCCAGGCGCGACTGATGGCGCTCTCGTCGTTCGACGAGCGCATCCGCGGCTTGCAGCGCCTCATCGTCGGCCACGCCGACGACGTCGAGATCGACGCGTCCGGCCGCATCCTGGTGCCGCCCGCCCTGCGGCGCTACGCGTCGCTCGACAAGCGCGTCGTCCTCGTGGGACAGGGGCGCAAGTTCGAGCTGTGGGACGACGCTGCGTGGGCCGCGCGAACCGCGCAGGCGATCGCGTTCGACGGCGGCGGTCTGCCGCCCGAGCTCGACGGCTTCTCGCTCTGATGTCGCATGGGACCCATGTCAGCGTCCTGCTCGAAGAGTCGGTCGCGGCGCTGGTGCTGCGCGACGACGGCACCTACGTCGACGGAACCTTCGGCCGCGGCGGGCACTCGCGGGCGATCCTCGCGCGATTGTCGCCGCGCGGGCGCGTCGTCGCGATCGACCGCGACCCCGAAGCGGAGCGCGCGGCCGCCGCGCTCCGCGACGCGCGCCTCGTGTTCCGCCGCGCGCGCTTTTCCGCGATCGAGGACGTGCTCGACGAGCTTTCCGTCGACTACTGCGACGGCGTGCTCCTCGACCTCGGCATCTCGTCGCCGCAGATCGACACGCCGGCCCGCGGGTTCTCGTTCCGGCACGACGGCCCGCTCGACATGCGCATGGATCCGGACGCCGGCGAGTCCGCCGCCGCGTTCATTGCCCGCGCGAGCCTGCGCGAACTGACGGAGGTCATCCGCGACCATGGTGAAGAACGGCTTGCTCAACCGATTGCAAGAGCGATTGTTGCGGCTCGCGCGATCGGCCCCGTCGTCACGACCCGGCAGCTGGCCGCGATCGTGGCCCAAGCCGTCGGCTCGCGCACGCGGGGTGATTGGCGTCAGGATCCGGCCACGCGTACGTTCCAGGCCCTTCGGATCGCGGTGAACCAGGAACTCGCCGAGCTCGAGCGCGTGCTGCCGCGCGCGGTTGCGCGGCTGCGCGAGGACGCTCGCCTGTGCGTCATCAGCTTCCATTCGCTCGAGGACCGCATCGTCAAGCGCTTCATCGCGCGCGCCTCGGCGCCGTTCGGCGGCGACCCGCGTCTCGCGCGCGTGCCGATCGCGCAGGCCGACCTGCCGTCGCCGCCGCTCGCCGCGGTCG
>CALDKM010000302.1:0-9335 GCA_937898875.1 uncultured Pseudomonadota bacterium | reverse complement strand
CGGACGCCGGTTCGTTCGCCGGCGCGATCGCGGGCTGCGGGCTCGCGGGGGCGGCCGGTGCTGGCGGGATCGCCGCGCGGGATTCGGCGGCGGGCCCGTGCGCCGCGGTCGCTGCGTCGCTGACGATCATCTCTTCGGCCGAGTCCTTCGGCAGGTTCTGGATCACACCGATGGCGATCGCGCCGATCGTCGCGGCCGCGGCGAGCGGCATCCACCAGCGCCACGGCTCGCGCGCCTCGGCGACCGCGGGCTTCGATCGCGGCTTCGAACCGACCGCGCGATGCGCGGCCGCGCGGATCGCGTCGTCGAGCGCGGCGGGCGGCGTCTCGCCCGAGTGCTCGCGCCAGGCGCGCTCGACGGCGTCGTCGCGAAGGTTGTCCGCGTCCCTGGTCATGCCAGGTCTCCGAGCGCGGCGCGAAGCTTCGCATACGCATAGCGAACGCGGCTCTTCACCGTCTCCTCGCCTGTGCCGGTCAGCGCGGCGATGTCGGCGAGCGACATGCCCGACTCGATGTGCAGCAGGAATGCGTCGCGCTGCGCCGGAGGAAGCTCGCCGAGCGCCGCGTCGATGCGCACGCGCGTCGCGCGCGACTCCACGCGCGTCTCGGGCTCGTCGACGCGCGAGCCGGGGATTGCGTCGACCAGCGCGCCGGTCTCGCCGTCGCAGTCGTCGTCGAGAGAGTCGACGCGCACACTGCCCCGCGAGCGCCAGTGGTCGACGAGCCGATGGCGTGCGAGCGTGTAGATCCACGTCGAGAACTTGGCAGTCGGGGCGTAGGTCGCGCGTGCGCGGATCGCGTTCATCCAGACGTCCTGGAACAACTCGTCGGCCGTGCCCGCATTGCCGACGTGGCGCAGCAGATAGCGGTAGACGCCGCCGCGATGGCGCGCATAGAGGCGGTCGAACGCGCCCGCGTCGCCGGCGGCGTAGGCGAGCATCAGCGCCTCGTCGCCCGCCTCGTCAGCCGCCTCCGGGCGGCGTTCCGGCTTGCGCGTGGCGTCGGGCATGGCTCGCCCAGTATGCGGGCGGGCGGTTCGCGCGGCAACGCGTGAGGCGAGCATGGAATTCGCGGCTGGTCGGCGTCCGTTGGCGACCGCGCATCCCATCGGAAAGTAGGGTCAGACCCTGGTTTCTCGGCTCGGGCGAGGAGGCGGGTCTGAAACGGCCTGCCGAAGAGTGGGGTCTGACCCCAAGGAAATAGGGTCTGACCCTACTTCTTCGCAGGAAATGGGGTCTGACCCTACTTCTTCCTTCCAGGAAATTGGGTCTGACCCTACTACTTCCAGGAAATAGGGTCTGACCCTACTTCTTCGAGGGATCGCCCGCCACCCGGGGGGTCGGCATCGGTGGTCGGCATTACCGCGGATCGGGTACGAATCCCGGCCACGCGGGGAACGGCGACGGCCTGCGGTCGGCGTAGCGCGGACCGGGCACGATGCCGCGCGCGACGAGCGTCTCGCGGCGATCGTAGCGGATCGACACGACGGCCTCGGGCGACGAGCTCGCACGGTCGAAGCCGGCGCGCTGAGCGTACGACGTCTCGTTGCGTCCGTGTCCGGTGCCCAGGCGCGAGTCGTACGACTTCCTCGCTTCCGCCGCGGCCAGGCCGTCGGAGGCGGCATCGCGCTCCTTGCCGAGAACACCGGCCGCCGCCGCGCTCTCCTGCGCGGGCGCCGTTGCACTCGCCGGCGGGGCCGCGTCGCTCCGCTCCGCGCGTTGCGCGGCGATCTTCGGTCGCGGCGGGTAGCTCACCGGTACGCGTTCGCGGAAGACCGCGACGCCGATGACGCCGAGGTCGCCCGGGCGGCCGGTGCGCGCGGCATAGCTGTCGGCGACGTTGGTGAAGTAGAACGCGGCGGTGTTCGCGAGGCTCTTGCGCCAGCCGGCGATCTCGACCGAGCCGTAGGGCTCGAGCACGTAGCCGCTCTGGTCGGGCGACGCGGTCTCGCCGGTGACCGCGTTGACGCCGTCGACCGAGGGCACCGCCAGGATGCGCATGCCGGTGTGGTTGCGGATGCGGATCGCGTACTCGTGACCCGGCGAGCCGACGATCCAGCGGGTGTCGCCGCTCACGTAGACCGGCAGCAACGTGTTGTCGGTGCGATCGAGGATCTCGACCGTCGCGAGATGCGTGGACACCGCCGGCGGCGGCGAGTGCGCACAGGCGGCCAGCGGCGCGGCGAGCGCGGCGACGAGCGCCAGCGCGGAGGCACGCAACCGGCGCGCGCGCGTCGAGCGGCCGGCGGGTGGAACGGCTTCGGTTCGACGAGGGGCGGCATCCATCGCGGATCTCCCGGCATCGGGCCGGCGGCGCCAGCCCATGCCCCCTTGAACGGCCGGTCGCGTCGGGCGGGGTTAACGGGAGCGACGCCTGTCGGGACGCCCGGGGGTGCATGCCATAATTGCCAGCCGACGCCTCCCCGGACGAAAACTGCCGCCGACGCCATGAAGGACGCTGCCCAGCTCGCCCCGCTCGTCACAGGTTTCGCGTTCGCGCTCGCGTTTGTCTTCGGCTACGTCGCCAACCGCGTGAGCTTCTGCACGATGGGCGCGATCGCCGACGTCGCGAACTTCGGCGACTGGCGTCGGCTGCGCATGTGGCTGCTCGCGATCGCGGTGGCGATCGGCGGCGCGGCCGTGCTGCAGGGCATGGGGCTGGTCGAGCTGTCGAAGTCGATCTACATGGGCGGGCAGGTCCCGTGGGTCTCGCACGTCGTCGGCGGCGCGTTCTTCGGCTTCGGCATGACCCTCGCGTCGGGTTGCGGCAGCAAGACGCTGATCCGCATCGGCGGCGGCAACCTCAAGTCGCTGATCGTGCTCATCGTGATGGGGATCGCCGCCTACATGACGCTGAAGGGGGTGTTCGCGAGCTGGCGCGCGGCCGGCCTCGATCCGTGGCGCATCGATGTCGCGTCGTTCGGCAGCAAGACGTCAGATCTGCCGTCGCTCGTCGGCGCCGCGGGGATCGGCGCGACCGCGCGTTGGCTCGTCCCCGCGCTCGTCGCCGGCGCGGTCGCCGCTTTCGCGTTCGCCAACCGCGATTTCCGCGAGACGCGCGAGATGATCGTCGGCGGCGTGATCGTCGGCGCGGTGGTCGTCGCCGGCTGGTACGTGTCGGGCCATCTCGGCTACCTCGCCGAGGATCCGGCGACGCTCGAGGAAAAGTTCGTCGCGACCAATTCGGGGCGCGCGGAATCGTTCTCGTTCGTCGCCCCCGCAGCCTACCTGCTCGAGCTCATGATGATGTGGACCGACACGACGCGCGTGCTCACGTTCGGCATCGCGGCGTCGCTGGGCATGATCGCGGGCTCGGCCGCCTACGCGCTCGCCTCGAAGTCGTTCCGCTGGGAGAGCTTCGCGAGCGCCGAGGACGTCGGCAACCACCTCGTCGGCGCCGTGATGATGGGCTTCGGCGGCGTGACGGCGCTCGGCTGCACGATCGGGCAGGGGATCACGGGCGTCTCGACGCTCGCGGTCGGCTCGATCCTCACGCTGCTCGCGATCATCGGCGGCTGCCTGCTGGCCGTCCGCTACCAGATGTGGCGCCTGGAGCGGATGGCGTGACCGCCGGAGCGGGCCATTGTCGACGCGGCGGCCCGCCCCCACGTTGAAGGCACCATGATCGTCTTCGACCTCCAGTGCGCGCAGGGCCACGGGTTCGAGGGCTGGTTCGACTCGGGCGACGGGTTCGAGCACCAGCTCGCGACGGACCTCGTCCGCTGCCCGGTCTGCGACACGTCGGCCGTGACCCGCGTGCCCTCGGCCCGCGTTGCGGTGCCAAAGGGAGGCGATGCGCCGCCGCGGTCCCTGCCCGAAACGGTCGCCGGGCTCCCGCCGGAGCTTCTCGCGAAGCTGCGCGAGGCGGTCCGCGCCACCGAGAACGTCGGCCGGCGCTTCCCCGAAGAGGCGCGCAAGATCCACTATCAGGAAGTGCCTCACCGGCCGATACGCGGCGAGGCGACCGCGGAAGAGGCCCGCGAGCTGATCGACGAGGGCGTCGATTTCGCGCCGATCCCGCCGATCCTCTCGCGCGACGAGCACTGAAGGCACGCCGGGTATCGGGAATCCGTCGGGGAACGCGCCGGAACCGGCGGCGAGGGCCGGGAGCGCGCACCCAACTGGCGCGACCGCCCGGATTCCGCTAGAATCGCGCGTTTTCCGCGGGCCGTTAGCTCAGCTTGGTAGAGCAGCGGACTTTTAATCCGTTGGTCGCTGGTTCGAATCCAGCACGGCCTACCAGGCCTTCCCGGTCGGCCGATCGGGGCAGGGCGCACGCGGGCGCGGTAGAATCACGTTTCTTTCGGCGGGCCGTTAGCTCAGCTGGTAGAGCAGCGGACTCTTAATCCGTTGGTCGTAGGTTCAAATCCTACACGGCCTACCAACCCGCCTTTCCTCCGGCGTCGTGCTCGGTGGCCGCAGGCTTCCGGAACCGCCGGATTCCCGCGGTTTCCGCGGGTCCGGACCGCCGCGGCTCACACCCCGATGCGCGCATTCGGCCACGCCGCGCCGGCGACCGGGATGTCGCTCGCCGGCGCGGCGAGCGTCGGGTGCCGTTCGTCGGAGGGGCACATCGCTTGCTTCGTTTACGGCCGACCGTCGTCCCGCTCGCCATGAACGCCTCCCTCGCCGTCCTTCCGGGTCTCGCCGCCCCGCGTCGTCCCGAATTCGCCGTCCGCCGCCCCGGGCGATGCGCGCGCGGACGGGCACCTGCGGTGACGCAGCGGGGCATCGCCCGGGTCGAGCTGGCGTTCGTGCTGATCGCCCTCGCGGCGCTCGCGGCCGTGTCGGTGCCCTCGTTCGGAAATCTCGTCGTCGCGGAGCGCCTGCGCTCCGCGGGCGCGGATCTGGTGGCGTCGCTCGAGCTCGCGCGTAGCGAGGCGATCCGGCGCAGCGACGTCGTCACCGTGCGGCCGATCGCCGATCGCTGGACCGGCGGGTGGGTCGTCTCCACCGCGCGGGGCGATTCGATCGACCGGAGGAGTGCGCTCGGCGGCCGGGTGACCGTACCGCGCGCGCCCGATTCGATCGCGTTCGGCCCGGACGGGCGCCCCGCCGTCGGCGGAGTCCGGATCGAACTTGCGGACGCGGACAGGACGACCGGCGTCGTGCCCCATTGCGTGATCGTCGACCCGGCCGGCACGCCGCGCATCGAAGCGAAGACCTGCAACTGAGGTCGCCCGCCGGCGCCCGAGGCGAACCGCGTCAGCCGGACGCCTTGCGCGACGCCAGCGGTCCCAGCACGTTGACCGCCAGCCCCGCGAACACCAGCGCGACGCCTGCCGCCTGGACGAGCGCGAGCCGCTCGCCCAGGAAGATCGCGGCCGACGCGAGCCCCGATACCGGGACCAGCAGCGCGAACGGCGAGACGAGCGGCGTCGGATAGGTGTGCAGCAGCCGGTTCCAGGCGCCGAACGCGAACAGCGTCGCGCCCCACGACAGGAACCCGACGCACCCCCACGAGAGCGCCGACGCCGAGGTCACCGCGTGCCACGCACCCGCGCCCCCCTCGAACAGGTACGACGCGATCGCGAGAGGCAGCGGCGGCACGAGGCTCGACCAGACGACGAGCGAGAACGCGTCGACGTCGTGGTCGGCGCCCGCACGCTTCGCGATCACGTTGCCCACTCCCCAGGCGAACGCCGCCGCGATCACCAGCATGAACCCGGCGAGCGTCGCGCCCGCGCCGCTCGCGAGCTTGTACGCGCCGAGCACGACGATCCCGCCCGCCGCGACGACCGCGCCGAGCGCGTGCCAGCGATGGAGCCGGTCGCCGGCGAACGCGACCGCGAGGCCGATCGTGAAGAACACCTGCGTCTGGATCACGAGCGACGAGAGCCCGGCCGCCATCCCGAGCTTCATGCCGAGGAACAGAAGTCCGAACTGGAACACGCCGATCGCGAGGCCGTAGCCGACGACGCCCCGCCACGGCATGTCGGGGCGGCGCACGAACAGGAACGCGGGGATCGCGGCGAACAGGAACCGCAGCGCGGCGAGCGCGAAGGGGGGGATCTCGTCCAGCGCGATCCGGATCGGGACGAACGCGAAGCCCCAGACGGTGACGACGGCGAGCGTGAGGACGAGGTGGGCGGACGACGGGCGGTGGGCCACGGAAGGGGCGGGCGGGGAGGCGGACGCGATGATGCGGCGCGGAAACGCGGCGGAACGCAGGTTCCGAACGGGACGGTCCGTGGAATTTGCGTTTCACCCGGGGCGGGTGGAGAATCGCGATCCTACCGCACTCCAGACGCCCGGATCTTCGGACCGTTCCGATGCGCAACGCCACGACCTTCGCCTCCGGCCGCGACTTCGACGTCCTGTGTCTCGGGCGTTTCGCCGTCGACTTCTACGCGCAGCAGATCGGCGCGCGGCTCGAGGACGTGTCGAGCTTCGCGAAGTACCTGGGCGGCTCGTCGGCGAACACCGCGTTCGGCTGCGCGCGGCTGGGGCTGCGCACGGGGATGATCTCCCGCGTCGGCGACGACCACCTCGGCCGATTCCTGGTCGAGACGATCGCGCGCGAGGGCTGCGACACGAGCCACGTGAGCGTCGACCCGGCGCGGCTCACCGGCGGCGTCGTGCTCGGCATCAAGGATCGCGATACGTTCCCGCTGATCTTCCTGCGCGAGAACTGCGCGGACATGGCGATCGCCGACGACGACGTCGCCGAGGACTACCTCGCGCGGAGCCGCGCGCTGCTCGTCACCGGCACGCACTTCTCGACGCCGCACGTCGACCGAATCAGCCATCTCGCGCTCGAGCGCGCTCGGCGCCACGGCGTGCGCACGGTGCTCGACATCGACTATCGGCCCGTCCTGTGGGGGCTCACGAAGCGCGGCGACGGCGAGACGCGTTATATCCGCTCGGACACGGTCACCGCGCACCTGCAGCGGATCCTGCCGCAGTTCGACCTCGTGATCGGCACGACCGAGGAGTACGCGATCGCGGGCGGCAGCACCGACCTCGTCGCGGCGCTGCAGGCGATCCGCCGGCTCACGCCCGCGACGCTCGTCGTCAAGCGCGGACCGCTCGGCTGCGCGGTGATCGACGGGCCGGTCCCGCGAACGCTCGACGAGGCGTTCCAGGGCCGCGGCGTCGAGGTCGAGGTGCTGAACGTGCTGGGCGCGGGCGACGCGTTCTCGGCCGGCTTCCTGTCGGGCTGGGTGCGCGGCGAGGATTACGAGGCGTGCACGCGCTACGCGAACGCGTGCGGCGCGCTGGTCGTCTCGCGTCACGGCTGCGCGCCGGCGATGCCGACGCGCGTCGAACTCGACTACTTCCTCGCGCACACCGCGTCTATCCCGCGGCCGGACCGCGATGCGACGCTCACGCGTCTGCACCGCGTCACGGCACCGCGCACTCCCCGCGACGACCTCGCGGTGTTCGCGTTCGACCACCGCAACCCGTTCTTCGAGCTGGTGCAGGAGACCCTCGCGAGCGAGGACCGGCTGCCGCGGCTCAAGAAGCTGTGCGTCGAGGCGGTCGCCGAGACCGAGCGCGCGCGCGGGCTCGCGGGCCGCGCAGGAATCCTGTGCGACGACGTCTACGGGCAGGACGCGCTCAACGCCGCGACGGGCCGCGGCTGGTGGATCGGGCGGCCGGTCGAGCTGCCGGGATCCCATCCCGTCGTGTTCGAGCGCGGACGCTCGGTCGGCACGACGCTCCTCTCGTGGCCCCGGGAGCACGTGGTCAAGTGCCTCGTCCGGTACCACCCCGACGACCCGATCGACCGGCGCCTCGAGAACGAGGCGCAGATCGGGACGCTGTGCGACGCCGTGGCCGCGAGCGGCCACGAGCTGCTCCTCGAGATCATCCCGACGAGCGGGTTGCCGCGCGGTCCCGACACGGTGCTCCGCTCGCTGAAGCGCCTCTACAACCTGGGATTCATGCCCGACTGGTGGAAGCTAGAGCCGATGGGCGCGGACGAGTGGCGCGCGGTCGACGCGCTGATCGCCGAGCGCGACCCGTACTGCCGCGGCGTGCTGATCCTGGGCCAGAGCGCGGACGTCGAGACGCTGGCGCAGGGCTTCCGCGACGCGGCCGCGAGCCGGACCTGCCGCGGCTTCGCGGTCGGACGCACGATCTTCAACGCGCCGGCCCGCGCCTGGCTCGCGAACGAGATCGACGATGCGGCGTTCAAGGCGCGCGTGCGCGAGACGTTCGAGCGGCTGGTCGACGCGTGGCGAGAAGCGCGCGGAGCCAACACCGGGGTCAGATTCGAATCTGACCCCGCTGGAAGGTGGGGGGCGCGATGAGCGGGACGGTCCGCCTTACCGCCGCACAGGCGCTCGTGCGCTGGCTCGCGGCGCTGCGCGTCGAAGGGGGCGAGCGGCTGTTCGGCGGCGTCTGGGCGATCTTCGGCCACGGCAACGTCGCCGGCATCGGCGAGGCGCTGTACGCGCACCGCGGCGATCTGCCCACGTACCGCGCGCACAACGAGCAGGCGATGGCGCACGCCGCGATCGCCTACGCGAAGGCGCACATGCGCCGTCGGATGATGGCGTGCACGACGTCGATCGGGCCCGGCGCGACCAACATGGTGACCGCCGCGGCGCTCGCGCACGTCAACCGCCTGCCGGTTCTGTTCCTTCCGGGCGACGTCTTCTTGTCGCGAGCGCCGGACCCGGTCCTGCAGCAGGTCGAGGACTTCCACGACGGCGGGATCTCGGCGAACGACTGCTTCCGGCCCGTGTCGCGCTACTTCGACCGGATCGTCCGCCCGGAGCAGCTGCTGACCGCGCTGCCGCGCGCGCTGCACGTGCTGACCGATGCCGCGCTGTGCGGCCCCGTCACGCTCGCGATGCCGCAGGACGTGCAGACGATGGCGTACGACTGGCCCGAGGCGTTCTTCGCGCCGCCGCCCGTGCGGTTCGCCGCGCCGCCGCCGATCGACGAGGAGCTCGCCGACGCGGTTGCCGCACTGCGCGGATCGCGCAAGCCGCTGATCGTCGCGGGCGGCGGGACGCTCTACGGACTCGCGACGGACGCGCTGAAGCGCTTCGCCGAGACGCACGGCGTGCCGGTCGCGGAGACGCAGGCCGGCAAAGGCTCGCTCGCATGGGACCACGCGCTGCAGGCGGGCGCGATCGGCGTGACCGGATCGCCCGCGGCGAACGCCCTCGCGCGCGAGGCCGACTGCGTGCTCGCGGTCGGCACGCGGCTCCAGGACTTCACCACCGGCTCGCACACGCTGTTCGCGCAGGCGAAGCTCGTGTCGCTCAACGTCAACGGCTTCGATGCGCTCAAGTGGCACGGCACGATGCTTCGCGCCGACGCACGGCGCGGCCTCGAGGCGCTCTCGGCCGCGCTCGCGGGATGGCGCTCCGGCGACGCCTGG
>CALDKM010000301.1:0-9333 GCA_937898875.1 uncultured Pseudomonadota bacterium | reverse complement strand
CGCGCGCTCGGCCAGCTCGGCCTGCAGGTGCACGGCGGCGAGCGGCGTGCGCAGCTCGTGCGCGGCGTCGGCGACGAACGCCTTCTGCGCCTCGAGCGTGCCGTCGAGGCGGGAGAGCAGGCCGTTCAGCGCGCCGACGAGCGGCGTGACCTCGCGCGGCCAGCCGTCCGCCGGCAGCGGCGCGAGCTCGGTCGGGCTGCGCCGGCCGACCGCGGAGGCGAGGCGGTCGAGCGGCTTCAGCGCGCGCTCGATCGCGAACCACAGGAGCAGCGCGATCAGCGGCGCGGCGACCAGCCAGGGCACGATCGTGGACGCCGCGAGGCTCGCGGCGAGCTGGTCGCGCAGCGCGAGCGGCTGCGCGACCTGCACGAGCTCGCCGCCCGCCAGCACGCTGAACACGCGCCAGGGACCTTCGCGCGTCGGCACGGTCGAGAATCCGGGCGAGCGCTGCGCGGGCACCTCGCGCGTGCCCTGCGACCGGTAGACCTGCACGCCGTCGCGGTTCCACACCTGCACGATCAGCGGCGCGCTGCCGCCGCCGGTCGCGATGCCGCCGGGCGGGACCGAGAGCGGCATGCCGGTGACCGACGACGCGAGCTGCGAGAGCTGGACGTCGAACATCGCGCTCGCCTCGTCGCGGGCGCGCAGGTACGTCGCCCAGGTGGCGACCACGAGCGCGACGGCGAGCCCGCCGGCGAGCGGCAGCAGCAGGGCGCGGCGAATGGAGGTCATGCGTCGGGCTTCCGGGTCGCGATCATCCATCCGAGCCCCCGCACGTTGCGGATCAGGCCCTCGGGAAGCTTCCGGCGCAGGCTCGACAGGTGCACCTCGACCGCGTTGCTCTCGACCGCGTCCTTCCAGCCGTAGAGCCTCTCCTCGAGCTGCGCGCGCGACAGGATCGCGCCGGGCCGCGTCGTGAGCGCCTCGAGCAGCGCGTACTCGCGGCCCGACAGCGCGACGGGCGCGCCCCCGACGCGCACCTCTTTCGTCGCCGGATCGATCGAAACGCCGGGCAGCTCGATCGTGGGCGCGGCGCGCCCCGACGCGCGGCGCGCGAGCGCACGCAGCCGTGCGGCGAGCTCGGCCAGCTCGAACGGCTTCGTCAGGTAGTCGTCGGCGCCCGCGTCGAGTCCGGCGACCCGGTCGGCGAGCGCGTCGCGCGCGGTCAGCACCAGCACCGGTCGAGTGTCTCCGCGCCGGCGCATCGCCGCGAGCACGTCGAGCCCGTCGACGCGCGGCAGGCCGAGATCGAGCAGCACCAGCTCGTGGACGTTCTCGGCGAGCGCGCGCGCCGCCGCGGCGCCGTCGCGGACCCAGTCGACCGCGAATCCGTCCTGCGCGAGGCCCTCGCGGACGCCCGCGCCGATCATCGGGTCGTCCTCGGCGAACAGGAGGCGCATGCGCAGGCGCGCGCCCTACGCCTTCGGCTTGAACCTGAGCGCCGCCGAGTTCATGCAGTAGCGCATGCCGGTCGGCTTCGGCCCGTCCTCGAACACGTGACCCAGGTGCGCGTCGCAGGACGCGCAGACGACCTCGGTGCGGCGCATGAAGAACGAGCTGTCGTCCTCGTTGCGCACGTTCGCCGGGTCGACCGGCGCGGTGAACGACGGCCAGCCGGTGCCGGAGTCGAACTTCGCGTCCGACGCGAACAGCGGCGTGCCGCAGCACACGCAGGCGTAGGTGCCTTCCGCGTGGTTGTCCCAGTATTCGCCGGAGAACGCGCGCTCGGTGCCTTTCCGGCGCGCGACCTTGTACTGCTCGGGCGTGAGCGTCGCGCGCCACTCCGCGTCGCTCTTCGTCTTGCGTTCGGCCATCGTCGTCCTCGTCGCTTCGTCGATCTCCGGCGGGGCGCCGGGATGCGCTATAGTGCCGGCTTCCCCGCGTCACATTACACCAGCAGACCCTTGGAGCCCCGCACCGACGCAACGTTCCGGAGCGACGCGCGGGTGATCGGGCTCGTCGGCTTCGCGCACGCGCTCTCGCACTTCTTCCAGCTCGCGCTCCCGCCGCTGTTTCCGCTGCTCAAGGCGGAGTTCGACGTGTCCTGGTCGCTGCTGGGGTCTCTGGTGGGGGCGTTCTACGTCGCCTCGGGCATCGCCCAGTTCGCGGCCGGCTTCGCGGTCGACCGATGGGGCGCCCGGCCGATCCTGTTCGGCGGCCTCGCGCTGCTCGCGGGCGGCGCGCTAGCCGCGGGCATGGTCCCCGGCATCGCGTGGCTGTTCCCGGTCGTCGTCGTCATGGGCATCGGCAACGGCGTCTTCCACCCGGTCGATTTCGCGATCCTGAACGCCAGCGTGTCGGCGCGGCGCCTGGGTCACGCCTACTCGGTCCACGGGATCGGCGGCAACCTGGGCTACGCGCTCGCGCCGATCGTCACGTTCGCGCTCGCGTCCGCGTTCGGCTGGCGCGCGGCGCTCGCGGCGGTCGGCGTCGCCGGACTGGTCGGACTGGGCGTGCTGGTGACGCACCGCGGGAGGCTCACCTGTCACGTCGGACGCGGCCACACGCGGAGCGGCGCCAGCGCGTCGTCGCTGTTCCGCCAGCCGGCGATCCTCGCGTGCTTCGCCTATTTCACGATCGCCACGACCGCCACGAGCGGTCTGCAGACGTTCGCGCCGGCCACGCTCAACGTCGCGTTCGGCGTCCCGCTCGCGTTCGCGACGTCCGCGGTCACCGCGCTGCTGCTGGGCGGCACGGCGGGCATCGTCGCCGGCGGGTTCATCGCGTCGCGAGCCTCGCGCCACGACCTCGTCGCCGCGGCGGGGCTCGCCTCGGCTGCCGCGCTCCTGATAGCCATCACGGTCGCGTCGCCGCCGGTGGCGATTCTGCTGCCGCTGTTCGCCGCGGTCGGATTCTCGACCGGCGTCACCGGTCCGTCGCGCGACCTGATCGTGCGGGCGGCGACGCCGTCGGGGGCATCGGGCCGCGTCTACGGCTTCGTCTATTCCGGGCTCGACGTGGGATCGATGCTGGGGCCCGTGTGGTTCGGCTTCATGCTCGACCACGGGATGGGCGATGCGGTGTTCGTCGGCGCGGCCGCGTGCCTCGCCATCGCGATCGGGACCGTGCTGCAGGTGCGCCGCATCGGCGGCGCCCGCACGGCCTGAACCGGGAGTAGGCATGGATCTCGGCATCACGGGAAAGCGCGCGCTCGTCTGCGCGGCGAGCAGGGGCCTCGGCCGCGGATGCGCCGAGGCGCTGGCGCGCGAAGGCGTCGACGTCACGATCTGTGCGCGCACCGAGGCCGACGTCAGGCGGGCCGCCGACGAGATAGGCTCGGCGGCCGGACGGCGCGTGGGCTGGGTCGCGTGCGACATCACGACGCCCGCGGGCCGCGCGGCCGCGCTTGCCGCGTGCCCGTCGCCCGACATCCTCGTCAACAACGCGGGCGGCCCGCCGCCGGGCGACTTCCGCGACTGGGACCGCGATGCGTGGATCCGGGCGCTCGACGCCAACATGCTGACGCCGATCGAGCTGATCAAGGCGACGGTCGACGCGATGATCGAACGGCGCTACGGGCGCGTGGTCAACATCACGTCGTCCGCGGTCAAGGCGCCGATCGACGTGCTGGGCCTGTCGAACGGCGCGCGCAGCGGCCTCACCGGATTCGTCGCGGGACTCGCGCGCAAGGTCGTGCGGCACGGCGTGACGATCAACAACCTGCTGCCGGGCCAGTTCGACACCGACCGGCTGCGCGTCACGTACGCCGGACGCGCGAAGACGGCGGGCAAGTCGATCGACGAGGCGCTGGCCGCCGGCGCCGCCGCGGTTCCCGCGGGGCGCTTCGGCACGTCCGCGGAATTCGGCGCCGTGTGCGCGTTCCTGTGCAGCACGCACGCAGGCTACATCGCCGGGCAGAACGTGCTGGTCGACGGCGGCAACTTCCCCGGCACGTTCTGATCCCGCCGCTCGTTCGGCGGCCCCTGTCCAAGCGAGACCACCATGCTCGACCTCTACTACTGGACCACGCCCAACGGCCACAAGGTCACGATCTTCCTCGAGGAGACGGGGCTGCCCTACCGGCTCAAGCCGGTCGACATCTCGAAGGGCGACCAGTTCGACCCGGCGTTCCTCGCGGTCTCGCCCAACAACCGGATCCCCGCGATCGTCGACCACGCGCCTCCCGACGGGGGGGCGCCGCTGCCGCTGTTCGAGTCGGGCGCGATCCTGCTCTACCTCGCGGGCAAGACCGGCCGGTTCTATCCGCACGACCTGCGCGGGCGCTGCGAGGTTTCGCAGTGGCTCTTCTGGCAGATGGCGGGGCTGGGGCCGATGGCGGGCCAGAACCACCACTTCTCGCTCTACGCGCCCGAGAAGATCCCGTACGCGATCGACCGCTACGTTCGCGAGACCGGGCGACTGTACGGCGTGCTGAACAAGCGGCTTTCCGACCGCGAGTTCGTCGCGGGCGACTACTCGATCGCCGACATGGCGTGCTATCCGTGGGTGCTGCCCGAGCGGCAGGGCCAGAACATCGACGACTTCCCGCACCTGAAGCGCTGGAAGGCCGAGATCGGCGCGCGGCCGGCCGTGCAGCGTGCGTACGGGATCGCGAAGACCGTGAACCCGCAGCCCGGGATCCGCGACGACAAGGCGCGCGCGGTGCTCTTCGGACAGGACCGCAACACGGTGAAGTGACCCGGCGGCGGCGCTGCGGCCCCGGCTTCCCATGGCGAATTTCGCGCCGCTCAAGCGGCACATGTTCGACTGTCTCGACCGCTTCGTCGACGAGCAGGGCCTCGAGCCGCCGTTCCTCGACGTCGGATGCGGCGCGGGCGACGTCGCGGAGCACCTGGCGCGCAGGGGATGGCGCGGCACGGCGATCGACGCGTCGCCGGCGGCGATCGAGCGCGCACGCGTGCGCCTCGCTCCCTACCCGGGCGTCGACGTCCGCCACGTGCGCCTCGAGGAACTCGCGGGCGCCTGGCCGACGGTGCTGATGTGGGACGTGCTCGAGCACCTCGACGACGATCGCGCCGCGCTCGCGTGCGTCGCGCGCCTGATGGCGCCCGGGGGGCGTCTCGTGCTCGCGGTTCCCAGCAATCCGCGCGAGTGGCGCTGGGACGACGATTTCTACGGCCACGTGCGCCGCTACACGGTCGACGACCTGCGCGCGCGGCTGGAGGAAGCCGGGCTCGAGGCGGTGACGTTCGAGGACTTCACCTTCCCGGTCTACTGGGCGATGCGCCGCGCGTACACGAGGCTCAAGCGCGCCGCGCCGCCGCCCGCCGATGCGCACGCCGCGACGATGGCGAGCGCCACGCGGAACGCCTGGGACATGTCGTTCGTTTCCCGGCTCGCCGACGGGAGTGCGGCGCTGTGGACGCCGCTCAATCGCCTGCAGCGCCGGTGGTTCCGGTCGGCGACCGATCGCGGCCACGAGTTCTTCGCGCTTGCAGCGAAGCCCCGGGGGGTGTGATCCCCCCGAAGGGGGGGCCGCGATCCCGGGGCGGCCCGTCGGTCGCGGCGGTGCTCCCGCTTCAGCGGAAGACCCAGAGGCGGTACGCGGCGTAGTTCGCGAACGTCATCAGCACCGTGGCCCCGATCTGCGACGGCCACGTCGGGATGCCCAGCGCGAGCCCGGCCGAGAGCAACGCTGCGTTGCCGAGCGCCTGGGCGCCGAGCGCGATCGCGAAGCGCAGGCCCGAGTGCGCGACCGGCAGCGTCGGATCGAACACGTGCCGGTACGCGAGCGTGAAGCGGACGATCGCGCCGGCTCCGAACCCGATCGACGACGCCGGCACCGGTGCCATCCCGAGCGAGATCAGCGCCGCCATCGTGCCGTAGTGCGCGGCGACCGCGGCGAACCCGGTGACGATGTGCAGCGTGAAGCGCCTCGCCTCGGCAACGAGCGCGTGCCGCCTCATGGCGCGGGGGATCGCGCTTCGGGCTTGCGGAAGAGCGCCGGCGTGTACAGGCCGCTCCGCGCGAGCGCGCCCTGCGCCGACACGTTGAGCACGCCGATGCCGTAGCGCACCGCACGCGCGAAGCCGATCGAGCTCGCCTCGGCGAAGTAGCGCGTGGGCACCGAGATCTCGCCGACGCGCCGGCCTCCGACGATCGCCTGCGCGAGCAGCTCGTTGTCGAAGACGAAGTCGTCCGAATTTCCGGGCCACGGCAGGGTCTCGAGCAGCCCGCGCGAGTATGCGCGATAGCCGCTGTGGTACTCGGACATCCTGGCGCCGAGGAGCAGGTTCTGCGCGAGCGTGAGCGCGCGGTTGGCGACGTACTTCCACCAGGGCATGCCGCCGGCGAGCGCGCCCCCGCCCAGGATGCGCGAGCCCAGCACGAGGTCGTAGACGCCCGAGGTCACCATGCCCGCCATCGCCGTCACGAGGCGCGGGTCGTACTGATAGTCCGGGTGCACCATCACGACGACGTCGGCGCCGCGGTCGAGCGCCTCGCGGTAGCAGGTCTTCTGGTTGGCGCCGTAGCCGCGGTTCATCGGGTGCAGCAGCACGGTGAGCCCGAGCGAGCGCGCGATCGCGACGGTGTCGTCGTCGCTCGCGTCGTCGACGAGCACGACGTCGTCGACGACGCCCGCCGGCAGGTCGCGCACGGTGGCCTCCAGCGTGCGCCCGGCGCGGTAGGCCGGCATCACGACGACGATTCGGCGGCCGTCGAGCATCGGACTACCCGCGCGGCGCCCGGAAGACCACGAGCATCGCGTCCTCGTAGACGGGCGGGCCGAAGCGCTGGCGCAGCACCGGCTCGCACTGCGCGGTGTCGTCGCCGTAGCGCACGTGGCGGTCCTGGTCGCGGGGAAGCCACGGCTTCTGCCAGGCGACGTAGTCGACCGGGAAGGCCTCGAGCGCACGTGCGTCGGCGAGGCGCACGGCGTTCGTGAAGCGGAAACCCTCGCGCACCGGCAGCTCGCCGGGCCGGCGGTCGACGCAGAGCCCGGTGAGCCAGCCGGGCACGACGCGCTGGCGCGAGACGCGCTCCCAGCGCGCCGCGTCCCAGTCGTAGCTTTCGAAGGCGAACGGCGCGGCGGCGACGACGATCGAGTTCCGCGGGCGGTCGGCGAGCGTGCGCCAGAACGGCGACAGCGGGATCGCGCGCTGCGTGGCGAGCGCGGCGTTGCGATGCTCGCGGAAGTCGTAGAGGAAACCGACGCCGAGGCGGTGCGTCGTCGGATGGGCGCTCCACGCCGGCACCGGCCCCGTCGCGGCCATCGCGCTCGCGATGCCGGCCGTCGCGAGCGCGGCGCCCGAAGCGGCCGCGTGCCGCCAGCGCCATCGTCGAGCGGCAACGCGCCCGACCGTCACCGCGCCGACCGCGGTCGCGAGCAGGAGCAGCGGGACGAAGGGCATCAGGTAGCGCCCGAAGACGATCGGTACCTGTCCCCACTCGGGCCGCGTGATCGCGACCGCCGCGGCCGTCAGCGCGAGGCCGAGCGCGCCGGTGCGTGCCTCGGGGATCGCGCGCCAGACCGCGGGGGCGCCGATCGACGAGAGCGCGAACGTGGCGACGGCGACCGCGACCGACGACGTCCCCGCCCACAGGTGGAACGCCCCGCGCAGCGAGTTGAGCTCGGGGGCGGAGAACCCGCCCTTGCCGGTGATCGCCCCGAGCTGGAAATAGAGCGGCGGTCCGAGCAGCAGTGCGATCGCGGCGAGCGTCGCCAGCGCGATCGCGACGAGCCGCCGCAGGCGCGCCCGTCGATCGCGCTGCTCGCGGACGATCGTCCACGCCGCCCACGCGAGCGGCGCGAGCACGAACGGCGCGATCACCATGTGCATCCACACGGCGAACGCCGTCGCGGCCGCGTAGGCGGCGCCCGCGCGTCCGCTGCCTTCCCAGTAGCGGCGGAAAGCCCGGTGCGCGAGCCAGCCCAGGAGCACGCCGATCGCATAGGGGCGGGCGATCTGGCTGTACGCGACGAGGAGCGGCGAGACCGCGAGCAGCAGCGCGAACGCGAGCGCCTCCGCGCGTCCGATCCGCGCGGCGACCGCGAGCGGGAAGAGGACGATCGTCGCGAGCCCGCACAGCATCATCGGCAGGCGCATCGCGGTCTCGGACAGCCCGACCGTCCGCGCGAGCGCCCAGTCGTAGAGCGCGAGCGGGATGCCGTAGTCCGCGTGGCCGAGCTCGAGGAGGATCGAGGCGGGACCGTGGCGCAGGATCTGGTGCACCGCGTGCCACTCGTCGTCGAGCAGCACCTGCACCGCGAACTGGTCGAGGCGCAGCGCCGCGCCGAGCGCGACGATCGCGGCGAACAGCGCAGGCGCGGCGAAGCCCCGGAGGCCCTGCGGATCCGCGAAAATCGCCGCGCGGGTCGGGGACTCCGCAGGCATCCGTGGCCGTCAGCGCCGGGGGGCGGGAGAGAGCGGGATGACGTTCGGCAGGGCCTCGGATGCGGCGGCCGCCTCGACCGCCGCCTCGAGCGCGGGATCGACGTCGAAGCCGATGTCGCCGTCCTCGACCGGCGCGCCGGTCGCTTCGAGCGACGCGAAGTCGAACAGGCGCCGGTCCATCAGGTGCGACGGCACCGCCCTGCCCAGCGCGTTGAATATCGACTCGATGCGGCCCGGCTCCTTCTTCTCCCAGTCGCGAAGCATCGCCGCGATCTGCTTGCGCTGCAGGTGCTCCTGCGATCCGCACAGCGTGCAGGGAATGATCGGGAACGCGCGAAGCTCGGCGTAGCGCGAGAGGTCGCGCTCGCGCACGTACGCGAGCGGCCGGATCACGACGTGCTTCCCGTCGTCGGATACGAGCTTCGGCGGCATCGTCTTGAGCTTCGCGCCGAAGAAGAGGTTGAGGAAGAACGTCGCCAGCAGGTCGTCGCGGTGGTGGCCGAGCGCGATCTTCGTCGCGCCGATCTCGGAGGCGACCCGGTAGAGCACGCCGCGGCGCAGGCGCGAGCAGAGCGAGCACATCGTCCCGCCGTCGGGGATCACGCGCTTGACGACGCTGTAGGTGTCCTGCTCGACGATTCGGAACGGGATGCCGTGCGACTCGAGGTATCGGGGCAGCACCTCGGCGGGAAACCCCGGCTGCTTCTGGTCGAGGTTGACCGCGATCACCTCGAAGCGCACCGGCGCGCGGTGCTTCAGCATTCCCAGCACGTCGAGTAGCCCGTAGCTGTCCTTGCCGCCGGACAGGCAGACCATCACGCGGTCGCCGTCCTCGATCATCGCGTAGTCGGCGATCGCCTCGCCGACCTGGCGGCACAGGCGCTTGCGCAGCTTGTTCGCCTCGAACGCGGCCCGGCGCGGGTCGCGCGCGGAGACCGTCGGGGGGGCGCCGGGGGGGGCGCCCGGGGGGGAGGGGGGGGGGAGGGGGTTCACCGGGGGGGGATTTTCCGCGCCCCCCGGCCCCGCCCCGCCCGAA
>CALDKM010000300.1:0-4588 GCA_937898875.1 uncultured Pseudomonadota bacterium | reverse complement strand
GTTCATGGCGTTCACCGCGATCGCCGCCGCGCTGCTCGGCGACGGCCGCTACGCGATCTCCTCCTCGCGGCCCGCTTCCCGGCTGGCGACGGCCTGACCCGCGCCATCCGATACGCCGATACTGTCGACCGATGCCCGAAGGCACCCCGTGCAAGGAGCCGCGCAGCGGCAGGCCCGGGGGAAGCCCACCCACCACCATGGAGACACGATGAAGCTCTACTACGCCCCCGGCGCCTGCTCGCTCGCCCCCCACATCGCACTCGTCGAGGCCGGCATCGCCGCCGACACGATCCGCGTCGACCTGAAGACGCACACGCTGCCCGACGGCACCGACTACCACGCGGTGAACCCGAAAGGCTACGTGCCGGTACTCGAGCTCGACGACGGCAGCAGGTTCGCGGAGGTCGCCGTGCTGCTGCAGATCATCGCCGACCGCAAGCCGGGCGCGCTCGCGCCCGAGGTGGCGACGATCGAGCGCTACCGGTTGAACGAGTGGCTCAACTTCATCGCGACCGAGATCCACAAGGGCTACGGCACGCTGTGGCATCCGGAAGTCGGCGACGCCGCGGTCGCCGCGGCCACGAAGACGCTCAAGAAGCGATACGGGATCGTCGAGATGCAGCTGGGCAAGACCCAGTACCTCGCCGGCAACGCGTTCACGATCGCGGACGCGTACCTGTTCACGGTCACGAACTGGAGCCACTTCCTCAAGCTCGACCTCTCCGAGTTCCCGCACCTGCAGGCGTACATGAAGCGCGTCGCCGAGCGTCCCGGCGTGATCGCCGCGATGAAGGCCGAACGCCTGATCAAGTAGCGAGCCCGCGCCGCCGGGCCCGTGCGCGGGTCCCGGCGCCGTTCCGGAGAACGACATGCAGACGCTGCCCACGCTGTTCCTGTCGCACGGCTCGCCGATGCGCGCCGTCGATCCGGGCGAGGCGGGCGCGGCGTGGTCCGCCATCGCCCGCGCGCTGCCGCGCCCGCGCGCGGTGCTGATGGTGTCGGCACACTGGGAGACCGGCCTGCCCATGGTGACCGCGAACCCGAAGCCGGAGACGATCCACGACTTCGGCGGCTTCCCCGACGAGCTCTACCGGATCCGTTACCCGGCGCCCGGCGCGCCCGACGTCGCCGCGCGCGTGGTCGATCTGCTCAAGCACGCGGGCATCGCGACCGGCCAGGACGGCTGCCGCGGCATCGACCACGGCGCGTGGGTGCCGATGATGCACATGTACCCGGACCACGACGTGCCGGTCGTCCAGCTCGCGGTGCAGCCCGGCCGCGACACCGCGCACCACCTTTCGGTCGGCCGCGCGCTCGCGCCGCTCACGCGTGAAGGCGTGCTGGTCGTCGGATCGGGCCACGTGACGCACAACCTGCGCGACTGGATGGGCTCGCAGGGCCAGCGCGCGCCGCTGCCCTACGCCGCGTCGTTCGCGGGCTGGCTCGCGGACACGCTCGCGCGGCACGACGACGACGCGCTCGTCGCCTATCGCGAGCAGGCCCCGGGGGCGGCGCGCGCGCATCCGTCCGAGGAGCACTTCCTTCCGATCTTCGTAGCGTGGGGCGCGGCGGGACGCGACGCGGTCGCCGAGCGCGCGTACGCGGGCTTCGACGGTCCGGCGCTCGCGATGGACGCCTATGCGTTCGCTGCACCCGACGCCGTCCGCCTAGGCGCGGTCGGCGTCGCGCACTGACGCGGTCCGGAACCGGGGATCTGCTACGATTTCGCGAACGAATCCCGCGAAAGCGCGCCATGGCCACCCCGAACGAACGCCCCGACGACATCCAGATGGACGTCTCCTCGCTCTGCCGCGAGGAGATCTACACCGACCGCCGCTTCGGCACGCTCCGCGTGCTGGTGCCGGTCGACGCGAGCGGCAGGACCGACGCGACGCGTCAGACCGTCTACACGGGCGAGGCGCAGATCATGACGCAGGTGGGCGCGCTGCCGATCAGCTTCGAGATCGAGGCGTCGTCGCTCTCGGAGGCGGTCGCCGGGTACGGCCCGGCGGCCAAGGTTGCGCTCGACCGCACGATGAAGGAACTGGCGGAGATGCGCCGCCAGGCGGCGAGCGGCCTCGTGATCCCGCAGGCCGGAGGCGGCGGGATGGGCGGCCTGGGCGGAATGGGCGGATTGCCCGGCGGCGGCGGCAAGATCCAGCTGCCCTGATCCTTCGCGGGCCCGCCGACCGGCGAGCGCTCGCGATCAGGGCGCAGCTGTCGCCGAAAGAACCAGCGCCGGCCTCGAGGCCGCTGCGGAGGTAACGCGCTTTCCCGTTCCCCGTCGATCAGCCGCCTCCGCGGCTGCGCGGTCGCGTGCGGGCACGCCGAACAGCTCCGCGATCGCTTCGCGGTATTGCGCGGCGCCTACCCACGACGTGTTGTAGTGGCCCCCGCCTTCGACGAGGACGAGTCTCTTCGGCTCGGGCGCGGCCGCGTAGAGCGCCTCCGAGAATCGATGGGGCACGAGTCGGTCCCCCGTGCCGTGAACGAGCAGCACCGGCGCGGGCACCCTCGCGATCTTGTCGATCGTGTCGAAGCGCTGCGTCACGAACCAGTCGACCGGCAGCCACGACGGGGCGAGCGCCTTCGCCATCTCGGGCAGCGACGTGAACCCGCCCTCGAGGATCAGGCCGGCCATCCCGTCGCGCGCGCCCTCGTCCGTCGCGAGGTGCGTCGCGACCGCGGTCCCGAGCGAATGGCCGTAGACGTACCGTTTCCCCGGATCGCGCTCGTTCGCGACGAGCCAGCGCCAGGCGACGTGCGCGTCGTCGTAGACGCCCTCCTCGGACGGCATCTCGCCGTCGCTCTTGCCGAATCCGCGGTAGTCGATCGCGACGACCGAGAAACCGAAGCCGCGAAGGTTCTCGATGCGACGCAGGTGGCCGGTCAGGTTCCAGCGCACGCCGTGCAGGTAGAGGAGCGTCGGCGCCTTCGGATCCTCGTTCGGCCAATACCAGGTATGAAGCCGCTCGGCGCCCGGTGCGTCCGAGACCGGCAGGTAGAACTCCCGCACGCCCGACGGCAACCCCGAGAACCAGCCCGACGCCTCGCGGACCGGCCGGAACGTGAGCTCCCGCTCCTGCGTGACCAGCGCGGCGCAGCCGGCGCCGAGGAGCACGACCAGCGAGAGGATCGCGGCGCCGAAGCGGCGCCCGGGGCGGAAGCGGGTGCTCATGGACTCGATAAGAGCGCCGATGGCGCCGCGAAGTTCCGCGGCGGCGGTTAGCATAGCGCCGCCCGAGCCGCGGGGCGGCGGTTCCCTCGTCCCGATCCCCGACCCGACCCCGAGCCCGCCCGTGACCAACGCCGCCATCCTCGCCGCCTCGGCACTCCTGCTGTTCGCCTATCTGCTCGACATCCTCGGCCGGCGCTACCGGCTGCCGTCGGTCGTGCTGCTGATCGTGACCGGGCTCGTCGCGCGCCACGCGCTCGACCGCATGGACGTCGTTCTGGAGGGCGTCGACCTGATCGTGCCGATCGTCGGGACGGTGGGGCTCATCCTGATCGTCCTCGAGGGCGCGCTGGACCTCGAGGTGAGCGCGGACCGCGCGCCGATGATCGTCAAGGCCGGGATCTCCGCGGTCGCCGGCGTCGTGCTGTGCACGATCGCGTTCGCCGCGCTGTTCCACTTCGTCCTGGGCTATGCGCCCTACCTCTCCGTGCTCGCGGCGATCCCGTTCGCGGTGATCTCGTCGGCGGTCGCGATCCCGAGCGCGACGGGGCTCGCCGATGCGCCGCGCGCGTTCGTGATCTACGAGAGCTCGCTCTCGGACATCGTCGGCGTGCTGGTCTTCTTCGCGGTGCTGATCTCGGAGGGGAATCCCGGAACGTTCGCGCTCGAGCTGTTCGGCGGGGGCGCGCTGTCGATCGCCGTCGCGCTCGCCGCGTCGCTGGGCCTCTACGCGATCGTCAACAAGGCCGATGGGCACGTGCGCTTCCTGCCCATGCTCGCCGGCCTCGTGTGCCTCTACGCGATCGGCAAGGCCATGCACCTTTCGCCGCTGGTGTTCGTCCTCGTCGCCGGGCTGGTGATCGGCAACCCGCACCTGCTCGACCGCTGGCCGCGCCTGAAGCGGCTGCACAGCCCGGACTACCAGCGGACGGTGCGCGAGTTCAAGGGTGTCGTCGCCGAGCTCACGTTCGCCACCAAGTCGCTCTTCTTCCTGCTGCTCGGCTATTGGACCGACGTGACCGCCCTGCTCGAGCCGCTGGCGTGGGGCATCGCCGCGGCCTGCATCGGGTTCGTCTTCGTCTCGCGGCGCCTGGCGCTGCGCGCGCTCCGCGTCGACGACGCCGCTTCGCTCACGTGGATCGCGCCGCGCGGGCTCATCACGGTCCTGCTCTTCCTGACCGCGGCGGAGACCGGCACCCTCGACGCGTTCCCGTTCGGTGCGCTGATGCTGGCCGTGCTCGCGACCTCGTCGCTCGTGGCGCTCGCGCACCACGACCGCGACGAGCGCAAGAGCGCGCTCGCGGCCTCGTCCAGCGACGCGACGCGCGTTCCCGCCGCGACGGGCGCCGCCCCACAGGCGAAGGACGCGCCGCCCGCGGACTGACGCGCGGCTCAGCCGGCCGCGCAGCGCAG
>CALDKM010000299.1:0-6088 GCA_937898875.1 uncultured Pseudomonadota bacterium | reverse complement strand
GCCCCGGAAGCTCTGCATCGCCGGCCGCCGGAAGTCGGTGAGCAGCGCGAGCGTCGGGGCACCGGCGAGCCGGGCACGGCAGTCGTCGAGTCGCTTCGCGGCCTCCGGACCGGCGAGCTCGCGCGCCTGCCTCTCCGAGTAGCTCACGTAGTCGAGCGCGAGCGCCGGGAGCTCCACGGGCGCGCCTTCGCGCGCCGCCGCGTACGCACGCGCGAGGTCGTCGTTCAGCAGGCGCGCCGAATGCGCGTCGCCGAGGATGTGGTGCCAGACGCGGACGAGCGCATGGCGCTCGCGGCCCTGCGAGAACACCGTCCAGCGGATCGGCGGGGCCTCCGCGAGATCGAACGGCCGCGTCGCGCGTTCGCGCGCGGCCGACTCGATCCGGCGTTCGGCGTCGTCCCCGGCCGCCGACAGGTCGACGCGCTCGAGAATCGTGTGCGGCACGTCGTCGACCTCCTGGCATGGCACGCCGTCCACGGTCGGGAAGCGCGTGCGGAGCATCGGCTGGCGCATCGCCACGGCGTCCAGCGCCACGCGCAGCGCATCGACGTCGAGCGGTCCTTCGATGCGCCAGAGCGCGGCCTCGTTGTACGTCGCGCCCGACGGATCGATGCGCTGCAGGAACCACACGCGAGACTGGCAATGCGAAAGCGGCGCCGTCGTCGGGCGAAGAGCGTTTCGTTCTTCCATTTCGCCTATGCTATCGGTTTCCGGCGCGGGAACGAAATGCGGCATTCGCCGCGAACGCGACCGCCATCGATCTCGTGAGAGCCATCGCATTCCTCCTCGCCGCGCTCGCCGCGGCCGGCGCCTGGGGCGGGCCGTTCCCGATTCCCGGCAAGCCGGTACGCATCCTGGTCGGCTTCGCAGCGGGAGGCGGCACCGACCTGCAGGCGAGGATCGTCGCGCCGAAGCTCGCGGACGCGCTCGGCGTGCCGGTCGTGGTCGAGAACCGGCCGGGCGCGAGCACGATGCTCGCCGCGCAGGAAGTGGCTCGCGCCGCTCCCGACGGCCACACGATCCTCTACACGTTCAACGGCACGTTCACGCAGAACCCGCACACGTTCGCGCGGGTGCCGTACGACGCGTTCCGCGACTTCACGCCGATCTCGCTCGGCGCGCGCGGGCCTCTGCTGCTGGTCGTTCACGGCTCGATCCCGGTGCGCGATGCGAAAGAGCTGGTCGCGTGGGGGCGTGCGCACCCCGGGGCGCTCGACGTCGCCTCGTTCGGCGTCGGGACGTCGTCGCACCTGTTCGCGGAGCTCTTCGTCCGCCAGTCGGGCGTGGCGATGACGCACGTCCCGTACAAGGGCGCCGCGGACGCCGCCAGGGACCTCCTGACGGGGCGGGTGCAACTCATGTTCGACTCGGCGGCGTCGGCGATCCCGAACGTGAAGTCGGGAAAGCTGCGCGCGCTGGGCGCGGTGGCCGACGGCCGCTCGCCCTTCCTGCCCGACCTGCCCACGCTCGCAGAGCAGGGGTTCCGCGACATGGACCTCACGGGCTGGCTCGGATACTTCGGCCCGTCCGACCTGCCTCCGGACGTCGTCGAGAAGCTCAACGCCGCGCTGGCGAGCGCGCTCGCGTCGCCCGACGTGAAGGAGGCGTTCGCGCAGGGCGCGTACGAAGCCGTCGGCTCGAGCCCCGCGGAGCTCGCCGCGCGGACGAAGCACGACTACGAGCGGTGGGGCCGGATCGTCCGGGAACTGGGTTTCGCGCCTCAGTGAGCCCGTTCGTCAGGCGTCGGGCAGTGCCAGCGCGGTCGACCGCAGGGATCGCCGGTCGACCTTGCCGTTGGCGAGCGTCGGCAGCTGCGGCACGATCCGAAGCAGCCCCGGCAGCTTGTGGTCGGCGATCCGGGCGGCGAGGAACGCCGCGAGCTCGGCCGGCGTGACGCTCGCGCCGTCCTCGAGCTGTGCGAACGCCACGATCTGCTCGTCCGCGCCGCGAGGTCGGCCGACCACGGCACAGCCGGCAATCGCCGGATGGGCGCCGAGCGCAGCCTCGACGTCGGCCGGGTACACCGTGTAGCCCGAGTGCTTGATCAGGTCCTTGAGGCGGCCGGCGATGTGGAGGTCGCCGCGGCCGTCGGCGCGGCCGAGGTCGCCGGTCCTGAACCAGCCGTCCGGCGTGAAGGCCGCGCGCGTCGCCTCCGGATTGCGGTAGTAGCCGGGGAACACGTTCGGACCGCGCACCAAGACCTCGCCGGTCCCGCCCGGGGCCACGTCGAGCCCCTCCGCGTCCACGAGCCGCGTGCGGACGCCCGGCAGCGGTCGTCCGACCGAAGTGTCGCTCCGCCGATCGTCGAGACGCGTCTGGCACACGACCGCGGTGGTCTCGGTGAGCCCGTATCCGTTCTGGAGAGGCAATCCGTACAGCGCCTCGGCATCGGCCTTCACGGCGACGTCGAGCGGCGACGAGGCGGACGTCACCATGCGCAACCGCGGCGCGTCGAAGACGCCCGGATGCGCGCGCGCCCACGCGACGAAGCGCGCGTGCAGCGCCGGCACGCCCGGTACGACGGTGATGCCGTCCTCGCGCAGCGCACGCGCGAGCTCCTCGGGAGCGAAACGCTGCGCCAGGTGCACGCACCCGCCGGCGAAGAGCGTGCTCATGACGATCGACGCGAGCGCGCCCGCGTACGCGATCGGCAGCGGCAGATACACGCGGTCGTCGGGCGCATAGCGCCTCCACGCGGCCTGCGCCCGGGCGACGAACAGGACGTTCGCGTGCGTGAGCATCGCTGCCTTCGGGGCGCCGGTCGTGCCGGACGTGCAGATCATCGCCGCGACGCCGCCGCCAGGTCGCTCGGGCTCGGGATCGCCCGGCCACCGCTCGACGTGCATCGCGCCGAGCGGCGCGAGAACCGTCGCGACGGCATCCCTGCGCGCGCCGTGGTTCCGCGCGGCGTCCGACCTCGCCGACAGATAGAACACGAGCCGCGGTTCGCACAGCGATGCGATCGCATCGACCTCGTTCGCGCCGAGCCGCGCCGCCGCGAGCACCGGCCAGGCGTCGAGGCGGCCGATCGCGAACAGCAGGACGATCGCCTCCGCGCCGTTCTCCCCGACGACGATCACCCGATCGCCCGCGCGGACGCCGAGACCCGCGAGGCTGGCCGACGACGCGTCGACGCGTCGGGCGAGGTCGCCGTACGTGAGAACGCGGCCGTCGTCGTCGAGCGCGGGACGGTCCGGGAACCGGGCCGCGCCTCGGTCGACGACGTCGGCGATGCGCTGGAGGGACGACATGGCGGGGCGGCGGCTGCTGTCGAATGCGGGGTGCGACACGGTAATGCGTCGCGCGCGCCGCGTCGAGTCGCGGAGCGTCGGCCGGGCCGCGCGATGCCGCTCGGCCGCGCAATCGTCTATGATCGCAGGCCCGCGGGTTCGCATGGGAACGAACCCGGAGGCGGAGGCGGGATGACGGGATTGCGTGAACGGTTCGGGCGGCCGTTGAGGCTCGCGATTCTGGGCGGCGGCCCGGGATCGTGGATCGGACACATGCACCGCAGCGCGGCCGAGCTCGACGGCTGGTGGCGTGTCGTCGGCGGCGTGTTCTCGGGCGACCCTGCACGGTCGCGCGACGGCGGCGCGTCGCTCGGCTTCGACCGCGAGCGCTGCTACGGCACCCTCGACGAGCTCGTCGCGAAGGAGCGCGCGCGCGCCGACCCGGCCGAGGCGGTCGCGATCATGACGCCGAACGACACGCACTACCCGCTCGCCGCCGCCGCGCTCGACGCCGGCCTCGACGTCGTGTGCGACAAGCCGGTCACGCACGATGCGCGCGAGGCGCGCGACCTCGTGATGCGCACCGGGCGCCACGGGCGCCTGTTCGCGATCGCGCACGGCTACTCCGCCTACCCGATGACGCGCTACGCGCGCCACCTGGTCGACGCCGGCGCGATCGGCGAGCTGCGCTACGTGCAGGTCGAGTACGTGCAGAGCGGGCTCGCGCCGCGCATCGAGGACGGGCCGCAGAACAACCGGCTGCGCTGGCTGCTCGATCCGCAGCGCAGCGGGCTCGCGCTCGTGATGAGCGCGATCGGCTGCCACGCGCAGCACCTCGCGTCGTTCGCCGTGAACCGCCGCGTCACGAGCCTGTGCGCCGACGCGATCGCGGTCGTGCCGGACCGGAAGGTGATCGACACGGTCTCGGCGCTGCTGCGATTCGAAGGAGGGCTCGCCGGCACGTTCACCGCGATCCAGGCGGCCGCGGGCAGCGAGAACGACATCCGGCTGCGCATCCATGGCGCGAACGGCATGCTCGACTGGTCGCACCGCGAGGCGTCGTACCTCAGGATCGCGACGCTGAACGAGGGGCCGCGCGTCGCCGGCCGCGGCGACGCGAGCCTGCCGCCGGAGATCGTCGCGCTCGGGCGCGCGCCGCGCGGCCATCCGGAAGGCCTGCGCGAGGCGTTCGCCAACATCTACGGGGAGCTCGCGCAGGAGCGCATGCTGCGCACGCTGGGCGAGCCGGTGCCGGCGTTCCGCTACCCGACGATCGAGGAAGGCGCGCACACGATGGCGTTCATCGAGGCGTGCATCGCGTCGCGGGGGCGCTGGGTCGACGTCGCCGTGGCCTGACGCGAGACCCGTCGGACTGAAGTCCGACCCACTACCCCGCCGCCCCCTTCGCCTTCGCTGCCACCTTCGCGTCGAACGTCTCGCGCAGGACGACGGCCCGCTCGTGCGTACCGCGCGCCACGACGTCGACGCCGTCGTCCGCCTCGACTTCGAAGCGAAGCTTGCGCCCGTCGACGGCGACGAGCTTCGCGCGCGCCGCGACGACGAGGCCCGGCGGCGTCGGGGCCTCGTGGCTCACGTCGACGTGCGTGCCGACGGTCTGCTCGGAAGGCCAGTCGAGGTGCGGCTTCACGGCGAGCAGGCACGCCCACTCGAGGAGGCCGACGAGGAAGCCGGTCGCGAACACCGCGGGCATCTGCCGGAAGTCGGTCGACTCCGGGTAGAGCGCCGGCACCGTCTTCGACGGCGGAACGACGAAGCGCAACTCGTGCTCGAGACCGGGCTTGAGCGTTTCCTTCACGGGGACCTCCACGGACGATCCGCGAAGGATAGCGAATGCGGGCGGCGGGGCGCATTCATCGTGCCGCACCGGGCCTGACGATCGTGACGCGCCCCGATGCCGACGGCGCGTGAACCGGCGGCGCCGGCGGCTGCCACGCCGCGTGCAGCAGTCCGACGAGCCGCACGAACGCCTGCGTCTCCGGATACGGCGGGATCCCGCCGTAGCGCTCGACGACGCCCTCGCCCGCGTTGTAGGCGGCGAGCGCGAGCTTCACGTCGCCCTCGAAGCGCGCGATCAGGTCCCGGAGGTAGCGCGCGCCGACGCGAACGTTGATCGCCGGCTCCTTGAGCTTGTCGGCGACCGAGCGCTTCGCGTCGCCCGCCACGCCATAACGCTCTCCCGTGTCCGGCAGCACCTGCATCAGCCCGACCGCGCCCCTGTCCGAGACCGCAGCGGGATCGAATCCAGACTCCGCCGCGATCACCGCCTTGACGAGCGCGGGATCGAGTCCGTAGTCGCGCGCGTTGCGCGCGACGAGCGGCGCGAATCGCGCGACGTTCGGATGGCCGTCGACGCGCCGCCAGACCGGATGCTCGCGCAACGCGTCGACGGCCGAGGGGGCCTGCGGCGGCGCAGGCGTCGGATCGAGGCTCGATCGCCCCTTGAAGAACAGCGTGTAGCGCGGATCGACCTGCTCGCTCGCGAAGTGCAACCGGCCGGTCTCGTCGACGTAGGCCCACAGATCCGCGTGCGCGGCGCCTGAGGCGAGAACGAGCGCGACGAGCGCAACGGCGCGCGACAGCGGCACGCGCGGGCGGCGATCGGGATCGGTGGGGGCGCTCAATCGTGTCGGTCCTGGAGGCGGGCGACGTACCGGGCCGCGATGCCGGCCGCAGCGTCCTGCCGCGCGCAGCGGGCGAAAGCCTGCGAGGGCGCGTGCGGACCGGCGCGCTTCGAGACTATCCGACTCCGCGGACACCCGCGAGTTCACCCCGGCTGCGACCGGCATCGCAGCGGGGGGCGACCGGAGGGTTGACGTCCGCCGACTACCGTCTATACT
>CALDKM010000298.1:0-1651 GCA_937898875.1 uncultured Pseudomonadota bacterium | reverse complement strand
GGCGGCGCGCGGCGGCGGGCGCGGGTCCTGCAAGCGCCGCGGCGAGCTCGCGCTCCAGCGCGTCCGCGGCGCGGTCGGCCGCGACGATCTCGGCGACGAGCTGGTCGGCGATCGGCGGAAGCGTGCGTGATTCGAGGCGCAGAACCGCGAAGCCGACCCGGAGCACGGGATCGGCGAGCGGAAGCGCAACGAGCCGCCGTTGCGCGAGCGCGTCGCAGTTGCCGGCGAGCGAGGACAGCAGCACGTGGTCGGTGGTCGCGGCGATGCGCTGCATCATCTCGTGCGACTCGGAGGCGACGTCGGGCAGCGTCCGGCCGGCGCCGCGCGCGCCGCGCGCGTCGAGCAGGCGCTCGACGAGGGCGGGCGGCAGCCGGCTCGTGCACAGGATCGGAAACGCGGCGACGTCCGCGAGCGTGAGCTCACGCCGGGAGGCGAGCGGATGCCCGGGCCGCGCGAAGAAGTATCCCTGCCGCAGCGCGAGGGGATCGACCACGAGGCCGGCCATCTCCCCGGTCGGCGGGGGCGCCGCCACGACGAAGTCGATCTCGCGGCGGCGCAGCGCTGCCACCAGCGACGACCAGTTGTCGTTGACGAGCCGGACGGCGACGCCGGGATGCTTGCCGAGGAACGACGCGAGCGCGTCGGCCATGAAGATCGCGGTGGGCATCGTCCCCGAGCCGACGACGAGGCTGCCGGTTCCGGCCCCCCGCATCGTGGCGACATCGCGGTCGAGAGCCTCGGCGCGGCCCAGGAGCTCGCGCGCGTGCGCGAGGAACAGGCGGCCGAGGTCGGTGGGCTCGACGCGCTTGCTGTCGCGGTCGAACAGCTTGAGTCCCGTCCGCCGCTCGAGCTCCTGGATGCTGCGCGTCAGCGCGGGCTGCGTCAGGTGGAGCGAGCGGGCCGCGCGCGCGTAGCTGCCGTCCTCGGCGAGCGCCCGGGCGTGCCTCAGGAGCCTCAGGTCGAAGTCCATGCGCGGATGTTATCAAACCGATGATTCGAAGCGATTGGACGGCCGGACGGTGCGATCCGGAGAATCCTCGCCAGCCGCGGCCCGCCGCCCGACCCCTCCTCTGACGCGTGCGGCCGGCCACGGCGCTCTTTTTCAGGAGAGGTACACACCGATGACGCGACGCAAGCCGAGCACCACCATCCGGGCGATCGCAGTGGCCGCGCTCGCTCTGGCCGCCGCGGGAGCGCACGCGCAGGGCAAGCCCAACGTCCTGGTGATCTGGGGCGACGACATCGGCCAGTTCAACGTCAGCGCCTACAACCACGGGATGATGGGCTACAGGACGCCCAACATCGACAGCATCGCGAAGGAAGGCGCGCTCTTCACCGACTGGTACGGGCAGCAGAGCTGCACCGCGGGCCGCGCCGCGTTCATCACCGGCCAGTCGCCGATCCGCACCGGGCTGACCAAGGTCGGCCTGCCAGGCGCGCCGGAAGGCATGACCAAGGGCGACCCGACCATCGCCACGCTGCTGCGCGCACAGGGCTACATGACCGGGCAGTTCGGCAAGAACCACCTCGGCGACCGCGACGAGATGCTGCCGACCATGCACGGCTTCGACGAGTTTTTCGGCAACCTCTACCATCTCAATGCGGAAGAGGAACCGGAGGACGAGGACTACCCGAAAGACCCGGCGTTTAA
>CALDKM010000297.1:0-18781 GCA_937898875.1 uncultured Pseudomonadota bacterium | reverse complement strand
CTGCCGCGTCAACAAGGGCGAGAAGAAGGACGACGAGGCGCTCGCGCGAAAGATGGCCGCGCTGTGCGACGTCTACGTCAACGACGCGTTCGGCACGGCGCACCGGGCGGAGGCGACGACGCACGGCATCGCGCGGCACGCGAAGGTCGCGTGCGCGGGGCCGCTGATGGCCGCCGAGCTGGACGCGCTCGGGCGAGCGCTCGCGAGCCCGAAGCGTCCGCTGGTCGCGATCGTCGCGGGCTCGAAGGTGTCGACCAAGCTCACGATCCTCGAGTCGCTCGCGGCGAAGGTCGACACGCTGATCGTGGGTGGCGGCATCGCGAACACGTTCGTGCTCGCGGCCGGCGGGAAGATCGGGAAGTCGCTCGCCGAGCGCGACCTGGTCGGCGCCGCGCAGGCGATACTCGACCGCTTCCCGGGCAAGGTGCCGGTGCCGGTCGACGCGGTCGTCGCCAAGGCGTTCGCCGCCGACGCGCCGGCCACGCTCAAGGCGATCGAGGATCTCGACGAGGACGACATGATCCTCGACCTCGGGCCGATGAGCGTCGCGATCCTGAAGACCGCGATCGCGAAGGCCGGCACGATCGTCTGGAACGGCCCGGTCGGCGTGTTCGAGTTCGACGCGTTCTCGCACGGCACGGGCGAGATCGCGCACGCGATCGCGTCGTCCCCGGCGTTCTCGATCGCGGGCGGCGGCGACACGATCGCCGCGATCCACAAGTTCGGCGTCGAAGACCGGATCGGCTACATCTCGACCGCCGGCGGCGCGTTCCTCGAGTTCCTCGAAGGCAAGACGCTGCCGGCGGTCGCCGCGCTCGAGGCCCGCGCCTGACCGATCGTTTCCGTGGCGGCCTTCATTCGAACCGTTCGCGGCGAGCCGACGCCGGATGTCGACCGGTACCTGCTGTCCTACCCGAAGTCCGGCCGGACCTGGCTTCGCGCGCTGATAGGTCGGGCGCTCGTCGCGCACTGCCGGCTGCCCGAGGAGCGACTGATGGAGACCGAGGATCTCGTGCGCGCCGCAGGATTGCCTAGCTTCGCGTTCGACCACGACGGCTCGTCGATGATGGACGCCCGCAAGGGGCGCCGTCCCTCGCCCGACAAGTCGGCCTTTCGCGAGAAGCACGTGCTGCTCCTCGGCCGCGACGTGCGCGACACCGTGGTGTCGGCGTACTTCCACGCGACACGTCGACTCGGCATCTACGACGAAACGATCTCCTCGTTCATCCGCGACGAGCGCTACGGCGCGGACAAGGTGATCTCGTTCTACCGGCAGTGGTTCGACGCGCGCTCGGTTCCGCGGACGTTCGTGTTCCTGCGGTACGAGGCCCTGCACGAAGACGCGCCCGCGGCGCTTCGTTCGACGCTCGACTTCCTCGGCGTGAGCGGCGTGCCCGCATCGACGATCGACGACGCGCTCCGCTTCGCGTCGTTCGACAACCTTCGCCGCGCCGAGGCGACTGACGCGTTCCGATCCGCGTCGCTGCGGGCCGCGAACCCGGCGGATGCGGAGTCCTACAAGGTTCGCCGAGGCAAGATCGGCGGGTACGCGGACTACCTGTCTCCCGGCGACATCGCCTACATCGACGAGCGGGAGACCGCGTCGGGCTGCGAGTTCACGCGGCCCTGCCGCACGCCCGCCGGGTGACCCGCCCTCAGCCTCACCTCTCGAGGAAGGCGCGGATCGCCTCGCCCTGCTTCGCGACGGCGAGCACGCCGTCGAGGTGGCCGCCGTCGCCGTCGATGACCGCGACCTCCGCGACCCCGCCCTGCGCGCGATAGCGCGCCGCCGCACGTTCGGAGAGCTCGGGCGGGAAGATCATGTCGGTCTTCCCCGGCACGAACAGGATCTTCGCCTTCATTCCCCTGATCTCGTCGTCGGTGAGCCGGTAGAGCTGGTTCGCCTTGGACATGTAGATCATCGAGTTCGCGTCGGTGGTCTTCGCGCGCGCGACGCCGGCCTTGTCGAGCGCGTCCTGCACCGCGAACGCGTTGTCCATCGCGTCGCCGGGGTTCTTCGCCGGGTCCGCCCACTTGTACCCGAACGTCCGCTCGGCCCAGCCGTGCGCGCGCGCGGTGATCGTGACGAGCGCCAGGCTCTTGGCGATGCCGTCGAGCGGCTCGTCCTTGCCGTAGTAGTCGCCGCCGTTCCACTTCGGGTCGACCTTGATCGCGGCGACCCAGGCGTCGAGCAGGCCGATCACGAACGGATGGATGTCGAAGCCGGGGCCGATCACGTGGATCACGCGGTCGACGAATCCCGGGTAGAGCGCGCCCCACTCCATCGCCTGGACAGAGCCGCCGGACGCGCCGGCGACCGCCGCGAGTCTCTTCACGCCGAGCGAGTCGACGAGCGCCTTGTGCACGCGCACCGAGTCGCGCATCGACACGACGGGGAACCTCATCCCGTACGGCCTGCCGGTGGACGGGTCGATCGACGCCGGGCCGGTCGTCACGACGTTGGGATCCTTGGTGTTCAGGTTGGCAAGCGTGTCCGCGCTGATCACGAAGTACCTGTCGGTGTCGATCGGCCGCCCGCTGCCGATGATCGGGTCCCAGTAGCCGAACGCGGCGTCCGACGGCTTGTACTTGCCGGCGGCGTGCGAGTTGCCCGAGTAGAAGTGCGCGACGAAGATCGCGTTGTCGCCGGCGGCGTTCAGCTTGCCGTAGGTCTCGTAGCCGACGCGCACGTTCGCGATCGTCCGGCCGCCGACCGTCGTGTAGCTCGGCAGCGTGAACGTCCTCTTCTCGACGGGATCGTCGTAGCCGTACGCGGGCGCGCTGGCGACGAGCGCGGCGAGCGCGGCGCCGGCCAGGCGGCGGGCGAGACGTTGAATGGGCATGGTCACTCCGGGTGGGGTGGAAGGCCGCCGCGGCGAAACCCGGGCGGGCAGCGATTCTATCCCGGGGGGATTTCCCGTACCATCTCGGCACTCCCGCGCCGGGGTCGCGCGGGCCGGTCGTCCCCCCTCGCCTTCCGAAGAAGAACAAGACCAGCGATGCAGCGCGCCACCAAGATCGTCGTCACCCTCGGACCGGCCTGCTCCGAGCCCGTCATCCTCTCGCGCATGCTCGCGGCCGGCGTCGACGTCGTCCGCCTCAACTTCTCGCACGGGCAGGCGTCCGACCACATCGCACGCGCCACGCTGGTGCGCTCGGCCGCGAAGGCGCTCGGGCGCGAGGTCGCGATCATGGCGGACCTGCAGGGTCCGAAGATCCGCGTCGGCAAGTTCGCCGCCGGCCGCGTGACCCTCGCGACCGGCGCGAGGTTCGTGCTCGACGCCGAGTGCGAGTCGGGCGACGAGGCGCGCGTCGGCCTCGACTACAAGGAGCTGCCGCGCGACGTCGCGCCGGGAGCGATCCTGCTGCTCGACGACGGCCTCATCAGGCTCAAGGTCGAGTCGGTCGAGGGGCCGCGCATCCTCACGCGGGTCGAGGTCGGCGGCGTGCTTTCGAACAACAAGGGCATCAACCGGCTCGGCGGCGGGCTCACCGCCCCGGCGCTGACGGCGAAGGACATGGAGGACATGAAGACGGCCGCCCATCTCGAGGCCGACTACATCGCCGTGTCGTTCCCGAAGAACAAGGAAGACATGTACATGGCGCGCCAGCTGCTGCGCGCCGCGGGCGGGCACGCGCTGCTTATCGCCAAGATCGAGCGCGCGGAGGCGATCGGCGCGCTCGACGAGATCATCGAGGCCTCCGACGGCATCATGGTCGCGCGCGGCGACCTCGCGATCGAGGTCGGCAACGCCGCCGTGCCGGGCCTGCAGAAGCGGATGATCAGGCTCGCGCGCGAGCGCAACAGGCTCACGATCACCGCGACGCAGATGATGGAATCGATGATCCAGAACCCGGTGCCGACGCGCGCCGAGGTGTCGGACGTCGCGAACGCCGTGCTGGACGGCACCGACGCGGTGATGCTCTCGGCCGAGACCGCCGCGGGCAAGTACCCGGTCGAGACGGTCGAGACGATGGCGCAGATCTGCGTCGAGGCCGAGAAGAGCGACCCGGTCGTCCTGGACCGCGACTTCCTGAACCGCACGTTCACGCGCATCGACCAGTCGATCGCCATGGCGACGCTGTTCACCGCGTTCCACCTGCGCGTCAAGGCGATCGCCTCGCTGACGCAGTCCGGATCGACCGCGCTCTGGATGTCGCGGCACAACGCCGGCTGTCCGATCTACGCGCTCACGCCGGAAGTCGCCGCGCAGCGCAAGATGGCGCTCTACCGGAACGTGCGCACGCTCTACCTCGAGCAGTCCGGCGATCGCGACGCGGTGCTGCACGCGGCATGCGACCTTCTCGTCGCGCACGGCCAGGTCCAGCACGGCGACCTGATCGTCGTCACGATCGGCGAGCCGATGGGCAAGTCGGGCGGCACCAACACGATGAAGATCGTAAGGGTCGGCGAACACCGGGTCTGAGATGTCGGCGCTCGCCGGCCTGCGCCCGCGTCGCCGGCGGGCACGGGGCAACGCCGCGGTTGCGGCCCGCGGCGCCCGAAGCCGCCTCGGCCGCCGGGAGTAAAATGGCCGCGATACGGCCGTTCCCACTGCCACCGCCACGGAGTCCCGTCATGCCCCTCGTCTCGATGCGCCAGCTGCTCGACCACGCCGCCGATCACGGCTACGGCCTGCCGGCTTTCAACGTCAACAACCTCGAGCAGGTGCAGGCGATCATGGCCGCCGCCGCCGAGACCGACAGCCCGGTGATCATGCAGGCGTCCGCCGGCGCGCGGAAGTACGCGGGCGAGGTGTTCCTGCGCCACCTGATCGAGGCCGCGGTCGAGAGCTACCCGAATCTGCCGGTCGTGATGCACCAGGATCACGGCCAGTCGCCCGACGTCTGCGCGTCCGCGATCAAGCTCGGCTTCACGAGCGTCATGATGGACGGCTCGCTGCAGGCCGACGGCAAGACGATCGCGAGCTACGACTACAACCTCGACGTGACGCGCAGGGTCGTCGACATGGCGCACACGCTCGGCGTGACGGTCGAGGGCGAGCTGGGTTGCCTCGGCTCGCTCGAGACGATGAAGGGCGACAAGGAGGACGGCCACGGCGCGGAGGGCACGATGACGCGCGAGATGCTGCTCACGGATCCCGACCAGGCCGCCGACTTCGTCAAGCGCACGCAGCTCGACGCGCTCGCGATCGCGATCGGCACGTCGCACGGCGCGTACAAGTTCTCGCGCAAGCCGACGGGCGACATCCTCGCGATCGACCGCATCAAGGCGATCCACGCGCGCATCCCGAACACGCACCTCGTGATGCACGGCAGCTCGTCGGTGCCGCAGGACCTGCTGCAGATCATCCGCGAGAACGGCGGCGAGATGAAGGAGACCTACGGCGTGCCGGTCGAGGAGATCCAGGAGGGGATCAAGCACGGCGTGCGCAAGATCAACATCGACACCGACATCCGGCTCGCGATGACGGCGGCGGTGCGCAGGTTCCTGCGCGAGAAGCCCTCCGCGTTCGACCCGCGCGACTTCCTGAAGCCCGCGCGCGAGGCGGCGAAGGCGATCTGCAAGCAGCGCTACGAGCAGTTCGGCTGCGCGGGGATGGGCTCGAAGATCAAGCCGGTGCCGCTCGAGAAGATCGCCTCCAGGTACAAGGCCGGCGAACTGCGCCAGGTCGTTCACGGTTGACGCGGGCAAACCTCTCCGCCGCGTGCATCGCCGCGCGCGGCGGACGTGCGCGCCCAACAGGAGTCTCCTCCATGCAAGCGAACCGCATCGCCGCATTCGCGTTGGCGTCGCTGGCCGCCGTCGTCGCCGCGTGGACGCCGGGCGCCGGCGCGCAGCCCGTCCCGCCGCGCCCGCACGTCGTCTACATCGTTTCCGACGACCAGGGCTGGAAGGACGTCGGCTTCCATGGGTCCGACATCCGGACGCCGAGCATCGACCGGCTCGCGCAGGGCGGCGCACGCCTCGAACAGTTCTACGCGCAGCCGATGTGCACGCCGTCGCGGGCGGCGCTGATGACGGGCCGGTATCCGCACCGCTACGGCCTGCAGACGCTGGTCATCCCGTCGGCGGGCACCTACGGGCTCGCCACCGACGAGCGGCTGCTGCCGCAGGCGCTGAAGGAGGCCGGGTACCGCACGGCGATCGTCGGCAAGTGGCACCTCGGACATGCCGATCGCAAGTACTGGCCGCGCGAGCGCGGTTTCGACTACCAGTACGGGCCGCTGCTCGGCGAGATCGACTACTTCGATCACTCGGCGCACGGCACGCGCGACTGGTTCCGCGACGGTCGGCCCGTCGTCGAGCAAGGCTACGTCACCGAGCTCCTCGGCAACGACGCGGTGCGGCTGATCGAGGCTCACGACCCGAAGGTCCCGCTCTTCCTCTACCTCGCCTTCACCGCGCCGCACGCGCCCTACCAGGCGCCCCGGGCGGCGCTCGACCGCTACGCGTCGGTCGGCGACCCCTCGCGACGCGCGTACGCGGCGATGATCTCGTCGATGGACGACCAGATCGGCCGCGTCGTCGACGCGCTCGAACGGCGCGGGATGCGCGACAACACGCTGATCGTGTTCCAGAGCGACAACGGCGGGCCTCGCTCGGCGAAGTTCACCGGCGAGATCGACATGTCGAAGAGCACGATCCCGGCGGACAACGGTCCGTTCCGCGACGGCAAGGGAACGCTCTACGAGGGCGGCACGCGCGTGGTCGCGCTCGCCAACTGGCCCGGACGCATCGCCGCGGGGTCGGTCGTCGACGGGCCGCTCCACGTCGTCGACATGTACCCGACGATCGCGGCGCTCGCGGGCGCCGACGCGCTCAAGGGCAAGCCGCTGGACGGGATGAACGTGTGGGGCGCGCTCGCCGAGGGAAAGGCATCGCCGCGCGACGAAGTCGTGTACGACATCGAGCCGTTCCGCGCCGCGCTGCGCAGCGGACGCTGGAAGCTCGTCTGGCAGGCGACGCTGCCGTCCCGGGTCGAGCTCTTCGACCTCGCGCAGGATCCCGGGGAGGCCGCGAATCTCGCCGACGCGAACCCCGCGAAGGTCGCCGAGCTCAAGCAGCGGATCGAGGCGCAGGCGCGCGACGCCGTGCCGCCCCTCATCGTCAACGAGGCGTTCGGCGCGGTGAAGCCGGCCTTGTTCGGCTCGGTGCTGCTGCCCGCCGACGCGAAGGCCGTCGAGACCCAGCCCTGACGGCTGGGCCCGGCCCTCCTTCGTCGCGGCGTCAGCGGACGCAGCCGTCGAGCGGCAGCACGAGCGCCTGCAGCACCTCGCGACGCGCGCCGCGCTCGACGAACGCGACGAGCTGGGGATCGCGGCCGAGGTCGGCCGGAGGGTCGAACGTCGCGTCCAAGCGCATCGTTCCCGACGCGTCGGCTTCGCGGCCGGCGGCCAGCGCACGCACGATGCGGTCGTGCACGAGCACGACGCCGGCATTCTCGCCGCGCCTCACGTCGGTCACGTGTCCGCTGTCGACCCACGCGACCACGAGGCGGGCGCCCGCGGCCTCCGCGGGCATGCGCACGCGGGCCGTCGCGACCACGGCGAGTCGCCTGCCAGCGGACCTCGCCCCGAGCACGATGTCGGCCCGGGAGGGGACCGCCGCCGCGTGCGCGATCGCTCGCGTCGCACCGTCGCCTCTCCACGCGGAGAAGTCGACGCCCTGCAGCAGGACCTGGGGCGTGTAGACGACCGCGCTTCGCGCGTCGTGCGCGACCGAGCGCTGGCGCGCCGACCACTCCGGTCGCGCGAACCGGTCCGGCCACCCCAGTCGATCCCAGTAGTCGACGTGGAACGCGAGCGCGGCCACTTCGACGCCGCCGGCACCCGACGTCGCGGAGAGCCAGCGATCGGCCGGCGGACAACTCGAGCAGCCTTCCGACGTGTAGAGCTCGACGAGCGGCAGCGTGCGCTCGCCGCTCCCGGCCCGGCAGGCCGGCTCCGCGGCGCGGACGCCGGCCGCGGTCGCGCACAGCGCGAGGACGAGCGACGCGACCGCCTTCGATGATCTCATGGCGAAGGGTCGTCGCGGCCCGCCCGGCGATTACACGCCGGCGTGATGCGGCGTGCTAGCATCGTCGACTCCGGAAGCGATCCCTTCCGGCAGCGTCGTCAATCCGCCACCTTCGGGAGACCGCCATGAGCGTCATGGGCATCGTCTGGATGATCGTCATCGGCTTCGTCGTCGGCCTGCTCGCTCGCTTCTTCTATCCCGGCGCCATCAACCTCGGCTTCTGGATGACCACGGCGCTGGGCATCGGCGGCTCGGTCGTCGGCGGCATCATCGGCGGACTGTTCGGCGGGTCGTCCGACGGCAGATTCAGGCCCGCCGGCTGGATCATGTCGATCGTGGGCGCACTGATCCTGCTCTGGGCGTACCTCAACTTCTTCGTCGGCAAGTGACGCCGTACGCGGCCCGGGCGACCGGGCCGCTCGCGCTCGCCGAGGTCGAGGCGGCGGCCCGTCGCGTCTACGCGGCGATGCCGCCGACGCCCCAGGTCGCCTGGCCGCTCGTCGCGAAGCGCGCCGGCACCGAGGTCTGGGTCAAGCACGAGAACCACACGCCGACCGGCGCGTTCAAGGTGCGCGGCGGATTGAACCTCCTGGGCGAGCTCGCCGATTCGCCCGCTCGGCCCGCAGGCGTCGCCAGCGCGACCCGGGGCAATCACGGACAGAGCCTCGCGTTCGCGGCACGTCGCCACGGGCTCGCCTGCACGATCGTCGTCCCGCACGGCAACTCGCGCGGCAAGAACGCCGCGATGCGCGCGTACGGCGCCGAGCTGATCGAGCACGGCCGCGACTTCGACGAGGCGCGAGTGCGTGCGCACGAGATCGCGCGCGAGCGCGGACTCGCGTTCGTCGGCCCGTTCGAGCGGCCGCTCGTCGCGGGCGTCGCCACCTACGCGCTGGAGCTCTTCCGCGCGGTCGCGAGTCTCGACCGCGTCTACGTCCCGATCGGCTGCGGCTCGGGCATCTGCGGGCTCATAGGCGTGCGAGACGCGCTCGGCCTTTCGACCGCGATCGTCGGCGTCGTCTCGACCGGGGCGAATGCCTACGCGCAGTCGTTCCGCGCACGGGCTCCGGTCGAGACCCCGTCGGCCGTCACGATGGCGGACGGCATGGCGGTGCGCGTGCCGGTCGCCGCCGCGCTCGAGATCCTGTGGCGCGGCGCGGAAGACGTGATCGAGGTCGACGACGCCGCGGTCGGCGAGGCGATGCGCGCGCTGTTCGACGACGCGCATCAGGTCGCCGAGGGGGCCGGTGCGGCGCCGCTCGCCGCACTGCTCGCCGACCCGCGGCGCGCCGGGCGGCGCTGCGCGGTCGTCCTGTCCGGCGGCAACGTCGACCGCGACGTCTATCGCGACGTGCTCGCCGCGGTCTGACCCGCGGCGACGTCAGACGCGCCGCACGCGCGTCTGGGACTGCTCGCGCAGGTACTGCGTCAGGTAATAGAGCGAGCCCGCGGACTTGCCGGTCGATCCGGAGCCCTTCCAGCCGCCGAACGGCTGGTGGCCCGGCCACGCCCCCGTCGTCGCTCCCTGCGGACGGTTCGCGTACGCGACGCCCGCCTCGATCGTCGCGAAGAAGCGCTCGGTCTCGTCGGGGTCGCCGTAAAAGCCCGCGGTGAGGCCGTACTCGCTCGCGTTCGCGCGCGCGATGCCTTCGTCGACCGAGTCCACCGGCGCCACCAGCACGAACGGCGCGAACAACTCCTGCGACCACAGCGGGTGGTCGATCGGCGCGCGCGCGACCGTCGGCGCGACGTAGTGGCCGTGCGCGAGGTCGCCGTGGTCGAGGCGCTCGCCGCCGTGCACGATCGCGCCGGCCGCGCCGAGCGCATGCACCTGCGCGGCCGCGTCCTCGTAGCGCGCGACCGCGTGGGCGTCGATGAGCGGCCCCATCCAGTGCTCGCGCACGGTCGGATCGCCGGTCGCGACGCGCATCGCCGCCTGGTGCAGCGCGGAGACGACGTCGGCGTAGCGCGTGTGGTCGACGTAGACGCGGGAGCAGGCCGAGCACTTCTGGCCGGTGAGCCCGAACGCCGAGCGCGCGATGCCGGTCACCGCATCGCCGAGGTTCGCGTGCCGACTCACGATCGTGGCATTCTTGCCGCCCATCTCGGCGATGCACGGGCGCGGCCAGCGCGCCTGCGCGAACGTGCGCACGAGGTGCATCCCGACCTCGTAGCTGCCGGTGAACGTCGCCCCCGCGACGCGCGGATCGCGGACGAGCGGCTCGCCGACGGCCGCTCCGCTGCCGGTCACGAGATTGAACACACCCGGCGGCACGCCGGCGTCGCGCAGCGCCAGCGCGAGGAGCCGGGCGCTCCATGGCGTCGTCGTCGCAGGCTTAAGCACGACCGTGTTGCCGGCGACCAGCGCTGCGCCCGCCGGTCCCCCCGCGAGCGCGAGCGGGAAGTTGAACGGCGCGATCACGAGCCACGGCCCCCACGGCTTCATCGCGCTCGTGTTCTCGCTCGAGAAGCCGGCCACCGGATCGCGCGCCATCGCGCGGACGAATCCGTCGTTCGCCTCCATCCGGTCGCACGAGTAGCGGATCAGGTCGGCCGTCTCCTGCGCCTCGCCGAGCGCCTCCATCCGGTTCTTGCCGACCTCGAGCGCGAGCACCGCGCCGATCTCGTAGACGCGGCCCTCGATCAGGTCGGCCGCGCGCCTGAGCGTCGCGACCCGCTCCCGCCACGGCGTCGCGGCCCACGCGGGGAACGCGCGGGCGGCGGCCTCCATCGCGGCGGCGGCGTGCGTGCCGTCCCCCGCCTGAAACCGGCCAAGCGCGACCCGGCGGTCGATCGGGCCGTGCACGGCGAACTGTTTCGCGGCGCGCACGTCCTCGCCGCCGATCCACATCGGATGCTCGGCGCCGAGGCTCGACCGGACCGCCGCGAGCGCCGCTTCGAAATGCCGGTGCAGATCCTCCGGCGGATCGAACATCGTCGAATAGGTGAGCTTGAAGGTCGTCATGGCGGCATCGCGGGAGGTGTCACGAACGGAAAAGAGCGGTCCGGGCACGGCTCGCGACGGGGCAGGCTGCGCGCGCGGGCGGCCTGCCCGGCCACGGCGACGTCTACACGAGATCGGCGGCAGGCCCGAGGACCTGCTCGCGCAACTCGCGGTAGCGCGGCAGCTGCGGCGGGTAGATCGCGATGTACTTGACCTGGGCCGCCTGCAGGCAGCGCTGCTTGATGATCTCGAGCTTCTGGTCGCGCGGATTGGTGACCTGCTCGGGCTCCTTCGCATCGACGATCGCGACGATCGTCATGTCCTTGTCGCAGACCACGAAGCCCACGTGCTGGTTGGCGATCTTGCGGAACGCGCGCAGCCGCTCCATGCCCTGCGGCCCGATCTTCACCTGCAGCACGTCCGCGAGGCGGATCTTCGCGAAGATCTCGTGGCGCGGGAATGCGGCCCTGAGCAGCAGGAACACGACGCTCTCGGCCTTGGTGAGGAAGCGCGGGCGCAGCAGGTAGAGGCCCGGCAGTTCCGCGGACGACAGCAGTCGCGTCGTCTCGCCCTCGGTCCATTGCGCGACCGTGTTCGGCGAGTCGAGGCCGCCGCGCGTCGTCGGCCCGGGCCCGCGGTTGCGCTTGACCAGGCCGACGATCACCGCGACCGACAGTGCGGCGATCGCGAGGGCGAAGAGGATGCCCGAGCTCATGCCGCCCGCGCAGCCCGGCGGCGCGCCGGCTCAAGGGACGGCCTCAGGAAATCGATGTAGCGCATTGTTTTTCGCGCCGTTTCGGGACGCTTCGGCGCGCCAGTTTACTCCATTCCCCGGCGCCAGCGCCAACGGTCGGCCTCGAGCGCGGACTGTCGCCGGCGGTCCTTCATCGCGCCTCGCCGGCCCCGCCTCGCGTGGCGCAGGTACCACGCGCGGCGTCGGGACCTTCGTCGCGCTTGAGCGGGCGCGCGAACCGTCTCCATAATGGCCGAATCTCGGTTGCTCGACTGCTTCCCATGCCGCCTCTCGCCCGATTCGATCGCACCCGGCGCCGCTCGCAGGCCGTCGTCCGGGCATGCGCCGCGCTCGCCGCCGTCCTCGGATCGATTGCGGTCGCGCACGGCGCGTCGTCGATGGACGATCGATTCGACGGAAGCTCCCTGGATGCGTGCAAGTGGGAGGAAATGAGCTACGAAGGGGAGGCGTCACAATCCGGCGCGCTCCGGCTTTCGACAACCGGGGTCGGGACCTTCGGCTCGGCACGCGTGCTGTCGCAGGCACGCCTCGTCGGCGACTTTGACATCCAGGTCGGCTATCGGCGAGTGACCGGCTTCGAGACGGCCCCCGTCGCGGCCACAGGAGGCTTCGCCCAGCTGAACGTCGCGCTCGGCCTTTGGTGGGACGAATCGAGGATCATCCAGTTCTCGCGGTCGCGGCACTCGAGCGGCGATTCGCTCGCCGTCTACGCCTCGCTACCCGAGCTCGCAGGAGGGCCGGTACCGCCCTGGGTCGATGCGTCGGCCGAAGCGGGAACGCTCCGGGTCGTTCGCAAGGGGTCGCTCATCCGGTTCCTGCACGCTTCGGACGGATCTTCCTGGACCGACCTGGGAGCGATCGATGGTCCGTCCGCGCCGGTGTTCGCCTACCTCGCGACCTCGAACGTCGGCGTCGCACGCGCGCTGGTCGCCCGATTCGACGACTTCGTGGTGAACGACGGGGCGAGCGACGACGTGTCCTGGACGCAGCCCGGGTTCGTCTCGAGGCGTCCGGACTTCGCGTTCGGCGGCGTGTCGGAGAACTGGCCTGCCTTTCGCTATTTCGGAACGTCGCTCGCAGGTCTGGACGCTCTCGCCCTCTTCCGCCAGAACGGGATGGAGTGGATCCGCGTCGGCGTGACCGCGATCTCGCAACCCCAGCTCGACCTCGTGCCGCCGGAGCAGTGGAGGACCCTGCCCTGGGTGTCGGGCACCTGGGGATCGCGCGAGTACGCCGCGCGCACGCTCCGCGACGCGGCGGACCGCGGCATGCGCCTTTACGCGTACCTGTACTTCAGCGACATCGCCGCGAACTGGGGTAACCAGACGGCGCCCGCCGCCTGGGCCGGAAAGAGCGTCGCCGATACGGCAGCGCTCATGGAGCAGCACGCGCACGACACGGCGGCCTACTTCAAGGCGAAGGGACTCGATGTCGAGATCTACGAGTTGGGCAACGAGACGGACATCGGCATGGTGGATTTCCTGCCGAACCGCCGCATTCCGGTGCCGCCCGGGGTCGATTTCGTCAATGACCGCACGTGGCTGCGCGAGAACGTCTGGTCGGTGCAGGCGACGCTGTTGAAGTCGGCGGCGGCCGGCATCCGACGCGCGGCGCCGACTGCGAGGATCGCGGTCCACGCGGCGAGCCTCGAGTCCGGCGCCGGCCCTCAGATGGGGCCGGACTTCTTCCGCGCGATGCGCGACTTCGGCGTCGACTACGACATCGCGGCCCTGTCGCACCCGTACGCGCAGGGCTCGCGCCCCTGGAAGCTCGATCGGTACTCGAGCTCGTGTTGGTTCAAGCGCGTCGCGCGCGCCGTCGACCAGATCGCGGTGCCGGGCAAGCCGGTGATGATCGTCGAGGCGTCGTACCAGTCCTCGCCGGAGACGCTGGTTTCGAAGCCGATGCCCGATTTCCCGTTCACGCCGCAAGGGCAGTCGGACTGGCTGCGCGAGCAACTGCGGTTCGCCACGAATCATCCGTCGATCGTCGGCTGGTTCTATTTCTACCCCGAGTTCCAGGGCGGAATCACCGAACCGACGAACGAGGGCTTCGTGCTCCAGTTCGGCAGCCTGCTGACGCCGTCACTCGCGGCGCGCCCCGGCCTGGAGCAATTCAGGGCGAACCTCGGCCCACCGTCCGCGAACACGGTCGAGTACTTCCACGCCGGGTTCGGGCACCATTTCGTGACCGCCGACCCCGCCGAGATCGCGGGGCTGGATGCAGGCGCCTTCGGCGGCGTCTGGAAGCGCACCGGGCAGAGCTTCATGACGCACACGAACCCGACGACCGGCACCGTCCCTGTCTGCCGATTCTTCAGCACGAGCTTCGCGCCGAAGAGCTCGCACTTCTACACGGCCGACACCGCGGAATGCGAGGGCGTGAAGCGCAATCCCGACTGGCAGTTCGAGAAGGTTGCGTTCCACGTGCCGCTGCCTGACGCCGCAGGCGCCTGCCCGTCATGGGCGAGCCCCGTCTACCGGATGTACAACGACGGACAGACCGGCGCGCCGAACCACCGTTTCACGACCGACCTCGCGACGCGGCTCGATTTCGTCTCGAATCGCGGCTACGTCCGGGAAGGCGTCGGCCCTGTGGGCGTTTCGATGTGCGCGCCGCGGTAGTCCGCGCCGCGACACCCGTCAACGCCGCCCCGGCGCCGGCGCGATCCCCTCGTCGACGCGATCGAGCAGGTAGTCGAAGAACGGGTTCGACGACATGCGCGTGAGCAAGTCGTTCCCGACGATCAGCGTGCCGCGCTCGCCGCGCGGCGCCAGCGCGCCCAGGCGCACCCCGAACGACTCGGCCGGGTCCGGCGTGAGGCCGTAGAGCGGATCGTCGATCGGAAACGGCAGCGCGATGTGCGAAAGCGAGAACACGTCGCGCGGATAGGCGAGCGGGAGCGCGCGCGTGTGCTCGTCGCGGGAGCCCGGCTCGACGACGCGCTCGACGACGTCGAACGCGTCCGGGGAAGCGTTGGTCACGGTCGAGGCGCGCCAGGTCCGCGGCGCCGCGGGCAGCAGACGATCGAGCTTGCCCTCGGAGGCCTCGCGCAGGAACGGGCCGAAGACGGCGTGGCGGTTGAGGTCGAACAGCACGAGCTCGCTGCCGTTGGCCGGCAGGTGATCGTAGAGCGCGGAGACGACGGCCTGCGTGCTCACGGTGAAGTCGACGACCGACTGGAACGTGAGGATCGGGGGCAGTTCGGCCAGCTTCCCGTCGCGACGGTGGCCCGCGATCTGCTCCTGCAGCCTGCGCGCGACGAGCGAGGACTGCCTCGCGGCGTTGACCGGGAACGAGTTGTACTTGAACGGGTTGAACTCGGGGACGATGCCGAGCCACGCGGCGCGCGCGAACGACGGGAACAGCGCGGGCCAGCCGATGACGCCGGCGAAGCGCGCCATGCTGGTCACGCCGATCATCGGCGAGATGAGCACGATGCGGTCGGGCCGCGGCAGCGACCGGTCGTCGATCGCGTCGAGCGCGTACTTCATCGCGAGCGCGCCGCCGTTCGAGTAGCCGACGAGGTGCAGCGGCACGGACGCCCCCGCCCGCCTTCGCGCCTCGCGGACGGCAAGGCGCGCGGCCTGCGACCACGCCTGCCAGTCGACGTCGGTGAGCCCCGACGGCACCGTGCCGTGGCCCGGCATGCGGATGGCGACGGCGACGTAGCCACGGTCGCGATAGCGTCGCGCGACGCCGCGCATGCTGTAGGGCGAGTCGGTGAGCCCGTGCAGCAGCACGACGGCGCCCACCGGCGCGCCGACGGGCTCGAGGACGAACGAGCGGTTCCAGTCGGTCGGAAACCGGGCCGGATCGAGCGGGCTGCCGTCGAAGTAGCGGTTGGATGCGACGCGCGCGCGCGGCGGAAGCTTCCCGGACACTTCGCGGCGCACCTCGTCGAACGCGGACTGCTCGGCGGCGAGGTAGCCCTTCCAGTCGGCGCCCGCGATCTCGTCGGCCGACAGCTCGGTGGGGACGAACGTGTGCCAGGGTTCGAGCGGGGGGCCCGAAAGCGAGTCCCACGCGCGCACGCCGAGCACCGCGGCGAGCGCGATCGCGAGGCCGGCCGCCGCGCGCTTCGACCATCGGATCACCACCCGTCGCATCGTCGTCGCTCCGAGATCAATCGCGAAGAAAGGCCCGGCGGACCATGTCCGCCCGGCCCCCCCTTCGTACAAGAGAAATCCGTCGGGCTCCGCCCGCGGATTTCCCCACTTCAGCTTCTGCTTCAGGCAGTCGGCGTGGTGATTTTTCCAGGGCGCGCGGCCGGAAGGCCTCGCGCGCCCTCTGGATCACTCCTTAATGTCCACGCCGTAGAACGTGTGGCGGCCGAACGGCGAGAGCTTGAAGTCGATCACTTCCTTGCGCACGGGCTTCAACTGCACCGCGTGAGCGATCGTGAACCACGGCGCCTGTTCCTTGAAGACCACCTGGGCCTTGCCGTAGAGCTCCGCCCGCTGCTTCTGGTTCGGCAGCGTCTTCGCCTTCGACACCAGCTCCTCGAACGGCGGGTAGCAGAACTTCGCGACGTTGCTGCCGCCGGTCTTCGCCGACTCGCAGCCCAGCAGCGTGTTGAGGAAGTTGTCCGGATCGCCGTTGTCGCCCGTCCAGCCCAGCATCCCCATCTGGTGCTCGCCCGCCTGCATGCGCTTGCGGTACTCGCCCCACTCGAAGCTCTTGATCTCGGCGTTGATGCCGACCTTCGCGAGATCCGCCTGCATCAGCTCGGCGATGCGGCGCGCGTTCGGGTTGTACGGACGCTGGACCGGCATCGCCCACAGGTCGGTCGGGAATCCGTTCGGGTAGCCCGCTTCGGCGAGCAGCTTCTTCGCCGCCACCGGATCGTAGGGGTCGTCCTTGATCGCGTCGTTGTACGACCACTGGGTCGGCGGGATCGGGTTCTTCGCGGCCACGCCGGTGGTGAGGTACACCGCGTCGATGATCGCCTTCTTGTTGATCGCCATGTTGACGGCCTTGCGCACGCGCACGTCGTCGAACGGCTTCTTCTGCGTGTTGTAGGCGAGGTAGCCGACGTTGAGTCCCGGCTGCTCGAGTACCTGCACGTTCGGGTCCTTGCGGATCGCGTCGAGGTCGGCCGGGTTCGGGTAGGGCATCACGTGGCACTCGCCCTTCTGCAGCTTCGCCCAGCGCACCGACGCGTCGGGCGTGATCGAGAAGATCAGGTCGTCGATCTTCGCCTTGCCGCCCCAGAACTGCGGGAACGCCTTGTAGCGGATCACGGCGTCCTTGATGTAGCGCACGAGGTAGAACGGGCCGGTGCCGATCGGCTCCTGGTCGATCTTCTCGGGCGTTCCGGCCTTGAGCATCGCGTCCGCGTACTCCTTCGACTGGACACCGGCGTACTCCATCGCGAGGTTCGACAGGAACGGCGCCTCGGGCTTCTCGAGCGTGATGCGCACCGTGTAGTCGTTGACCTTCTCCACCGACTTGAGCAGCTTCGGCATCCCCATGTCGTTGAAGTACGAGTGGTTGGCGCTCGTGACCTTGAAGTACGGGTTCGACTCCTTCCACTGGCGCTCGAGCGAGAAGATCATGTCGTCGGCGTTGAAGTCGCGCGTGGGCTTCCAGTCGCGGTGGTTGTGCCACTTGACGCCCTTGCGCAGGTGGAACGTGTAGACCTTGCCGTCGGGCGAGATCTCCCAGCGCTCGGCGAGGCCGGGAACGACGCTCGTGCCGCCGCGCTCGAAGTCGACGATGCGGCTGTAGATCTGGCTGTTCGCGTCGAACGACGTGCCGGTCGTGTTGACGGCGGGGTAGAAGTTCTCCGGGCTGCCTTCGGAGCAGTAGACGAGCGTCTTCGCGACGACCGGCGTCGCGGCGAGCAGCGCCGGGATCGCCAGCGCGGTGACGATGGCGCCGGCCTTGCGGGCAAAGCTGTGTGCCGGACGGACTTTCTTCATTTCGAGCCTCCTGGGAGTTGCGCCTGCGGTGCGTGAAGCCCGGAATCGCCGGCGCCAGCGCGCCCGGGCTCGAGGAATCGTTCGGCGAGGTGGCAGGCCACCTGCCGGCCGTCGATCGCGCGCGCGGCCGGGCGCTCGCCGTGGCAGCGCTCGATCGCGTGCTGACAACGCGTGGAGAATACACATCCGCGCGGCGGGTTCAACGGGGAAGGCAGTTCGCCCGACAGCGCCACGCGTCGGCGCCGGTCCGTCCCGGCCCCCGCCATCGCCGGCACCGAGTCGAGGAGCGCCGCGGTGTACGGGTGCAGCGGGCGCGCGAAGACGAGACCGGTGGGCCCCTGCTCCATCGCGAGGCCGAGGTACATCACGAGCACCTCGTGGGCGATGTGCCGCACGACGCCCAGGTCGTGGGAGATGAACAGGTAGGCCAGCCGGAGCTCGTCCTGGAGGTCCGCCATCAGGTTCAGCACCTGCGCCTGCACCGACACGTCGAGCGCGGACACCGGCTCGTCGGCGACGACCAGCGCCGGATTCAGCATCAGCGCGCGCGCGATCGCGATGCGCTGCCGCTGGCCGCCCGAGAACATGTGCGGATACCGTGAATAGTGCTCGGGGCGAAGTCCCACGCGGGCGAGCATCGCCTTCGCGCGCTCCGCCCGCTCGTCGGCGGGCAGCGCCGTGTTGATCTCGAGCGGGGCCTCGAGGATCGCGCCGATCTTCTTGCGCGGGTTGAGCGATCCGTACGGGTTCTGGAACACCATCTGCACCGATCGGCGCAACGCCTGCTTCTCGCGCGCACCCGCGCGGACCGCATCGACGCCGGCCAGCGTGTACGTCCCCGACGTGGGCGACTCGAGCAGAGAGACCACGCGCGCGAGCGTCGACTTGCCGCAGCCGGACTCGCCGACGACGGCGAGCGTGCGCCCGGCCGCGATCGAGAACGACACGCCGCCCACCGCCTGAAGCTTCGCCGGCTCGCGCAGCAGGCCCCGACGGATCTCGTAGACGCGCGTGAGCGCGCGGGCGTCGGCGACGACCCCCTCCGGCGCGGGCGCGGTCCGCTGCGCCAGGGCGGCGGCGCTCATGCGTCGGCCCTCTCGACCGGCCCGTCGCGGAAGATCGCGGCCTCGCGCGCCTCATCGCCCATCGGGTAATGGCAGCGCACTTCGCCGCCCTGC
>CALDKM010000296.1:0-15465 GCA_937898875.1 uncultured Pseudomonadota bacterium | reverse complement strand
CGACTGGGACGCACCGGAGCTGATGTTGGGCGACGCCATGCGCGCGATCGACGGCGCGGATGCGATCGTCGCCGGGCCCGGCATGGGAACGAGCGACGCGTCGGCCAACGCGCTGCGACGCGCGATCGAGGCGCCGGTGCCGCTCGCGCTCGACGCCGACGCGCTCAATCTGGTGGCACTGTCCGCATCGCTGCGCGAGACCGTCGCGGCGCGCACGGCGCCCACGCTCGCGACCCCGCACCCGGCCGAGGCCGCGCGCCTGCTCGGGCGATCGACCGTCGACGTCCAGCGCGACCGTGTCGCCGCCGCGGGGGCGCTGTCGACGCTCCTGAATGCGCACGTCGTCCTCAAGGGCGCGGGCAGCGTGCTCGCGCATCCGGGTGGCCGCTACGACGTGAACGCGAGCGGCAACCCTGCGCTCGCGACCGCGGGCTCGGGCGACGTGCTCGCCGGAATGCTGGGGGCGATGCTCGCCCAGGGGCTCGATGCGGCGAGCGCGCTGCGCTACGCCGTGTGCCTGCACGGCGCTGCGGCCGACCGGCTCGTCGCACGAGGCGTCGGGCCGATCGGCGTCGGCGCCTCGGAGCTCGCCGACGCGGCGCGCGAACTGCTCAACCGCGCCGTCTGATCCCGGCAAGCCGGGATAGCTGGTTCAAGGCAGGAGCAGTGTCGCGCCGGTCGTCTGGCGCCCCTGCAGCGCGCGGTGCGCGTCGGCGGCCTTCGAGAGCGGGAACGTCTGGTGGATCTCGGGCTCGAGCTTGCCGGCGAGCATCAGGTCGAACATCTCGCGCGCCATCGCGAGCAGGTCGGTGCGCGAGGCCGCATAGCTGAACAGCGTCGGGCGCGTCGCGTAGAGCGAACCTCGCGCCGCGAGCATGCCCATGTCGAGCGCCGGCGGAGCGCCCGACGACGCGCCGAACAGCACCCAGAGGCCGCGCGGCGAGAGGCAGTCGAGCGAGCCGGGGAACGTGTCCTTGCCGACGCCGTCGTAGACGACCGGCACGCCCTTGCCGCCGGTGAGCGCCTTGACGCGGTCGACGAAGTTCTCGCGCGTGTAGACGATCGTGTGCGCGCAGCCGTGCGCGCGCGCGAGCTCGGCCTTCTCGTCGCTGCCGACGGTGCCGATCATCGTCACGCCGAGGGCGCGCGCCCACTGGCACGCGATCAGGCCGACGCCTCCCGCCGCCGCGTGGAACAGGATCGTGTCGCCCGCGGAGAGGCGCTTCGTCTGGCGAAACAGGTACTGGACGGTGAGGCCCTTCAGCATCATCGCGGCCGCGTCGCGGTCGGAGATGCCGTCGGGCAGCGGAACGAGACGGTCCGCCGGCATCAGGCGCACCTCGCTGTACGCGCCGGTCGGTCCGGTGCCGTAGGCGACCCGCTGCCCGGGCTTCAGGTCCGCCACGCCGGCGCCGACCGCCTCGACGACCCCGGCCGCCTCCTGGCCGATGCCGGAGGGCAGCGGCAGCTTGTACGCGCCGGAGCGATGGTAGGTGTCGATGTAGTTGAGCCCGACCGCGGTGTGGCGCACGCGCGCCTCGCCGGGCCCGGGATCGCCGACGGTCACGTCCTCCCAGACGAGCGCCTCGGGACCGCCGGGCGCGTGGATGCGGATGGCCTTGGTCATGCGGAGCTCCTCGATGCGTCGATGCGGCGGATCAGCCCGCGAGCAGTCGGAACGTGGCGAAGCCGGCGAACGTGAGGACGAGCGACCCCGCCAGATGCGCGAACGCGAGCAGCGCGCCCATGGCGACGTCCCCGCGCATCAGCAGTTCGACGACTTCGGCCGAGTAGGACGAGAACGTGGTGAGGCCTCCCAGGAAGCCCGTGACGACGAACAGCCGGATCTCGGGCGCGAGGTCGTGGCGTGCCATGAAATAGGCGACCGCAATCCCGACGAGGTAGCCCCCGACGAGGTTCGCCGCGAGCGTGCCGAACGGAAACAGCGGCATGCGCGGGTTGAGCCAGGTCTGGAAGCCCCAGCGCAGCCACGCTCCGAGTGCGGCACCGATGCCGACGGCGGCGAATCCAGCGGTCATGGAACGATTATACGGACCCGGCGCGCGCGCTCACCGCACGTAGCGGTCGACGTACGATGCGCCCAGCCCGACGCCCGCGTAGTGCTTGCGGCACATCTCGATCTTCGTCCACACGTCCTCGTAGCCGACCGTGTCGCCGCGCTCGTCGACGTAGATCATCGCACCGCTGATGTTGAAGAACGTGATCATCTCGGGGCAGTCCCCGGGCACCGTCAGCGTGTGGATCTCGCCCGGCGGCTCGTAGACGAAGCTGCCGGTCTCCGCGACCCAGTCGTGCTCGAGGTAGCGCCAGCGTCCCTTGATCACGTAGCCGACGACGACCATCGGATGGCGGTGGCGCGAGAGCACGCCCGACTTGCGCACGCGCAGCAGATTGCACCAGCCGCCGGACACGGTGTTGAGCAGGAGCGGCCGGAACCAGACGTCCGGCGCCTGCGGAACCCAGACGCGCTCGTCGCCGGGGATCGCGGGCTCGGCGAGCTCGGGAACCATCCCGGCAGGATTGGCGAACTGCGACGGCGTCATTCCACGCCCTTCTTCCATGCGGCGACGAGCGCGTCGATCTCCGCGGACGGATCCTGCGCGCGGGGGAACGTGCGATGCGCGCGCCGGTACCAGTAGCGGGCGTTGGGCAGGTCCCCTTCGATCAGGTGGACGATGCCGTGCGCCCAGCACCCGAACTCGGAGGGGTCGTTCTGCACGACGTCGTGCGCCTTCCGCAGGTTGCCGGTCTTCAGGTGACGGATCGCGGTGTCGAGCGCCATCGCTCCTCCCCGACGAAGTCAGACCACGTGGTAGCCGCCGTCGACCGGCAGCAGCACGCCGGTGATGAACGCGGCCGCCGGCGACGCCAGGAACACCGCCGCCCCGGCGACGTCCGCGGGTTCCGCCCAGCGCCGCATCGGCGTGCGCGCGACGATCGCCGCGCTGCGATCGGCGTCGTCCTGCAGCGCGCGCGTGAGCGGCGTGCGCACCCAGCCGGGCGCGATCGCGTTCACGCGGATGCCGTCGTCCGCATAGGCCGCCGCGAGCGAGCGGGTGAGTTGCGCCACACCGCCCTTCGAGGCCGAATATCCAGGCACGCGGGGCCCCCCGAAGATCGACAGGATGGACGCGACGTTGACGATCGAGCCGCCCGTCGCCGCGAGCTTCGTCCGCGCGTGCGTGCAGCAGCGCATGGTGCCCGTCAGGTTGACCGCGACCGTGTCGGCGAATACCTCGGGATCGTGCTCGGCATCGCGCCGGATCACGCCGGCGCAGTTCACGACCACGTCGAGGCGCGGCAGGTCGGCAAGCAGCCCGCGGATCGCGCGGTCGTCGCGCACGTCGAGCGCGATCGCGTCGCGCAGCCGGAATCCCGGCTGCGATCGCGACGCGTCGACCTCGGCGGCGGTCGCGCCGGTGGCGGTGACGACCGCACCGAGACCCGCGAACGCGTCCGCGACGGCGGCGCCGATGCCGCTCGTGCCGCCCGTCACGAGCACGACGCGACCCGCAAAGAGGTCGTCGCGGAACGCTGCCGCCACGGCGCTCATGCCGGCTGTCGCACGAGCGCGTCGACCTTGCCCGGTCGCGGCAGCGGATCGACCGCGCCGTAGCCGGTCGTCGCGATCGCCGCGGCCGCATTCGCGTAGCGGGCTGCCGACACGGGGTCGTCGCCTGCTGCGAGCCGTGCGGCGAACGCGCCGTCGAAGCAGTCGCCCGCACCCGTCGCGTCGACGGTCGCGACGCGATGCGGCGCGATCGCGACTCGCTCGCGGCCGTCGTCGACCACGCATCCGTCCGCGCCCCGCTTGTAGACGACGCCGCGTGCGCCCGCGCGCCGGCAGGCGTCGATCACCGCGTCGGAGTAGCTGGTGCCGAACGCCCATTCGGCGTCTTCGCGCGATGGCAGGCACCAGTCGCTCTGCGCGATCGTCGCGATCGCGATTGCCCGCGCGCGCGCGCGCGGCCAGAGCTTCGGACGCAGGTTCGGGTCGTAGTAGATCCGCGCGCCGGCCTCGCGCGCGGCGGCGATCGCCGCGAACACGGCGTCGCACGCGGACGTGGAGATGGCCTGGCTGATCCCCGACACGTGCAGCGCGCGCGCCGCGCGGATCACGTCGAGCGGCAGGTTCGACGGGGCGAGCCGGCTGGCAGCGGAGCCCGCGCGCAGGTACGCGAACGCATGTCCGGCGTCCCCGTGCGTGACGAAGTAGACGCCGGTCGGCGCCTCCGGATCGGTCGCGACGCCGTCGAGCGCGACGCCCTCGTCGCTCCACAGCGCGCGGAACCGGCGTCCGAAGGCATCGTCTCCCAGTCGCGTCACGTAGGCGACGCGCGCGCCCAGGCGCGCTGCCGCGATCGCCATGTTGGACGTGTCGCCGCCAAACCCCTGGCGCCACGCGTGCGCGTCCTCGCCGCGCGTCTGGTTGAACTCGACCAGCGGCTCGCCGAGCGCGACGATGTCGTAGCCGGCGGCCATCGACGTCAGGCGCGGTTGAACGTGAAGTTGCGCGACGACGCCACGTCGCCCACCTGCAGGCCGTTGCCTTCGCGGGCGATCCACGAGCGCTCGCCGTGGCTCCAGAAGATGAAGCCGTCCCGCACGTCGCCCCAGTTGATCGTCTGGCCCCACTCGTCGCGCAGCAGCGCACGACCGTTCTGCTGGATGACGAGCTGCACGGTCTGGAACGCTTCCGGATCCCAGGCCTGGAACGACCCGATCGCCCAGGACGGCACGCCCAGCGTGCCGTGCACCGGCGCCGGCGCGGGCGGCGGCGGCGGATAACGCGGCGGCTGCGAGTTGTTGTTGTTGGCGCTGCCGATCGCCGCGCCGATCGCGACCGCGCCGATCACCCCGGCGGCGATCGCGGCATCGTTCCGGCCCGACGACCGGCTGCTGCTGCCGAATTCGAACTCGGCGCGGCAGCCCCGGTCGACCCAGATGCGGTCGCGATCGAAGCCCCAGCTGCGGTTGCGCCGGCACTCGTCGCGCGACAGCTGGCGGACCAGCCGCACCTGGTTGTCGGTGCGAACGCGGCACTGGTTGAAGTTGCGGTTGCGGCTCTCGCAGATGATCCGTCCGCGGCCGGCCTCGACCGGCATCGCCGGCACGATCAGCGCGAAACCGACCAGCGCGCACAGCCCCTTGCGCATCGCATGACCCATTCCGCTTCCCCTCGTCCCTCGTTTGCGACGGGCCGTATCGGGCACGCGCCCGGCTCCGCGATCCGACGTCGGCATGTCGATCCGGCGCCGGGTGCGCGTCACCGGCGCGGCAGCGCGCCGACGCCGCGAGCATACGCCAATGCGGCGTCGCGCACCGCGGCCGCCGGCGTCCCCGGCTTGTACAGGTTCGACCCGGTGCCGAACCCGTCGGCGCCCGCTTCCCAGTACGGCAGCAGGTTGTCCGGCCGCATGCCGCCGACCGCGAAGACGAGCGTCCGCTTCGGCAGCACGGCGCGCCACGCCCTGAGCGCCGCGGGCGGCAGCGCCTCCGCCGGGAACATCTTGAGCGCGTCCGCGCCCGCAGCCAGCGCGGCGAACGCCTCGGTCGGTGTCGCCACGCCAGGCACGCACACGAGTCCCTGCCGCTTCGCCTCGCGGATCACCGCGACGTCGGCGTGCGGCATCACGATCAGCCGTCCGCCCGCCTCGCGCACCCGTGCGACGTCCGACGGATCGATCACGGTGCCCGCACCGACGAGGCAGGTCTTGCCGCAGCGCGCGGCCAGTGCGCGGATGCTGTCGAACGGCTCGGGCGAGTTGAGCGTGACCTCGAGCATGCGGAAGCCCGCGCCGGTGAGCGCGTCGGCGACGCCGGGCACTTCCGGCGGCGAGATGCCGCGGAGCACCGCGACGAGCGGCAGCGGCGCGAGGAAGTCGGCGATCGTCATGTGATCTCCACGGCCACCCGTCCGGCGGCGCAGGCAATGCGGAACAGTCCCGAGGCGGCCGCGTCGGCCGGCCCGGTCGTGGCCCGGATGCCGGCGAGCGCGAACGCACGCAGGTACCGCGCGGCGAGCGCGTCGCTGCCGACGACGAGCACGCGCGAGGCGTCGTGGCCCCAGTCCTCCGCCCGGCGCCGTGCGTCCCGGATCTCGCGCCCGACGAGGATCCCCGACAGCCACTCGGCCACGTCTGCCGGCGCGAGTTCGCCGGCGAGCGCGAGCGTCCGCGCACCGAAGACGTCGTGCGTGAATCCTCCTGCGCCGAGCCCGCGCTCGACGCCCCGGTCGAAGGCGCCGTCGCCCCCCGCGCCGGACGGGCCGCTCGCAAGCCGGCCGAGGATCGTGTGGCAGAGAAGCGCCTCGTGGAGCTCGCCGGTCATGTAGGTCGCGAAGTCGAGCACGACGCCGCGCTCGACGCTCGCCCACTTCGAGTGCGTGCCGGGAAGCACGACGAGCGTTCGCGGCGCGTCGGGGGGGAGCGCACCGAGGATCTGCGTTTCCTCGCCGCGCATCACGTCGGGCACGCCCGCCGCGTCGCGCGTCGAGAGACCGGGCACGATCGCGAGCCCGCCCGCCACCGTCTCGACGAGACCGCGCGAGAGTCCCGCGAGCGACGCCGGACATTCGACGTAGGGGGCCTCGTGCCAGCCTTGCCGGCTGCCGACCATTCCGCATGCGATCCGGGGCACCGCATCGTCGCGCCAGTCGCCCAGCAGTCGAGCCAGCGCGTCGGGATACGAGAGGTCGCCGAGCTGACGGATGCCCAAAGGCTCGACGCGAACCCCGAGCACGCGTCCCGCGCCGTCGAGGCGGTAGGCGCGGGCATGGGTCGTGCCCCAGTCGATGGCGATCAAGGCGGCGGAGCGCATGCGTGGAATGGCGACGGGAAGCGGCTGCGCGTCGTCGTCCGGGAACGCCGGGAACGAAAGAGGCGAATGGTCGGCCGGACGGCCGAAACGGTCAAGCGGTCAGGCCAGTTTGCCTGCGCCCGGCGACCAGCGCGCCGCCGCGTCCTCGTCGGCGTCCCGCGCCTCGACCCACCGGTCGCCGGCGGGCGTGCGCTCCTTCTTCCAGAACGGAGCACGGGTCTTCAGGTAGTCCATCACGAACCGGCAGGCGTCGAACGCCTCGCCGCGATGCGCGCTCGTCACGGCGACGAGCACGATCGGGTCGGCGGGCGACAGCACGCCGACGCGATGGATCACCAGCACGCTGCGGACGTCGAAGCGCGCGCGCGCCTCGTCGACGATCGCCTCGAGTGCCTTCTCGGTCATCCCGGGATAGTGCTCGAGCTCGAGCGTCGCGACCCTGTCGCCGTCGTTGACGTCGCGTACGGTCCCGACGAACGAGACGATGGCGCCGACCTCGAGATCGCCGGCGCGCAGCGCATCGGCTTCCGCCTGCGCATCGAACGGCTCGGCCTGGATGCGGACGGTCATCGCGTCAGCCGCCCGTCACGGGCGGGAAGAACGCGACCTCGTCGCCCGGTGCGACCGGCGTCTCCGCCGTGGCCAGCTCGTGGTTGACCGCCGCGCGCACGGCGCGCTCCGGCGCGAGCTCGGTCGCCCAGGCCCCGCCGCGCACGCGCAGCGCCTCGCGGATCTGGCCGACGGTCGTCGGCCCGTCGACTGCGTAGCGCTCGTGCGACGCCCCGAACGCCTCGCGCAGGCGCGCAAGGTAGACGAGCTTGACGATCGATGTCTGGAGTTCGGGAGCGCCGCGCATGACGCGTAACGATATCAGAGCGGACGGGTCCCGGCCGCCGGTCGCGACGCCCGGCGCCTCGAACCGGGCCGGATTGCCGCGGCGGCGCCCCCGGGAGGACAGGTTCGCGAAGGCGCTTCCGCGGGGCCCGTCGACGCTGCCGGCGCACTCGCGCGGGCGGAGCGAAAAGTCCCTAGAACCGGAGCTGCACGCCCAGGCGCAACTGGTCGCCTTCCGGCAACGTGCCGTTGAAGCTGTCGAACGCGAAGCGTCCGAAGCGCGTGTATTCGAGATTCACGCCCAGGACGCGATTGACGTCGTAACGCAGGCCGAGCCCGTAGTTCACGCCGTCGTGGTAGCCGCGCACATCGCCAGCGAGCAGGCTCGCCGCCGCCCCGGATGGGGATTCGGTCTGCGCGTAGCCGACACGGCCGTAGAGCGCGAAGCTGCTCAGGACCTTGTAGCTTCCGACCACGTCGACGTTCCACACGCCACGAAGGCCCCGGTCCTCGCGGCTCCCCAGCAGCAGCCCCACCCCTCCGGGGCTTCCGGCCCCGAACGGCTTGAGCGCGTAGCTCTCGGTCTTCGCGAACGCGGCCTCGACCGCGACGTCGTTGCGCCAGCGATAGCCGCCGAACACCTGCTGCCGGGACGTCGGCTCCACCGGCGCGGCAGCGACCAGCGAGGGCGTCGCGAGCTGCCCGAACGAGACGCCCGCACCCCGCTCCTTGAGCGAGATGCCGCCGTAGAACCCTTCCCTCGTCTGGGCGTCGGCCGGCGCGACCATTCCCGCGGCAAGGACTCCCGCGAGGAGGTAAACGCCAATGCTTTGAAATGTCATGATTTTCTGACTCGGCGCGCGCGTCCGGCGACCGTGCCGCCCGCCTGCCGTGGCCATTGGTCCGTTCCGGAGGGCACGAGTTCACGCTACGCCCTGCGCGCAGGGCCCGTCAATCGTCCGGGCGGGCCTCGCGTGCATTCGCCACGACGAACGTTGCGATCGTGTCGCAGTCGTCGAGCCGGAAGACCGGCCGGCTCCCCGCCGACGGCCCGGGGTGCGCGTCGGAGGCGATCGCGACGATATGGGGGTCGTGCGGATGCAGCCACGGCTTGCCGATCGCCGCCCGGTGGATCTCGAGCTTCGGCAGGCGCGAGCGCTTGTACCCCTCGATCAGCACGAGGTCGCAGGGCGAGAGTCGCTCGAGCGTCCCCGCCAGCGTCAGCTCGGGCGCCCCGCGAAGCTCGTGCACCAGCGCCCAGCGGCGCGACGAGGTCACCAGCACCTCGGTGCAGCCCGCGTCGCGGTGACGGAAGCTGTCCTTGCCGGGATAGTCGATGTCGAACGCGTGATGGGCGTGCTTGACGAGCGAGACCGAGAGTCCGCGGGCGACCAGTTGCGGGATCAGCTGCTCGATCAGCGTGGTCTTGCCGCTTCCCGACCAGCCGGCGAAGCCGAAGACGCGCGGCGGCACGTCAGCCCCGCCGACGCCGCGCCTCGCGCGGGGCGACGATCCCGGGGGCCATTCCGTTGAACGTCATCGGCCCAGGACCGCGATCGCGATCGTGCCGATCCCGAGCGCGAGGTTGAGGCCCACGAGCCTGCGAATGATCGCCATTGCCGGCGCCGCCGCCTCCCACCGGGCGTCCGCGACCGCCGACTTGAGCCGGCGAAAGGGGCCGATCACGATGTACGCGTACACGAGCGCCATCGCGAGCCCGATGGCCGTCATGGCGTGGATCGAGGCTCCGATCGCGCGGAATCCGCCCATCGCCTCGGACAGCCACACGCCGCTCGCCAGGATCGCCAGGACGGCGACGCCGACCCAGGCGAAGAACCGCGAGAGGGTGGCAGCGAGCAGCGGCAGCCGGACCGGCGGCGGCAGCGCCTGCGCGGCGGGCCGGAGCGCGAAATGCGCGAAGAACATGCCGCCGATCCATACGACGACGCCCATCAGATGAAGCCAGCGCGCGATCTGCATCGGGGGAACGTTCCGGGAAAGCTCTCATTCTAACGGGCGGCAGGTCCGGCTGGCCCGCGCGCGGTGGTCGCGCTAAGCTCTTCGTCGTCCGGAGCGGGCCCCCGGCACAAAGGCCCGGACGACGCGATGAGCAAATCCATGACCCTCCCTCCCGACCGCGAGGTCACCGGAACGATCGAGCGCGTGATCGCCGACGTGCCGGCGCCCCGCTCGCACCCGGTCCCGCACCCCGAGGTCGAGGCGGAGGAGCTCGCGCGAAAGGCGGCGCAGCGCGCTGCGATCGTATCCGGCTCGCTCGCGCTGCCGCCCGGGCCGCTCGGCATGCTCACCGTCCTGCCGGACATCTACGTGATCTGGCGCATCCAGCGGCAGATGGTCGCCGACATCTTCGGGCTCTACGGCCGCACCGCCGAGCTCACGCGCACGCACATGCTCTATTGCCTGTTCCGCCACGCCGCGAGCCAGGTGCTGCGCGACGTCGCGGTGCGCGCGGGCCAGCGCGTCGTGCTGCAGCAGCTGTCGGGAAGCGCGCTCAAGGGCGCGCTCGCGCGCGTCGGTGCCTCGGTGACGCAGCGGCTCGCCGGCACCGCTGCCTCGCGCTGGGTGCCGCTGGCCGGCGCGGCCGCGGTAGCGAGCTACGCGTACTGGGACACGCTCCAGGTCGCGAAGACCGCGCGACGACTGCTCGCGGGGCCCGGGGACGATCCGCCGCCGCCACCCGACGGGGGATGAGCACATGTGCGGCCGCTACGAGCTGCACGCGAACCCCGCCGCGATCGCGCTCGCATTCGGGCTCGCGTCGCCGCCGTCGCTCGAGCCGCGCTACAACATCGCGCCGATGCAGCTCGTGCCGGTCGTGCGAGTGAACGCACACGGCGCGCGCGAGCTCGTGCACGTCCGCTGGGGCCTCGTCCCGCGCTGGGCGAAGGACCCGTCGATCGGCGCGCGCATGATCAACGCGCGCGGCGAGACGGTGAAGGACAAGCCGGCGTTCCGCACCGCCTACCGCCGACACCGCGTGCTGCTGCCCGCGAGCGGATTCTACGAATGGATGGCGCGCGCGGGCGGCAAGCAGCCGATGCACATCGCGATGAAGGACGGCGCGCCGTTCGCGTTCGCGGGACTCGCCGAGCGCTGGCTGCCCGCCGACGGCGAGCCGCTCGACACCTGCACGATCCTGACGACCGGCGCGAACGCGCTGCTCGCGCCGGTGCACGACCGCATGCCGGTGATCGTCGCGCCCGGCGACTACGCCCGCTGGCTCGATCCCGCCGAGGCCGATCCGTCCGAGCTGATCGGACCGTATCCTCCGGGCGCGATGCGTTGCGAACCGGTCTCGACGCGCGTGAACGCCGTGCGCCACGACGATCCGTCGCTGATCGAGCCGGTCCCGGTCGCCGACGCCCCCGCTCCGCCTGCCGCTCCGCCTGCCGCTCCGCCGCCGGCGGAGTCCGTCTCCGCGCGAAAGCCGCCGAAGCAATCCGCGCTCTTCTGACGCGACCGGGCTACTGCGGCCCGCAGAACGTCACGACGTTCGGGCCGCTGCCTTCCGCGATGTAGCCCTTCGCGACCATCGCGTCGCGGACCGCGATGTCCGCCGTGTACCGGTGATTGGTGTCGGCGCGGTGGTTCCACGCCCGATAGATCGGGCGGGCTCCCGCAGGGCACACGCCCGATATCGGGTTGGGCACCGCGAGGTGCATCACGGCGGTCGACTCGAGGATGAACGACGGATTCTGCGCGGCGACCGCCGCGCATTCGGCCGGGCTCGCCGAGTAGAAATGCGAATCCGCGGGAGGCGGCAGGTAGAAGCGGCAGATGGGCGAGTATCCGGGCTGGGACGTCGCGTGCGCCTTGAAGACGAGCCCGGTGCGCGCCCAGCCCGGGAACAGCCCGGTGTCCAGTGCCGCGATCTCGTCGGGCGCGATCGTGATGAAGTAGTGGTCCGATACCGAGCGGTAGAACTCGACGACCGTGGCCGGCGCAGCTTCGCCGGGCTCCGGCGTGCCGATGGAGGCCCCGCCGGCCCCCTGGACCGGGATGGACGTACGCCCGCCGCCGTTGGTCGCGATCACGAATTGTGCCGCGCGCATCCCGGTGGCCGACGGCGTGAACCGGAGGTCGGCGCTGCATGCGGCGCCGGGAGCCACCTCCAGCCCCGATTTGCACTGGCCGGAGCGTCCGAACTCGTTGGCCTGCCCCCCCTCGAATGCGAGCGAGGCGATGGTGACGGTGGCCCCGCCGTCGTTCCTGAACATCACGCGCTGCGTCGTCGACGCCGTGGAGACGGGCACGATGCCGAAATCGACGCTCGATGGGGATACCGCCAGCGGGCTCGAGGCTCCGCCGGACGCGGAACCCACGAGCCGGATCTTGTAGGGCGTCGCTTCGCCCACGCCGAACGAGATCGCCCCCCCGTGGTCGCCGCCCGCCGCAGGCGCGAACGTGACGGTCATCGTGCAGGACACGGTCGACTGGAGCGTCGTCCCGGGACCGCAGCCCGAGGTCTGATAGGCGGATGGCGTCGTGGTGAGGCTGCCGATCGTGATCGGGGCGTTGCCGTTGTTCGCGATCTGGAACGTCCGCTGGTTCGTCGACCCGGCCTCGACGTTGCCGAAGTCGACGACCGGCGGAATCGTGCAGAGCAGCCCTTTCGACACTCCGGTCGGCGGGCCGTACAGGCAACGACAGGCGCGGACGTCGTCGTCGGTCAGGACGTCCAGCGTGTTGTAGTTCGCATACGGAGGGCCCGACATCAACGCGGAATCGAATTGCGCGTGTGCGATGCCGATCACGTGCCCGAACTCGTGGGCGAGGAGTCGCGTGAGCTGGGGAATGCCGGGCAGTTTCGCCGGATCGACGACGACGTCGGCGTCGACGATCGGGACCATGCCGCCATCGGCGTACCCGGGAAACGCGACGGTGTAGCCCGCGATGCCTGCCGGCGTGGCCTTCCAGCCGACGACGTTCACCTGGTCGGGCACCGAACCGTTCTCCCCGTCACCGACCGAGTTCTCGGGGGGAACGCCGGTCACTCCCGCATAGATGGCCGGAATCTTGCAGGCCGCCGTCCACATGTCGACCACCTGCTGCATCGCGGCCGCGACCACCGCCGGGTCCGCGAACTGCGCCGGGGCCCCCGTCGAGTTGTAATTCCAGTACATCGTCGCGGGCCAGGCGGCGACGGGCTCGAACGAGAAGCGGAACTTCGCGTCGGCGCCCCTCGCGCCCGGAGGCGGCCCGACGGCAAGGTCGGGCTGCAGCAAGGCAGGCTGGGCGCGCACCGCCAGCGAGAAACAGGCGAGCAGCAGGGCCCAGAAATGGCCGGGACGCAGTCGGAACGGTTTCGAGCCCATCGTCGTGAACGCGCGGTCGTCTCTGCCGGCGCGGGGGTCTGCCACCGTCCGCGAACGCGCGGCGCGGCCAGCCCCCCGCCAGTGCCGGGTCGCCAACCGCAAACCTTACCATGAGCACGCCCCTCCTCCGCGCGGCGCGGGCCGCGGGACCCGCCGGAGGTCGGCGCTTCCGTCAGCGCGGCGCGCAGAACGTCACGATGTCGGGACCGCTGCCCTCGGCGACGTAGCCCAGCGCGACCATCGCGTCGCGCACGGCGCGATCCGACGTGTACCGGTGGTTCGTGTCAGGACGGTGGTTCCACGCACGGTAGACGGGATCCGTGCCCGGCGGGCATGCTCCGGTGATCCAGTTCGGCGTGGCCAGGTACATGACCGCGGCCGACTCGAGCACGAATGCGGGATTCTGCGCGTGCACGACGTCGCACTCCGCCGGACTGGCGGAATAGAAATGCGTGTCGCCGTACCCCGGCGGCAGATAGAACCGGCAGATCGGGACAAAGCCGGCTTGCGCGGTCGCGTGGGCCTTGAACCAGAGGCCGGTCCGCGCCCAGCCCTTGAATACGCCGGTGTCGAGCGCCGCGATCTCGTCGGGCGCGATCGTGACGAAGTAGTGGTCGTACGCCGCGTGGTAATACTCGACGACCGTCGAGGGCGCCGCGGAGACGCTGCCGGTGCCGCCGAGCGCGACCGAAGACGGGCTGCCCGTCGCGTTGTGCGCGACCCGCAGCGTGGCGCCGCGCGCGCCCGCCGCCTGCGGCCGGAACACGACCGTGTAGCTGCAGCTCTGTCCGGGCGCGAGCGCGGTGCCCGAGGGGCACGCGGCGACGAGCGAGAAGTCGCCGGGCTGGCTGCCGACCATCGAGGCGCTTCCGACGACCAGCGCCGCGGTCCCGACGTTGGTGATCGTCGCGGCGACCGGACTGCCCGACGATCCGACGGCGACCGTGCCGAAAGCGATCGCCGCCGGAGCCATGCTCGCGGCCGGCGCCAGCGCGGCCGCGATGCCGTTGCCCGACAGCGCCACGATCCCGTTCCCGCCGTTGCTCGCGATGTCCAGCGTCGCCGACTTCGCGCCGCTGGCGACCGGCGCGAAACGCACGGTCGCCGTGCACGACTGCGCCGCGGAGAGCGACGTGCCGACGGCGCAGGTTCCGCCGCGCGTGAACTCCGACGCCGCGCTTCCGCCCACGGCGACCGAAGCGAGCGTGAGCGTGCCGCCTCCGGCGTTCGTCACGGTGACCGTCTGGATCGCGCTCTGCGTGCCGACGAGCTGGTCGCCGTACGCGAGCGCACCCGGGCCCATTCCGAGCGACGGCGGCGTCACGGCGGCGCCGGTGCCGGAAAGCGTGGCGATCGGGAGCGCCCCCGCATCGGTACTGACCGTGAGCGTGGCGCTGCGCGCGCCGGTGGCGGACGGCGTGAAAGTGAACGTGATCGAGCAGGTCGCGCCCGCGCCGAGCGACGTCCCGAGCGAGCAGGTGCCCGCGCGCGTGAAGTCGCCGGGATTCGCACCGCCCATCGTCAGGCCGTTCAGCGTCACGATGCCGCTTCCGGCGTTCGAGACCGTCAGCGACTTCGCGGCGCTCGTCGTCCCGACCGTCTGGTTCGCGAACGCCGCGGTCGTCGGCGACAGGACCGGCGACGGTCCCGTCGACGCGCTGCCGGTGCCGACGAGCGACACACGGTAGGGCTGCGCCTCGCCGGCGATGGGGATCGACAGGGTGGACGCGTAGGGGGCGACGGTCGACGGCGCGAACGTAAGCGTGAGATCGCAGGCCTGGCCCGGTCCGAGCACGGTGCCCGCCCCGCAACCGCTCGCCGCGAAGCCGGGCGACGAGAACGAGGCGGCCTGCAGCGTGATCGATGCGCTCCCTTCGTTCGCGAGCGTCAGCGCCTGCGGAATCGACGTCGCGCCCGACGCAACGCTCCCGAAGGCGAGCTCCCGCGGCAGTGTGCAGAGATACCCTGCCGATTGCCCGGCGGGGGTTCCGTAGAGGCAGCGGCAGCCGCGCACGTCGTCGTCGGTGAGCCCGACGAGGCTGTTGTAGTTCGAGTAGTCCGGGCCCGACATCACCGTCGAGTTCATGTTCGAGTGCGCGAGCCCGAGCTGATGGCCCCACTCGTGCACCGCCACGCGGTCGAGCGCCGGATTCGACGTCACGAGCGTCGGCGACAGGATGATGTCGCCGTCGACGAGCCGCGGGACACCGCCCTGCGTGCCGTACCACGACCAGGTGAGCCCGGCCGTGCTGCCCGACAGCGGTCCCCAGCCGACCACGTTCTGCAGGTCGGGCTGGCCGTTGACGCGGGTGTCGGGGGCCGTCGCCGTCGTGCCCTGGTACGCGTAGGTCACGCCGCAGACGGCGGTCCACTTGTTGAAGCCCGCCTGGATGCGCGCAACCGTCGTCGCCGCGTCGGCGAACGACGCGGGGGCGCCCGCCGGGTTGTAGCGCCA
>CALDKM010000295.1:0-44372 GCA_937898875.1 uncultured Pseudomonadota bacterium | reverse complement strand
GGCCGCTCGGGCGGCGTCGCGCACCCCGCGATCCCGATGGCAAGCAATACAATGGCAAGTCCTCGTCGCAACGTCGTCTCCGGTGAAGCCGATGCCCGGAAACCCGCTACCGATGCGCGTGGGCGGGCCCGCGTGCCCGCGATGGTAGGCGGAGGGGAACGGCGGCGCAACCCGCCTTCGTCCGACGTCAGAACGCGTTCTTCCATTCGCGCAGCGCGCCGAACACCGCGGCGTCGCCGGCGAGCTTCCGATCCGCGCGCGCCTCGGCGATCGCGCGAACCTGCGGCTCGGCGACGCGCAGGAACGGATTGGTCCTCCGCTCCTCCGCGATCGTCGACGGCAGCGTCGGCAGGCCGCGCTCGCGCTTCGCCTGCTCCCGCCCGACCCGATCGGCGATCGCCCGGTTCGCCGGTTCGACCGCCCCGGCGAAGCGAAGGTTCGCCAGCGTGTACTCGTGGGCGCAGAACACGCGCGTCTCGCCCGGCAGCGCCGCGAGCGCGGACAGCGATGCCCACATCTGATCCGCCGTGCCCTCGAACAGGCGCCCGCAACCCCCGGCGAAGAGCGTGTCGCCGCAAAACAGGACCGGCGAGCCCCAGCCGGCGTCGCGTCCGACGAACGCGACGTGGCCCGCCGTGTGGCCCGGGACGTCGACCACCTCGAGCGGCAGACCGATGCCCGGCACGTCGAAGCGGTCGCCGTCGCCGACCGCCAGCGTGCGCCCGGGGATCGCTTCGCGCGCGGGGCCGATCACCGGCACGCTCCGGCCGCGCAGCAGGTCGGCGATGCCGCCGGTGTGGTCCGGGTGGTGGTGGGTGACGAGGATCGCGGACAGCGTCGCCCCCTCGCGTGCCAGGTACTCGGCGACGGGCTCGTCGTCGCCCGGGTCGACGACGACGACGCGCTCGCCGGCGCGGATCGCCCACACGTAGTTGTCGCTGAACGCCTCCAACGGGATAATCGAGACCATGGACGCATCTTCGGAGGGCGCGCCGGGCATGTCAACGACGCTCGCCGAGTGGTTCGCGACGCCGCTCGGCCGCTACCTGCGCGAGCGCGAGCAGGCGTACTTCGACCAGACGGTCGCCGACATCTTCGGCTACTACGCGCTGCAGATCGGGCTGCCCGAGCATCCGACGCTTTCCCAGTGCCGGATGCCTTCGCGCTGGACGCTCGATTACGACCCGCCGGCCGAGCTCGTCGCCGATCCTCACGCGCTTCCGCTCGCCGAGAACACGGTCGACCTCGTCGTGATGCCCCACGCGCTCGAGTTCACCGACGATCCTCACCTGATGCTGCGGGAGGCCTGGCGCGTGCTCCGCCCCGAGGGACAGATCGTCCTCGCCGGCTTCAACCCGTTCTCGCTCTACGGCGTGAAGCGCTATTTCGGGCGCGAGCAGACGCCGCCCTGGAACGGCAGCTTCATCGGGCTGTGGCGCCTCAAGGACTGGCTCGCGCTGCTCGGGTTCGACGTGATAGGCGGCCGGCTCGACGGCTACGCGCCGCCGTTCGCGAGCGAGCGCTGGCTCAAGCGGTTCGCGTTCTTCGAGAGGGCCGGCGACCGTTGGTGGCCCATCGCCGGCGGCGTCTATTTCCTGCGCGCGACGAAGAAGGTCGCGGGCATGCGCGTGATCGCGCCGGCGTGGGAGCGCCGCGAACGCCGCAAGAAGGCGCTCGCCCCGGCCGCGCGGGCGAAGGAAGGCCTCACCGCAGCGGGACGGCACGGCGAATGAGCGGCGCCGCGACCGGGCGCGCCCGCCGGGGGGCGGCCGCATGAGCGTGGTGGTCGTGTATACCGACGGGGCCTGCAAGGGCAACCCGGGGCCGGGCGGCTGGGGCGCGCTGCTCGTCGCGGGGGACCGGGAGAGGGAGCTCTTCGGCGGCGAGCCCGCGACGACCAACAACCGCATGGAGCTCACGGCGGTGATCCGCGCGCTCGAGGCGCTGAAGGCGCCCTCCGAGGTCGAGATCCACACCGATTCCCAGTACGTCAAGAACGGGATCGAGACGTGGATCCACGGCTGGAAGCGCAACGGCTGGAAGACCGCGGACCGCAAGCCGGTGAAGAACGCCGAGCTCTGGCGCGAGCTCGAGGGTCTCGCGAACCGCCACCGCATCAAGTGGTACTGGGTGCGCGGCCACGCGGACAACGAAGGCAACCTGCGGGCGGACGCGCTCGCGAATCGCGGCGTGCCGGGCCGGTAGCGCCGGACGTCCGGGGCGGTTGCGCCTCCCGGGCCGGCGCGGACCGGCGACCGCTATTTCCGGATGAACTCCCCGCTCTCGCAGCCGACGCGGCGGAACGGATAGGTCACCTTGTGATCCTTCCCCTGCGCCTGGCCGGCGACTTCGACGTAGAGCCATCCCCCGCCGCCGCGCCGGTAGGTGAGGGACGTCGGGAACTCCGTCCCGCCGCGCTGGAACGTGAAGATCTCGTCGCTCCCGTCGCGCTTGGTCGACGCGAGCTTGAACGCGGACTCGGCCTTGCCCATCGACGTCGTCACGTAATAGACGCCGTCCGCCCTGGGCTCGAGGCGCAGGTACTCGAAGCTGATCGTGCGCTCGGGCAGCGCGTTTCGGCTGACGCCGACCATCACGTTGCCGCGCAGCGGGTGCCAGAACTCGCGGAACTCGCGCTTGTTGACCTCGCCCCTCCAGCACCCCGACAGCCAGGCCAGCGGCGCCAGCGGCCCGGTCGGCGCGAGTTCCCCGGGCGAGGCGTCCTTCGAGGCGGCCTTCGGCGCGTCCTTCGCGGGCGCGGCCGCATCCGCGGGTACGGGGGCGGCTGCGCCGGCGGACGCATCCTTTGCCGCAGGGGCGGCGTCCTTCGCTTCCGCGGCGGGCGTCGGCCGGACGTCGGGCACGGCGGGCACCTGCGCGAACGCGACGAGCGGAAGCAGCAACGCGACGGGCAGCAGGCGCGCGGCGCGGGCGGCAGGGGAGTTCGGATCGAGGGTCATGGTCATTGCGTCCGCGCGAGCGGCAGGTTCAGGAGCAGGTTCTGGGGCTTGAGCCTCAAGCGGCGGCGCTCGTCGATCGCCATCGCGAGATAGACCGGGCGTCCGGCGATCGCCGGGCGCATGTCGGCGGGGTTTGCGAAATCCAGCCGGAACAGCGCGACGAGGCGCCCCATTCGGGCATCGTCGACGTCGACACGATTGTACAGGTCGTTCAGGATCGACGACGCCTCGGCGTCCAGGCCCACGTGCCACACCCACCGGTCGTCCTCGATGCGCCGCTGCGGGCCGATCCGAACCTCGATGCCGAGGAAATGGCGCACCCAGCGCTCGAGCACGCGGCAGAGCGCGTCGAGCGCGGGCTGCCCGCGGTTCAGGCTGACCGACGCGTCGTGACGCCCGTCGCGCTCCCAGTATTCGTCCGCATTCTCCCGCGTGAGCACGTCGAGATCGATGGTTCGCATCGGAGTCCGGTTCGACGCGAGAAGCTCGCCGAGGTTCCCGAAACCGCCGGTCGTCGCGTAGAGCTCGACCGTTGCCTCGTCCGCCGCCATCACGGCGCCATCCTCCAGCACGGCCACCGTCTGCGGCCGGAACAGCATCTCGGCGGCGCGCGCCTCGAACGGATCCGCGCGGTCACCCAGGATGTGCCGCAGCAGCACCTGCGTGAGCTCGTGCACGAACGTCGGCGGCACGTCGACGCCGTCGCCCTGGAACAGCCGCAGGTAGGCGGACTCGAGCGAAGGCGCGGCCACGAGCCGGTCCCGGTAGCGCAGCCACACGCGGTAGTTCTCGCGGGCGTCCTCGTCGCGGACCGCCGCGAGCTCGCGCTCAGCGACGGATCGGCGCGGCGCGGCGACCAGCGCGTCGTGCAGCGCGAGCTCCGCGTCGCAGGACTCCGGCACCGGCGCGAGTTCCGGGCGCAGCAGCTGGATGCGCAGGAACGCGTCGGTGACCGTCAGCCGGCCGTCGGCGCCCACCGTCAGATGTCGGTAGCCGCACGACGGCCAGAAGTCGCGCGTCGAGGTCGGTGCGGGAACTCCCATGCGGACGGTCGCCCTCGCGGTGCGCCCTCAGCCGCCGAGCATCGCCTTCTTGAGGTCGGCCTGCACCGGTGCGTCGCCCAGCCAGATCCTGAGCAGCGCCTGGTTGAACGCCTCGCCCGGAATCGTGCCCTTCGCCGCGCCGTTGACCGCCACCTTCGTACCGCCGTCGACGAAGTCCAGCGTCACGACTTCCCTTTCCTTGACCTGGCCGAGCGCCTTGCCGATCGCGCTCAACTGGTCGATTCCGGCCTTGACCGCGGCGAACTCCGCGGCCGTGGTGTTCGCTTTGATGCCGTCGACGAGCGCCTCGACGAACTCCTCCGCCGACACGTCGCGCATCAGCGTGAGCTGGACCCGTCGCGGCGCCTTCTCCAGCACGGCCGCCAGACTGCCGGCCTTCGCGGGAACGTACAGCCCCGCGACGTAGACCTTGAAGAACACCTTGGTGCGCAGGCCCGCGCCGTTCAGCACGAGGTCCTGCCCGCCCACGCTCGCCTTGTCGTCGACCCGGACGCCGGCCACCTCGACCGCCGTCGCTGCCGCGCTCCACGCCAGCACGCCCGCCACCACCCACGTCGTCATCGCGCGCATCGTCGTCCCCTCCCTCGGTTCACACCCGTTCGAAGATGCCCGCGGCACCCATGCCGGTGCCCACGCACATCGTGACCATTCCGTAGCGGCCGCCGCGGCGCTCGAGCCCGTGCACGATCGTCGCCGTCCGGATCGCGCCGGTCGCGCCCAGCGGATGCCCGAGCGCGATCGCGCCGCCCAGCGGATTGACCTTCGCGGGGTCGAGGCCCAGGTCGCGCACGACCGCGAGGCTCTGCGCCGCGAACGCCTCGTTGAGCTCGATCCAGTCGAGGTCCTGCTCGCGGACGCCCGTCGTCTTCAACACCTTCGGGATCGCCGCGATCGGGCCGACGCCCATGATCTCGGGCGCGACGCCCGAGACCGCGAAGCCGGCGAACCGCGCCAGCGGCTTCAATCCGTGCACGCGGACCGCCGCCCCGGAGGCGACGACGACGGCACCCGCGCCGTCCGACATCTGCGAGCTGTTGCCCGCCGTCACCGACCCCTTCGCGGCGAACACGGGCCGAAGCTTCGCGAGCCCCTCGGCCGTCGTGTCGGCGCGCGGACCTTCGTCGCGCGCGACCGTCTTCTCCCGCACCGCGACGCGCGAAGCCCCGGTGTCCGGGACGTGCTCCTTCACGAGGAACGGCGCGATCTCGGCGTCGAACTCGCCCGCGGCCTGCGCCGCGAGCGCGCGGCGGTGCGACTCCAGCGCGAACGCGTCCTGGTCCTCGCGCGACACCTTCCAGCGCTCGGCGACCTTCTCGGCGGTGAGACCCATGCCGTAGGCGATGCCGACGTTCTCGTCGCGCGCGAACACCTCCGCGTTGAGCGACAGGCGTCCCAGCATCGGAATCATGCTCATGCTCTCGACGCCCGCCGCGATCATCAGGTCGGCCTCGCCGGTGCGGATGCGGTCGGCGGCGATGGACACCGCGTTCAGGCCGGACGAACAGAATCGGTTCACCGTCATCCCGGCGACCGTGTTCGGCAGGCCGGCGAGCAGCACGCCTATCCGCGCGACGTTCATCCCCTGCTCGTACTCGGGCATCGCGCAGCCGACGATCACGTCGTCGATCGCCGCGGGATCGATCGACGGTGCGCGCGCGAGCACGCTCGAGAGCGCGTGCGCGAGCAGCGAGTCGGGCCGCGTCGTGCGGAACGCGCCGCGCGGGGCCTTGCCGACCGGCGTTCGCACCGCGGCGACGATGTAGGCGTCATTCAGCGTACGGGTCATCGTCGAATCCTCAGTTTCGCAGCGGCTTGCCCGTCGCCAGCGTGTGCGCGATGCGGGCCTGCGTGCGCGGGTCCTGCGCGAGCGCCATGAATTCCCGCCGCTCGAGGTCGACGAGCCAGCGCTCGTCGACGGTCGAGCCGGCGTCGACGTCGCCTCCGCACAGCACGCGCGCGATCGCGAGCGCCACCTCGAAGTCGTAGCTCGTGACGAAGCCGCCCTCGCGCATGTTGACGAGCATCATCTCGAGCGTCGCGATGCCGGTGCGGCCGGCGACCGGGATGCCCACCGGCGCGAGCGGCGGCCGGTAGCCCGCGTCGGCCATCGAGCGCGCCTGCCCGATCGCGACGTGGAGGATCTCGTGCGGATGCATGACGACGAGGTCGGATTCCCTGAGGTAGCCGAGCGCCTTCGCCTCGAGCGCGCTCTTGCCCACCGTCGCCATCGCGATCGTCTGGAAAGCGGCGCGCAGGAACGGGAAGTGGTCGGCCTGCCCGCCGGTCGGCCCCAGCTTCACCGCCTCCGCGGCGCGCACCGCGAACTCCTTCGTGCCGCCGCCGCCGGGGAGCAGGCCCACGCCGGCCTCGACCAGCCCGACGTAGGACTCGAGCGTCGCGACCGCGCGGTCGCAGTGCATGATGAACTCGCACGACCCGCCGAGCGCCATGCCCCGCACGGCCGCGACGGTCGGGACGAGGCTGTAGCGCAGCCTGAGCGAGGTCTGCTGGAAGCGCGCGACGATGGCTTCGACCAGATCCCAGCGCCCGGACTGCACGGCGGGGGCGAGCGCGGCCAAGTTCGCGCCGAACGAGAACGGCTCCTTCGTCTGCCAGATCACGAGACCGGCGAAACCGCGCTCGGCCTCGTCCAGCGCGCGCTGCATTCCCTCCAGCACGTCGTCGCCGATCGTGTGCTGCTTGGTCCGGAACGACACGATCGCGACGTCCTGCTCGAGGTGCCACATGCGCAGCGCGTCGGTCTCGAACACCGTGGTGCCGCGGTCGAACCGCTCGCCCAGCACCGGATCGGGGTAGCGCTGCCGCCGGTAGACGGGGAGCGGCGAGCGCGCGACGAACGCATCCCGGGCCGCCGAGTACGCGCCGGATTGCGCGTGCACGCCCCGCGAGGCGCTCACCTTTTCGCCGCTCACCCAGGCGGGCAGCGGAACGGCGGCGAGCGTCTTCTTCGCGGCGATGTCCTCGGCGATCCAGCCCGCGACCTCGGCCCATCCCGCGGCCTGCCAGGTCTCGAACGGTCCCATCTGCCAGCCGAAACCCCAGCGTATCGCGAGGTCGACGTCGCGCGCGTTGTCCGCGATCGACGCGAGCTGGTGCGCGCAATAGTGGAACACGTCGCGGAAGATCGACCACAGGAACTGCGCCTGCGCGTGCGGATGTGCGCGGAGCTTGCCCAGCTTCTCGCCCGGGTGCGCGATCGCCAGGATCGCCGCGACCTCCGGATCGACGGCGACCGCGCTCGTGCGGTAGTCGCCGGCCGCGGGGTCGAGGACCTGGATGTCCCTGCCCTGCTTGCGGTAGAAGCCCGCCTTCGCCTTCTGGCCGAGCGCCCCCTTCGCGACCAGCGCGGCGAGCACCGCGGGGACCTCGAAGCGCGGTCGCCACGGATCGTCGGGCAGCGTGTCCCGCATCGTGCCGATCACGTGCGCGGTGGTGTCGAGGCCCACGACGTCGACGGTGCGGAACGTCGCGCTCTTCGCGCGCCCGATCGCGGGCCCGGTCAGCGCGTCGACGACGTCGAAGCCGAGGCCGAAGCGCTGCGTGTGCAACATCGTCGCGATCACCGAGAACACGCCGATGCGGTTGGCGACGAAGTTGGGCGTGTCCTTCGCGCGGATCACGCCCTTGCCGAGCGTCGTGGTCAGGAACGCTTCCAGCGCATCGAGCATCGCGCCGTCGGACGACGGCCCTGCGATCAGCTCGCACAGGTGCATGTAGCGCGGCGGGTTGAAGAAGTGGATGCCGCAGAAGCGCGGGCGCAGCCCGGCGGGCACCGCGTCCGACAGCGCCGCGAGCGAAAGCCCCGACGTGTTCGACGCGAGGACCGCGTTCGGCGCGAGATGCGGCGCGATCCTGGCGTAGAGGTCGCGCTTCCAGTCGAGCCGCTCGGCGATCGCCTCGATCACGAGGTCGCAGTCCGCGAGGAGCGCGAGGTCGGCGCCGTAGTGGGCGGGCACGATGCGGGCCGCGAGGTCCTTCGTGCCCAGCGGCGCCGGCTCGAGCTTCGCGAGTCCGTCGATGCCCCTGCGGACGACGCCGTAGGGGTCGCCTTCCTTGGCAGGCAGATCGAACAGGACGGCCGGGACGCCGGCGTTGACGAGGTGCGCGGCGATCTGCGCGCCCATGACGCCGGCGCCGAGGACCGCGGCACGGCGGACGAGAAGACGTTGAGTCAAAGTCGATGTTCCGGAGAGGGCCGGCGCTTCGGACCGGCTTCGGCGGCGCGCGGCATGCGGAGCGGCGCCCGCCGCAGGGATGGGAAAGCGCGGGCCGGCGCGATGCCGGCCCGCGGTAGTGCCGTCAGAACGTGTAGGTGCCCTGCATCGAGAAGATCACGACGTTGCTCTTGTAGTCGCCGTTGATCAGCCCGTTCGCCGCGGTGCTCCCGGCGTTCTGGTTGATCTGGGCGTTGTCGACGAAGATGTACGTGAAGCCCGCGTCGAACTTCAGGTTGTTCGAGTGCTTGTACTGGGCGCCGACCGACAGCCACCAGCGGTCGTCGTCGGGGAGGCGCGGCGTCCGGTCGGCGGTGTTGACCGGCGACTGGTCCCACGCGATGCCGCCGCGGAACATCCAGCGGTCCGTGTGCCGGTAGTTCGCGCCGACCGCGACGCGCCACGCGTCGTCGAAGTTCTCGGGCGTGCTTCCCAGCACGGTTCCGCCGCTGCGGACGAACTTGAGCTCCTTGATCGACGACCAGCCCGTCCACTGCACGTCGGCCATCAGGTCCCAGCGGTCGTTCAGCTGGTAGAAGATCGAGGCGTTCGCGATCGCCGGCAGCGTGACGTCGGCGGTGACGTCGCTGTTGTACAGCACCTGGGAGTTGAGGTAGGACGTCACCGCGCCGACGTAGGGCGCGACGGGCGAGGGCACGGCCGGGACAGGATTGGTGAAGCTCGCGGTGCCGTGGATCTTGTACTCGATCTCCGAGCGGTACGACAGCCCGACGCGCGCGTTCTTGTCGAGGTCGACGAGGATGCCGATGTTCCAGCCCCAGGCGTCGTCGTCGCCGTCGATGCTGAGCTTCGAGTCGAGCCCCGGGGTCGAACCGATGACCGGCAGCACCTGGTCCGCAGGGATCAGGCCCCCGGCCGCGAACGCCTGCGCGGTGTTCGCGATCGCGGCCGAGTAGTTCACCATGTTCGTGAACGTCGCGTCGATCTTCTGCCAGTTCGCGCCCACGCCGATCGCGATGTTGTCGGTCGGCTTGAACGAGATCGCCGGGTTGACGTTCATCGTCTTGATGTCCGACTTCACGGCCTGGTAGCGGCCGAGCCAGCTGTCGTCGTACTCGGTGACGAGACCGAACGGGGCGTTGAGGCCGAGACCGAACACCCACTGCTTGTTGATCGGGACCGCGATGTACATGTTCGGGACGATGTTCAGGCTACCCGCGTCGCCGCCGGTGCCGCCCAGCGGCTGGTTGAAGGCCGCCTGCGACGCGCTGTTCTGGAACTTCATCGACGGGGTGATGAAGTGGACGGCCGCTGCGGCCTCCATCGACGTGCGCTTCGCGAGCGATGCCGGGTTCGCCCACATCGAGCTCGCGTCCTCGGTGCCCGCGGCGCCCGCCGCGAATGCGTTGCCGAGACCGCTGCCGCTGTTCTCCTGCAGGCCGAACGCGGCACCATGAGCCTGGCCAGCGGCCAATGCGCATGCCGCGGCAACGGCGACCGCGATCCGGCGGGGACGGAAATCCTGGGTATTCATGGTCTGCTTTCTCCTCTCTGGCGGTGGTGTCTCGCGACGTCTTCTTCGTGGTAGTCGGCCTGCCTGCGGTGCCCCGCCGCCTCGGGGCGCGGCACCGTCGTTGCTGGAGCGATTTCGAGTATACGCGGGGGTCGCAGGGGGGAATATTGCGGTGCATCAAGCCGGCGGAAGCGGCCGGGGCCGGCCGTCCTCGCCGACCGCGACGTAAGTCAGGCTCGCCTCGGTCACCTTGACGGTGACGAGGTCGTCCGGATTGCGCTGCGCGAACACCTCGACGTCGATCGACACGGACGTCCGGCCCACGCGCGCGATCTCGCCGTAGAACGTGACGATGTCGCCGATCGACACCGGCTGCTTGAACGTGAACTGGTTGACCGCGACCGTCGCGACGCGGCCGCGCGCCCGCCGCGCCGCCACGATGCCGCCCGCGACGTCGACCTGCGACATGATCCAGCCGCCGAAGATGTCGCCGTGCTGGTTGACGTCGGCAGGCATCGGCACGACGCGGAGGACCGGCTCGCGCCGGGGAAGCGTGGTCATCGGATCCCCGTTCGTGCTAGATCAATTCCTTGCGTGCGATCTCGCGCAGCTCGCGGCGAAGGATCTTGCCGACGTTCGACTTCGGCAGCTCGCCGCGGAAGATGACCTCGCGCGGGACCTTGTAGCCGGTCAGGTGCTCGCGGCAGTACTTCAGCACGTCCTCGGCGGTGACGGCCGGTTCCTTCTTCACGCAATAGAGCCGCACCGCCTCGCCGGACTTCTTGTCCGGGACGCCCACCGCCGCGCACTCGAGCACGCCGGGGTGCCCCGCGACCACTCCCTCGATCTCGTTCGGGTACACGTTGAATCCCGACACGAGGATCATGTCCTTCTTGCGGTCGACGATGCGGATGAAGCCCTTCTCGTCCATCACGCCGATGTCGCCGCTCATGAAGTAGCCGTCGGCCGTCATCACCTTCGCGGTCTCGTCGGGCCGGTTCCAGTAGCCTGCCATCACCTGCGGCCCCTTGATGCAGATCTCGCCGGGCGTGCCGAGCGGCACGTCCTTGCCCGCATCGTCGCGCAGGGTGATCTCGGTCGACGGGAGCGGCAACCCGATCGAGCCGTTGTAATCGGCGAGATTGAGCGGATTGACCGTCGCGGCCGGCGACGTCTCCGTGAGGCCGTAGGCCTCGACGAGCGTCACGCCGGTGATCTCCTTCCATCGTTTCGCGACCGCCTCCTGCACCGCCATACCGCCGCCCAGCACCACGCGCAGCGACTTGAACGAGACCTGCGGGAACTTCGGGTTGTGCACCAGCGCGTTGAACAGCGTGTTGACGCCGGTGATCGCGGTGAACGGGTACTTGCGCATCGTCTTGACGAATCCCGGGATGTCGCGCGGGTTCGGGATCAGCACGTTCTCCGCGCCCAGCGTCATGTAGATGAGGCAGTTCGCGGTGAGCGAGAAGATGTGGTAGAGCGGCAGCGGCGTGATGATGATCTCGCGGTGGTTGCGATCGAGCACCGGGGACACCCACGCGCGCGCCTGCAGCACGTTCGCGATGATGTTCCGGTGCTGCAGGATCGCGCCCTTGGCCACGCCGGTCGTCCCGCCGGTGTACTGCAGGAATGCGATGTCGTCGTGCGCGATCGGGACGCGGGCGAGCGAGCGCCGGCGGCCTTCCGCCAGCACGTCCGACACGTGGATCGCATTGGGGATCGACCACGGCTTGACCATCTTCTTCACGCGGCGCACGACGAAATTCACGAGCAGGCCCTTGAGTCCGAGCAGCTCGCCCATCGACGCGACGATCACGTGCTTGACCCTGGTCTTCGCGACCACCTCGGCGAGCGTGGCCGCGAAGTTCTCGAGGACGACGATCACCTCGGCGCCGGAGTCGGCGAGCTGGTGCTCGAGCTCGCGGGCCGTGTAGAGCGGGTTGACGTTGACGACCGTCGCGCCGGCGCGCAGCGTGCCGAACAGGCACACCGGGTATTGCAGGATGTTGGGCATCATCAGCGCGACGCGCGTGCCCTTGCCTCCGCCGATGCCCTGGAGCCAGGCGCCGAACGCCGCCGAGAGCGTGTCGAGCTCGGCGAACGTTATCGACTTGCCCATGCACGTGAACGCCGGCCGCGACGCGTACTTGGCGACGCTCTCCTCGAAGACGTCGCGCAGCGACTCGTATTCGTTGACGTCGATCTCCGCCGGCACGCCCGGCGGGTAGTTCTTCAACCAGATCTTCTCCACGTCGTTCCTCCCTGTGCGAGCCTGACGGTCGCGCGCCGGATCCGGGTCGCACGGCATGCGCGTCCGGACCGGGCGTCGGTCCGGTCCGCCGAGGCCGCGCAAACGACGCGATCCTACACCGGAAGACCCCTGCCGCCCGCTCGACCCCGCCTGCGCGTCATCGGCTCGCGGCGTAGGCGAGCGGCCCCCCGCGGAACGGCGCGAAACCGGTTCCGAAGATCGCGCCGGCGTCGACCAGATCGGCGTCCGCGACGATGCCGTCGGCCAGCGCCGCCTTCGCCTCGTCGACGTACGGGCCCACCAGGCGGTCGGCGAGGCCGGCCGGGACCGCGCCCGCCGCCCCCTTGACCGGCTTGCCAGCCTCCCACTTGTAGAAGCCCCGGCCCGACTTCTTCCCGAGCTCGCCGGCGTCGACCCGCTTCGTCAGCTCGCGCGGCGGCGCAACGTTCGCGCCGAGGAGCTTGCCGACCGCCACGCAGATGTCGAGGCCGACGGTGTCGGCGAGCTCGATCGGCCCCATCGGCATGCCGAACGCCAGCGCCGCCTCGTCGACGGTCTCGGGCGCGATGCCGTCGTCGACGGCGCGCATGGCGGCCATCAGGTACGGCGCGAGCACGCGGTTGACGAGGAAGCCGGGCGCGCTCTTCACCGGAAGCGGCAGCCTGTCGATCAGGCGCACGAACGCGGCGGCGGGCGCGACCAGCGCGGGCCGCGTCGTCGCGCCGACGACGATCTCGACGAGCATCATGCGCGCCACCGGGTTGAAGAAGTGCAGCCCGATCAGGCGCGACGGGTCGGCGAGCGCCGAGGCGATCTCCTCGAGCGGGATCGACGAGGTGTTGGTCGCGAGGATCGCGCCGGGCTTCGCCCGTTTTTCCACCTCCGCGAACAGCGAGCGCTTCGCCTCGACGTTCTCGAAGATCGCCTCGATGATCACGTCCGCCCGCGCGACGCCGTCGCCGGCCACGTCCGGGATCAGGCGGTCGGCCGCGTCACGCGCGCGCCGCGGGTCCTTGAGACGTTCGCCGAACAGCTTCGCGGCGCGTCCCATCGCCGGCGCGACGCGCTCGGCGCTCTGGTCCTGAAGCGTGACGGTGAGGCCGCGCAGCGCGCACCACGCCGCGATGTCGCCGCCCATCGTGCCTGCGCCGACGACGTGCACGTGCGAGAACGTCGCCCCGTCTTCCTTGCCGAGCGACTTCAGGCGCTCCTGCAGCCGGAACACGCGGATCAGGTTCGCCGCGGTCGGCGAGCGCACGAGCGAGACGATGCTCGCAGGATCGGACGGCGGCGGCAGGAGCGCGTTGCCGTCGTAGCGCTTCCACAGCTCGAGGATCGCGTAAGGCGCCGGATAGTGCTCGCGGCGCGCGCGCCTCTCGACCTGCTTCTGCGCCTGGCCGGCGATCACGCGACGCGCCAGCGGATTCAGCGTCGCGGCGAGCGCGAACGGGAGCCTGTGCGGCTCGGGCAGCGCCTTCAGCACGCCGCGCACCGTGTTTTCCATGATGCGCACCGGCACGGACTCGTCGACGATCCCGAGCTTCTTCGCCTTGCGCGCGTCGATCGTCTTGCCGGTGAGCAGCATGTCGAGGGCCGCGGGGCCGCCGGCGAGCCGCGGGAGCCGCTTGATGCCGCCCCAGCCGGGGACGATCCCCAGCATCACCTCGGGCAGACCCATGCGCGTTCCGGGGTCGTCGACCGCGACCCGGTAGCGGCACGCGAGCGCGAGCTCGAGCCCGCCGCCCAGGCAGAAGCCGCGGATCAGGGCCAGCGTCGGGTACGGCACCGAGGCGAGCCGCTCGAACGTGTCCCAGCCGCGGCGGACGAGCGCGAGTGCGCCCTCCTCGGTCGAGATCTCGCCGAACTCGTCGACGTCGGCGCCGGCGATGAAGCCGTTCGTCTTGCCGGAGCGGATCACGAGCGCCCGCGGCTTGTCGCGATCGAGGAGGTCGAGCGCGGTGTTCAGCTCGACGAGCACGGCCGCCGACAGCGTGTTGGTACTCGCGTCCGCCCGGTCGAACACGAGCGTCGCGAGGCCGTCCGCTTCGCGCTCGAGCCGCCAGTGGCGAAGCGCCGAGCGTGCCGCGGTGGCCGGATGGATCTGAGTCGTCTCGTCGCGCGCGTTCATTGCGTCATCCTCTCGACCATCGTCGCGCCGCCCAGCCCCCCGCCGATGCAGATCGCGGCCATGCCTCGCCTGCCGCCCGAGCGCTCCAGCGTCTCGAGCACGTGCAGCACGATGCGCGCGCCGGACGCGCCGACCGGGTGGCCGAGCGCGATCGCGCCGCCGTCGACGTTTAGCTTCGACGGGTCGATCGAACCGAGGGCGCCCGGCAGGCCGAGCTCGGTCCGGCAGTACTCGTCGCTCGCCCACGCACGCTGGCAGGCGATCACCTGCGCCGCGAACGCCTCGTTGATCTCCCACGCGTCGAGGTCGTTCAGCGCGAGTCCGTGGCGCTGGAGGATCGGCGTCGCAGCGTGCACGGGGCCGAGCCCCATCTGCGCCGGGTCGAGGCCCGCCCACTGCGTGTCGACGATCCGCGCGCGCGGCACGAGCCTGTGCTTCTCGACCGCGCGCTCGGAGGCGATCACCAGCCACGTCCCGCCGTCGGTCACCTGCGAGCTGTTGCCGGCCGTCACGTTGCCGTACTTGCGGTCGAAGAACGGCTTCAGCTTCGCGAGGTTCTCGGGCGTCGAGTCCTCGCGCACGCCGTCGTCGGCCGCGTAGAGCCTGCCCGCATGGTCGTAGAGCGGAACGATCTCCCGCGCGAAGTGCCCCTCGCGCTGCGCGGCCAGCACGCGGCGGTGGCTCTCGGCCGCACACTCGTCCATCTCCGCGCGCGTGATGCCGAAACGGAACGCGAGGTTCTCGGCCGTCTGCCCCATCAGCAGTCCCACGATCGGGTCGGTGAGGCCCTTCATGAGCCCGATGATCGGCGCCAGGTGCTGGGGACGGAACTTCACGAGCAGCGCGGCCCGCTGGCCCGTCGATTTCGCCGCGTACCAGCTCGCGAGCCAGTGGACCATCGCGTCCGAGAACAGGAGCGGAGCGCGCGACAGCGCGTCGACGCCACCGGCCAGCACCAGGTTCGACCGGCCCGCGCGGATCTGCGCGATCGCCGAGTCGATCGCCTGCATGCCCGAGGCGCAGTTGCGCATCACGGTCCACGCGGGAACCTTGTGGCCGCAGCCCATGCGCAGCGCGGCGACGCGGCCGATGTTGACCTCGTCGGGCGAGGGCGCCGCGCATCCGAGGATCACCTCGTCGACGTCGGTCGGCGCGAACGGCTGGCGCAGCAGCAGCGAGCGTCCCGCCGCGGTGGCGAGGTCGGATGCGGCGAACGGCCCGGGCCGGTTGCGGGCCTTCAGGAACGGCGTTCGCGCGCCGTCGACGATGTAGACCGGTTCGTGGTTCATCGTGTCTTCCCCGTCACGCCGCGGCCTTGTGGACGCGGGCCGGCGTCGGCGACGCCGTCGCGCTCGCGGGCTCGCCCGGCAGCGACACGTCGAGCAGGCTCGTGCCGAGGTCGGGCGCGAAGTCGTCGACGCGGATCACCTTCGCGACGAGCGCGCGCTGCTCGACGAGCGTGCGCGCCTCGGCCGCCTCGATCACGCCGGCTGCGACCGCCCGGCCGGCGAGCGCCTCCGCGCCTTCGCCCGGCGCTAGCGCGAGGCTGAACGTCCCGGCCCTCGAGGCGGCGCGGAGCTTCGCCTCGATCGGCTCGGTGACGACGGTCGCCGCGAGCGCGCGCTCGATCTGCGCGACCGGATCGTCGTCGGCGGTCGCGACGAAGATCGGCGCCGTGAGGCGGTCGCGCGCGGCGGACGGCGCGATCAGGATCTTCGCGACCTCGTGGCCCAGCTTGTCGGACGGCACGACGTAGGGCCGACCGAGCGGAAACACGATGCGGCGAACGACGGCGGCGATCAGGCGGTTCGGGAAGTTCGAGATCACGCCCTCGAAGGCGCTCTGTGCCCTGAACATCGAGTCCCAGATCGCCCAGTGCGCGAGCGGGGCGTCGTCCGCCTGCCGACCGTCGCGCTCGAATCGGGCGAGCGTCGCCGAACACAGATACAGCGACGACAGCACGTCGCCCAGCCGCGCCGAGAGCTTCTCCTTGCGCTTCAGCGCGCCCCCCAGAACACCCATCGAGACGTCGGACAGGAAGGCGAGCGCGGCCGAGAATCGCGTCAGCTGCTGGTAGTAGCGCCGCATCCCGGGCGCGACGCCGTCGGGCACGCGCACGAAGTGCGACCCCGTGAGGCCCGTGACGAGCGTGCGCGCGAGGTTCGACATGACGAAGCCGACGTGGCCGAACAGCGCCTCGTCGAACGCGGCCGACGCCTTCGCCGGATCGCCCTCGCGCGTCGCCTCGATCTCCTTCAGCACGTACGGGTGGCAGCGGATCGCGCCCTGGCCGTAGATGATGAGGCTGCGCGTCAGGATGTTGGCGCCCTCGACGGTGATCGCCACGGGGTGCTGCATGTACGCGCCGCCGAGGAAGTTCGACGGCCCCATGCAGATGCCCTTCCCGCCGATCACGTCCATGCCGTCGTTGATGGTCTGCCGCGCGCGCTCCGTGATGTGGTACTTGGCGATCGCGGAGATCACCGACGGCTTCTCGCCCCGGTCGATCGCGGCGGCGGTGAGCGTGCGCGTCGCGTCGATCATGTACAGGTTGCCGCCCATGCGGGTCAGCGCTTCCTCGACGCCTTCGAACTTGCCGATCGCGGTCTTGAACTGCGTGCGCACCCGCGCGTAGCCGCCCACGGCGCGCACCGCCAGGATCGACATGCCGGTGTTCGACGACGGCAGCGAGATTCCGCGACCGGCCGCGAGGCACTCCATGAGCATCCGCCAGCCCTTGCCGATCATCGGCTGGCCGCCGATCACCCAGTCCATCGGGATGAACACGTCCCTGCCCGAGTTCGGCCCGTTCTGGAACACCGCGTTGAGGGGCATGTGGCGGCGGCCGATCTGCACGCCCGGATGCGACGTGGGGATGAGCGCGCACGTGATGCCCAGGTCTTCGCGATCGCCGATCAGCTTCTCGGGGTCGTACACCCGGAACGCCAGGCCGAGCAGCGTCGCGACCGGGCCGAGCGTGATGTAGCGCTTGTCCCACGTGACCGAGAGCCCCAGCACGCGCTTGCCCTCGTGCTCGCCCCAGCACACGCGGGCGTAGTCGGGCATCGATGCCGCGTCCGAGCCCGCGTTGGGGCTGGTCAGCGCGAAGCAGGGAATCTCGACCCCTTTGGCCAGGCGCGGGAGGTAGTGGCGCTTCTGCTTCTCCGTGCCGTAGTGCAGCAGCAACTCGCCGGGCCCGAGCGAGTTGGGCACCATCACCGTGACCGCCACGGTGCCCGAGCGCGTCGACAGCTTGGTGATCACCTGCGAATGCGCGTACGCCGAGAAGCCGAGGCCGCCGTACTCCTTCGGGATGATCATCCCGAGAAAGCCCTTGTCCTTCACGAACTGCCAGACGTGCGGCGGCAGGTCCTTGTGGACGTTGGTGGTCTCCCAGTCGGTGACCATCGCGCACAGCTCGTCGACCTCGCGGTCGAGGAAGCCCTGCTCTTCCGCGGTGAGCGTGGGCGCCGGCAGCGACAGGAGCTTCTTCCAGTCGGGCTTGCCGGAAAAGAGGTCGCCGTCCCACCAGACGGTGCCCGCTTCGATCGCCTCGCGCTCGGTCTGCGACATCGCCGGCATCACCTTGCGGAAGCCTGCGAAGACCGCGTCGCTGATGAGCGCGCGGCGCAGGCGCGGCACGAGGAGCGGGATGCCGATCAGGACGGCGGCCGCGGAGAGTCCGAGGTTGAGCCAGATCGGCAGCAGTCCGGCCGCCCACGAGACGCCGAGGAGCGCCGCGACCGCGGCGGCCCATGCGTATCCCCCCGCCCGCACGTAGGCGAGCGCGAGGAAGGTGACGGGAACGACGACGAGCCACAGGAACGTCAGCATGGGAATCTCCGGCGGTGGATGACGGAATTCGCGCGGGTCATCGCCGCGCCGGGGTGTCGAGCGCGCCGTCGATCTCGCGCGTCACCTCGGACAGGTCGGGCAGCGGAGCCTTGAGCCCCGCGAGCAGGAACGGCGCGAGGCGCCGCAGCAGGATTTCGTCGTTCGTCGTCTCCCGCGGAGCGAGCTCGGCAATGAGCTTCAGGACATCGGTGCCCGCGAGCGTGTACGAGAGCGCGCCCATGATGAAATGCAGCCGCCACGACAGTTCCTTCTTCGGAAGGTGCGGCAGCGCACGGGCGAACGCCGTCTTGAAGCGCGCGATCATCTGCGCGTACTGGTCCGACAGGAACTGCCGGATGAACGGCGCGGGGTCGGCGTACGCGCGACCGAGCAGGCGCAGGAAGTCCTTCCCGCCGCGCTCGGGGTCGCGCGCGAGCTCGAGCGCGGGCACGAACAGCGCGACGATGATGCGCTCGCACGACAGCGGCTCGGCGGACGCCTCGCGCTCGAAGCGGTCGAGCAGCGCGAGCCGCCGCTGGTTCATCGGGTCCAGCCGGCGCGTGAGGACCGCCTGGAAGAGCTCCTCCTTGCTGCCGAAGTGGTAGTTGACCGCGGCCAGGTTCACCGCGGCCGCCGCAGTGATCGACCGCAGGCTGGTCGCCTCGAACCCGTGCTCCATGAACAACCCCTCCGCCGCGTCGAGGATGCGGTCCTTCGTCGCGGGGGGGCCGCGGCCGTCGTTCAGGGACACCACCGAACTGCTCATGCGAGTCCTTCCGGTACAGCAGTTGGATCCTTGCCGGGGGCTCCCGTTCCCGCTCCCGCCGACGTCCCGGCGTCCGCGTCGCATGCCGTGCCTGCGCGGCAGATGGCATGGATTCGCTCAAACGATCGTTTGAAGCCTATGTATGTTCGAGTCGCAGGTCAAGCTGCGGTGCAGCAAACGTTCGGCGGTGGGGGACAGAAGGCTCGACTGCGATGTGAGCGCACGCTTTCCGTTAAGCCGTTGAATAATAGATGGCATCGAGGGCTTGTCGCCCGACCGGGCCTCGGGCACATTCGGATCGATGTCCGCCGCTCCACGACCCCGCCCCCTGTCGAGCGGGGTTGCCGAAACGTCCGCTGCCGGCGGCTCCCGCGCCGCGTCGCCCCGGCCGACGCCCGCTCCCCCACCCACGAGGCACGACCGCCGCATCGGGCTGGCGTGGGGACTGGTCGGCGTCGTCGCCTTCAGCGTGACACTCCCGGCGACGCGGGCCGCGGTCGCGCACCTCGATCCCGTGTTCGTCGGACTGGGCCGCGCGGTCGTCGCCGCGGTCCTGGCCGCGACCGCGCTGGGCGCGACGCGCAGCCCCCGGCCGACGGTCGCACAGACGTGGGACCTCGCGGTCGTCGCGCTGGGCGTGGTCGTCGGGTTTCCGCTGCTGTCCGCCTATGCGATGCGGCTGGTGCCCGCCTCGCACGGCGCGGTGCTGACGGGCCTCCTGCCGCTCGCGACCGCCGGCGCCGCCGCCTGGCTCGCGCACGAGCGGCCCCGCAGGCGATTCTGGCTGTGGGCCGCGTTCGGAAGCGCGGTCGTCGTCGCCTATGCGCTGTCGCGCGGCGGTGGCGCGCCGCACGTCGCCGACCTGCTCCTCGTCGGCGCGGTCGCGGCGGCGGCTATCGGCTACGCGAAAGGCGCAACGCTGTCGCGAGCACTGGGAGGCTGGCAGGTGATCTCGTGGGCGCTCGTGCTGTCCGCGCCGTTCCTGCTCGTTCCGACGTGGCTCGCCGCCGACGCGCGCCTCGCGAGCGCGCCCTGGACCGCGTGGGCCGGATTCGCCTACGTCGCGGCGGTGTCGATGTACCTGGGCTTCTTCGCGTGGTACCGCGGGCTCGCGCAGGGCGGCATCGCGGCGGTCGGGCAGGTGCAGTTGCTGCAGCCGCTCCTCACGATCGTTGCCTCCGCGCTCCTGCTGGGCGAGTCGCTCGACCCGCTCACGTTCGCCGCGGCGGGGCTCGTCATCGTCGCGATCGCGCTCGGGCGGCGCGCCTAGTCAATCGCCCGCGAGGCGTAGGCGGCGTCGATCCTGTCCTTGTAACGTGCGACGAGCATCGGGCGCTTGAGCTTCAGCGTCGGCGTGAGCAGCCCGTTGTCGACACCCCACGGCTCGCTCGTCGCGACGACGCGACGCACGCGCATCCAGCGCGGGAACGCCTTCAGCTGCTCGTTCGCACGCCTGACGAGCGCCCGCTCGTCGGTCTCCTGCGACACCGCCAGCAGCACGACGTACGGCCGCCCCTCGCCGACCAGCATCGCCTGCTCGAAGATCGGGTCGTGCAGGATCGCGAACTCGACGTCCTGCGGCGGCAGCTTCTCGCCGTTCGACAGCACGAGGATGTCCTTGGCGCGGCCGCGGATCGCGATGCGGCCGTCGCGGATCTCGGCCAGGTCGCCGGTATGCAGCCAGCCCGCGTCGTCGATCGCGGCGCGCGTGGCCTCCTCGTTGCGCCAGTAGCCGAGCATCACGTTCTCGCCGCGCACCAGGAGCTCCCCGCCATCGGCGAGCTTCACCTCGACATCGTCGAGCGGACGGCCGACCGTGTCCGGGACGTTGTCGGATAGCCGGTTGACCGAAACGACCGGCGAGGCCTCCGTCATGCCGTAACCCTGCAGCATCGGAAGCCCGAGCCCGACGAACATCCGGGCGAGCGCCGGATCGAGCGCCGCGCCGCCGACGACCACCAGCCGCAGCCGTCCGCCGAGCCGTGCGAGGATCGGCTTCGCGACGAGGCGCCGGAGCGCGCGCAGCAGCAGGCGGTCGCGCAGGCGCGCGCGCCCCTGCTCGACGCGCCACCCGCTCGCCACGCACGCGTCGAAGAGCCGCTTCCTGCGCGGCGATTCCGAGAGCGCGTGCTCGATCCGGGCCGCGAACTTCTCGAAGATGCGCGGGACCGCGAACATCACCGTGGGCGCCTGCGAGCGCAGGTCGTCCGGCAGGTGCGCGACGCCGCGCGAGAACGCGACCTGCGCGCCGATCGACAGCGGCAGGTAATAGCCGCCGGTCCGCTCGAACATGTGCGACAGCGGCAGGATCGACAGGAACCGGTCGTCCGGTCTCGCCATCGCGGTCGCTGCGCACATCGCCACGTTCGCCCCGATGTTCCGGTGCGAGAGCATCACGCCCTTCGGTCGGCCGGCGGTGCCCGACGTGAAGCAGATCGTCGCGAGCGTGTCCGGAGCCACGTCGCGAACCTCGAACGGGCGGTCCGCCCCGGGCAGCCAGAGATCGACCGCCGTGCCCGGCTCCCTCTCGTCGGCGCGGACCACGACGATCGGCGGCAGCGCATACCGGTCCGCGAGGCCCCGCAGCGCGTTCGCCATTCGGCTGTTGTCGACCACGAGGAGCCGCGCCTGGGCATGCTCGACGCACCACGCGACGTTGTCGGCGCTGTCGTCGACGTAGAGCGGCACGACGACCAGACCCAGGCCGAGCGCCGCCTGGTCGATCGCTACCCACTCGACGCCGTTGCGCACTGCGAGCGCAATGCGTTCGCCCGGCGCGCAGCCCTCCCGCCTGAACGCCGCCTGCCAGCATGCGGCGCGCTCTGCGATCTCCGCTGCCGTCACGTCCTCCCACTGCCCGCCGGTGCAGTGCCGGTAGAGCGCCCGGTCGGGGGCGGCGAGGGACCGCTCGAGCAGATGGGCGAGGTTGGCGTTCATCGATGTCGGCGCCCCGGCCACGAGGACCGGCGGTCGATTCTGACGCATCGCGACGTCGCTCGCCACGCGCCGGGGGGCGCTTGGGGATCGCCGGCCTGCCTCGCTATACTCGCGCCCACCCTCTGCCGCGAAGGCACCCGCCCATGGCAACGATCTCCGTATCCAAAGTGCACCACCTGAACCACGCGAAGGCGAAAGGCGTCGCCGAGAAGATGGCGAAGGACCTGCACCGCAAGTTCGACCTCGCCTGCACCTGGGAGGGCGACAACTGCCATTTCGAGCGCAGCGGGCTCACCGGGAAGATGCACGTCGGCAAGGAACGCATCACGCTCGACGTGAAGCTCGGATTCCTTCTGTCGGCGGTCGCGCCGTCGATCGAGCGCGCGATCCACGAGGAACTCGACGGGCTCGTGGGCGCGCCGGAGGGGAAGCACGCTACGAAGAGCGCGGCGAAGAAGGGGAAGGCCTAGCGCCCGTCGGCGCCGCCTGCCCTTTTCGCGGCCGATCGGGCGGCTCCGGAAACGGCGCCTTCGCGCCGGCAAAGATCGCGTCGATCAGCGCACTCTCGCGGTCGCGGACCGTCGCGAGGAACTCCGCCGCGCCGTTCATCCTGTGGAACGCCGCGAAACCGCGTTCCAGGAACGTCTGCAACTCGTCGAGACCCGCGAGCTTCGCCGGCTTGCGCATCATCGCGAGCGCGCCCCGGATCATCGGCCGCTTCACGTAGCGGTCGAGCGCCGCGCCGACCTCGCCGATCAGCACGACCTGCCGCCGACGGTCGGGCTCGCGGCCGGTGCGGCGGAACGCGCGGCAATAGTCCTCGACCGAGAACTGCCCGTCCGCGCGCGGCAAGTGCTCGAGGAGCTTCGCATCGAGCTCGTGCGAGAGCGCGGACAGCTCCATCGCGCGTGCCACGGTCATGATGACGCCGTCGGGCAGCATGCGCGTCATCACCGGGACGATGCGCGAGAGATCCGCGTCGCGCTTGCTGAAGTCCTGCGGGCCGTAGAGATCGGACTGGAAGAATTCGATCGCGCCCGCGTAGCGCGCGTCGCGCGCCAGGTCGGCGTAGGTCGCCGCCAGCCTGCGCGCCTGCCAGTCGCCCAGCCGCTCGAGCGCGCCGGCGAGGATGGGGTTCGACGCGCGCGCGGCGTGCAGCGCATGCACGCGCTCCAGAGCGCGCACCAGCGCTGCGGCGGCGGAGGGAATCGGCGGGCTGGCGAGACTCATCGCGCGAACGGGCGCTCCTGGAACGGCCATCGCAAGTCTAACGCGCACCGGCGCCCTGCCGCGCGGCGAATTAGGTTGTTTCCTCTAGCGTCGCCGTTTAGCTTGACGGTTCCCGCTCCCGCGCGCGACGGTCGCAGCCCGCGCGCACCTTCATGATCGACCTGTCCCGCCGACGACTGATCAAGGCCGGCATCGCCGGCGGCGCCCTGCTCGCGATCGCCGGCGGCATCACCTGGTTCGCGCGCCGCGTCATGAACGAGGGCGCCCCGCGGGCGCTCGACCGGGACGCGCTGGCCATCGTGCGCGCGATCGTGCCTGCGATGCTGGCGGCCGCGCTGCCGTCGCAGGAACCGGGGCGAGCGGGCGCGATCGACGAGACCACTGCGGGCGTCGACCGCGCGATCGCGGGACTGCCGCCGGCCGCGCGCGCCGAGATATCCCAGCTCTTCGCGCTCCTCGCCCTCGCCCCCGGCCGACGCGCGTTCGCCGGCGTCGCATCGCCCTGGGCCGAAGCGTCGGCGAGCGAGGTCGACGCCTTCCTTCGCGCCTGGCAGTCGAGCGGCTGGGCGTTGAAGCGCACCGCGTACGACGCGCTGCACCAGCTCGTGATCGCCGCGTGGTACGCGAACCCGCGTTCGTGGCCCGCGATCGGCTACCCGGGCCCGCCCACGCTCGCCGTCTGACACCCATGACCGACGCCACGCAGCCCCGTGTTCCCGACCCGATCCGCGCCGGACTCGCCGCAGGATGGGACGTCGTCGACGCCTCCCGCCTGTCGGCGGACCTCGCGATCGAGGCCGACGTCGCGATCGTCGGCAGCGGCGCGGGCGGCGGCGTCGCGGCGGAAACGCTCGCGCTCGCGGGACTCAAGGTCGTCGTGCTCGAGGAAGGGCCGCTCCGATCGTCCTCCGACTTCCGCATGCGCGAGGCGGATGCCTACCCGGAGCTCTACCAGGAGTCGGCGGCCCGCAAGACGCGCGACAAGGCGATCAACGTCATGCAGGGCCGCTGCGTCGGCGGCGGCACGACCGTCAACTGGACCAGCTCGTTCCGCACGCCCCCGGCGACGCTCGATCACTGGGCAAGGGCGCTCGGCATCCCGGGCATGGGCGTCGACGCGCTCGCGCCGTGGTTCGCGAAGATGGAGGCGCGCCTCGGCATCGCCCCATGGGACGTGCCGCCCAACGCGAACAATGCCGCCCTCGCGCGCGGCGCCGCGAAGCTCGGGATCCCGAGCGCAGCGATCCGCAGGAACGTTCGCGGCTGCTGGAACCTGGGTTACTGCGGGATGGGCTGCCCGACGAACGCGAAGCAGTCGATGCTCGTCACGACGCTGCCGACAGCGCTGTCGCGCGGCGCGAAGCTCGTCACGCGCGTGCGCGCCGAGCGCCTCGTCGTCGCCGGCGACAAGGTCGACCGGCTGGAGGCGCGCGCGCTCGATGCGACCGGCACGACGCCGACGGATCGCCGCGTCACCGTGCGCGCGCGCTCGTACGTCGCGGCCGGGGGCGCGATCGGCACGCCGGCGCTGCTGCTGCGCAGCGGAACGCCGGATCCGCACGGCCTCGTCGGCAAGCGGACGTTCCTGCATCCTACGATCGTGTCCGCGGCGATCATGCCCGAACGTGTCGACGGATTCGCCGGCGCCCCGCAGACGGTCTACTCGGACCACTGGCTCGACACGATGCCCCCCGAGGGTCCCGCGGGCTTCAAGCTCGAGGCGCCGCCGCTCCATCCGGTGCTTGCCGCCATCACGCTTCCGGGCCACGGCGACGCGCATGCGCGATGGATGGCGCAGCTGCCGAAGATGCAGGTGCTGATCGCGCTGGTCCGCGACGGATTCCATCCGGACAGCCCCGGCGGAACCGTGACGCTGCGCGAGGACGGAACGCCGGTGCTCGACTACCCGCTCACGCCGTACCTGTTCGACGGGATGCGCCGCGCGTTCCGCGCGATGGCCGATCTCCAGTTCGCCGCCGGCGCGGAAACGGTGATGCCGGTCCACGGCCCCGGCGAGGCGTTCGCGACGGCCGCGGCGGCACGGGGTGCGATCGCCGCGTTCGAGCTCGCGCCGCTCGTCACGCCGGTCGTGTCCGCGCACGTGATGGGGGGCTGCCCGCTGGGACAGGATCCGCGCCGGGCCGTCGTGGACCTCGACGGGCGCCACCACCAGCTCGCCAACCTCCACGTGCTCGACGGCTCGCTCTTCCCGACCTCGATCGGTGCGAACCCGCAACTCTCGATCTACGGGATCGTCGCGAAGCTCGCCGACGCCCTCGCCGCGTCGCTCGGGCGGCGCCCGCCGGCCGCCTGAGCCTGCCCGCCGCGCGCTTTAGGATGTTTGCTCTAGCGACGGCGGGCTAGAGTGAAACATGGCCGCGACGAAGCCGTCCGGCGTGTTCCGATACGACAGACAGGAGTAGACCATGGCAAACACGATCACCTCCCGCGCCGTTCCCGCAGGCGAAACGCTCATCGCCGCGTCGCGGCAAGTCTGGCTCGCGAGCCTCGGCGCCGCCGTGGTGACGGGCGAGTGGGCGCAGAAGGAAGCGGGTCCGCTGTTCCGCACGCTGGTGAAGGAAGGCACGGCGATCGAGTCGCGCACGTTCCGTCTGATCGGCGAGACCGTCGAGACGTCGTTCTCGAAGGCGAACTCGCTGTGGCATCAGGCGCGCGGCGTCGTCACGCACACGGTGAAGCAGTACGCGGAGACGGCGACGACGCTGGTGCGCGAGACGCTGCCGCGCAACCTGCCGAAGGTCGAGCTGCCCGGCGCGTTCCAGAAGCCCGCGCGCGCCAAGCGGCGTGCGGTCCGTTCCACGAAGGCGGTGAAGGCGAGTGCGGCCCGCGCCGTCAAGGCGACGAAGCGTGGCGTGAAGCGCGCGACGAAGCGCGCGTAAGACGCTACACTCCGGGCACGGACGGCCGACCGCGACGACGAAGACTCGCGGCGGCCGCCCGGACAGCAGGATGATGCCTGCCAGGAGGAACATGCCGCGCAAGACGACGGCGAGCGCCCCGGGCGCCCGCACGCGACGTTCCCCGGCGCGCCCGCGCATCGGGCTCGCGCTCGCGGGAGGAGGGCCGCTCGGCGGCATCTACGAGGTCGGGGCGCTGCTCGCGCTCGCCGACTCGCTCGAAGGCCTCGATCTCAACGACCTCGACGCCTATGTCGGCGTGTCGTCGGGGGGATTCGTCGCCGCCGCGCTCGCGAACGGCATCTCGCCGGCGCAGATGTACCGGCTGTTCATCGACGACGGCGCCGAAGCCGCGCTCAAGCCCGAGATCTTCCTCCGGCCCGCGCTCGGCGAGTTCCGCCGCCGCGCCGCCGCGCTTCCGGCCCTCGCGTGGCACGCGCTGGTGCAATACGCGCGGGATCCCTTCCGACGCGGGGTGATGAGCTCGCTGTCGACGATCGCACGCGCAATTCCGACCGGCATGTTCGACAATCGCGCGATCGACGAATTCCTCGCGCGGCTGTTCTCCGGTCCCGGGCGGACGAACGACTTCCGCAAGCTCCGCCACAGGCTGTTCCTCGTCGCGACCAATCTCGACACCGGGCTGTCCGTCACGTTCGGCGCCGCCGGCCAGGACCACGTGCCGATCTCGCGCGCGATCGAGGCGTCGAGCGCGCTGCCCGGGCTCTTCCCGCCGGTCGCGATCGGGGGCGAGCACTACGTGGACGGCGCGCTCAACAAGACGCTGCACGCGTCCGTGGCGCTCGAAGCGGGCATCAAGCTGTTGCTGTGCGTGAACCCGCTCGTGCCGTTCGACGCGTCCAGCGCGGCGCGGCGCGGACGCCTGACGCTCGACAAGCTGAACCACGGGGGCCTGCCGCTCGTTCTCTCGCAGACCTTCAGGGCGATCATCCACTCGCGCATGAAGGTGGGCATGGAGAAGTACCGGCGCCAGTATCCCGACGCCGACGTCGTGCTGATCGAGCCGGATCGCGAGGACGCCGACATGTTCTTCGCGAACATCTTCAGCTACTCGCAGCGCAAGCGGCTGTGCGCGACGGCGTACGCGACGACCCGCTACAACCTTCGCGTCCGGGCGCCGATGCTCGCCCCCGTGTTCGCGCGCCACGGCATCACGATCCGCGAGGACCGGCTGGCCGACTCGACGCGCGACGTGCGCGCGGCGTTGTGCGACCCGCGGCCGATCCGCTCCGACCCGCGCGCGAAGCGCACGGTCCGCCGGACCGCGCGCGAGCTCTCGCACACGCTCGACCAGCTCGAGCGCTGGGTCCGCGGCAGGACGGCGCCCGCCCGCTGACGGATCGGCGCGCGACGGCCGCGGCCGCGTTGCGCTACACTCGGCCGGGTCCCCCCGACCCGATCACCGTCCCATGGCCGACAAGAAGCGGCCGCGCCGCACGCGCGAGCGCATCCTCGAAACCGCGCTGGCGCTGTTCAACCTCCACGGCGAGCCTTCGGTCACGACGGCGCACATCGCCGACGAGATGAACATCAGTCCGGGCAACCTGTACTACCATTTCCGCAACAAGGACGAGATCATCGGCGAGCTGTACGCCGCGTACGAAGTCGGCGTTGCGCCGCTGTTCGCCGCGCCGCCCGACCGCGCGCCGGGCGTCGAGGACCTGTGGCTCCTGCTCCACCTGCTGTTCGAGCGGATGTGGACCTACCGGTTCCTGTTCCGGGACTTAGACGAGCTCACGTCGCGCAACCGCCGCCTGTCGTCGCGCTTCGCCGACCTGGTGCGGCGCGGAGAAACCACCGTGATAGAGTTGTGCGGCGGAATGGTCGCGGCCGGAACGATGCGCGCGACGTCGCGCGAGATCGCGGCGCTCGCGCGCAACGTTGCGCTGGTGTCGACCTACTGGCTCTCGTTCCAGCGGCTCGAAGCACCCGCAGCGCTCCGGGCCCAGGCCGCCCGACTCGACCATGCGGCCTATCAGGTGATGGCGCTCGTCGCGCCGTTCATGGTGGGCGAGGCGCGCACGCTGATCGACCGGCTGGGCGACGAATACCTGCAGGAGGGGTGACGCGATGGCGAAGAAGTGGGCGAAGTTTCCCTACCCCGACAAGGCGATCGATCGCGACGCCGCGGCCGTGAAGAAGGCCTGGGCGCGATTGCATCGCGGAGACGCCGAGCCGCTGCCGAAGGACGCCGGCGCGCTCGCCGCGTGGACCGCGTTCCACGCGGGGCGATTCGGCGACGCGGTCGAGGCGGGCCTCGCCGCGGGCGATGCCGGCGTCAACGCCGCGGTCAAGGCGCAGACGGTCTACGCGACCTACCTCGAGAAGAACGAGAAGGCGAAGCTGGCGTTGTTCGAGGAGGCCGCCGGCTGGGCGGACGAGCGCCGCAGGCAGGCGCCGAAGGACGCGAACGCGCACTACCTGTACGCGTTCGCGCTCGGGCGCTACAGCCAGGGCATCTCCGTCGCGAAGGCGCTCGCGCAAGGCTACGGCGGCAAGCTCAAGGAAGCGCTGACGACGGCGATCAGGCTCGAGCCGAAGCACGCGGACGCGCACATCGCGTACGGCGCCTACCAGGCCGAGGTGATCGACAAGGTCGGCGGCATCGTCGCCGGCGTCACCTACGGCGCGAAGAAGGACTCGGCCGTCGAGCACTACGAGAAGGCGATCAAGCTGAACCCGGATGTCGCGATCGCCCGCATCGAGTATGCGAACGGGCTGCTGCTGATGTTCGGGAAATCGAAGATCGCCGAGGCCGAGAAGCTCTACAAGGAAGCCGCGAAGTCCACGCCGGCGGACGCCATGGAACGCCTCGACGTCGAGCACGCGAAGTCCGAGCTCGAGTGACGCGGCGCGCGCGCCCCGGTCACCCCCGGTAGCCGACCGCAAGCGACCGCGAGTTCACCTGGCAGGCGTAGTCGGCGTACCCGGGAATGCGCCCGCGCGACTCGCCGTAGCGGTTGCCCGCGTATCCCCTCTCGATGCGCGTGAACGGAATCGTGAGCTCCGCGAGCGCCACCGTCAGCGCGTCCAGCCCGCGCGCGCCGACGGCCGCCATCGCGTCGAACTGGTCGTGCGCGATCACCTGGAGCGCCGGCTCCGGGATGCCGTACTGCGGGCACCAGAACGCGGTCCACCCGTCCGCGGTGGCGTTGATCCGGTCGACGATCCTGCGCGTGAGCAGGAACGCGTCGGATTCCACGTGGACGATCCGCTCGAAGCCGTAGGCGCGCGCGATCTCCAGCGAGAACAGGAAGCTGCGCCACCAGCCGCGGTGGCCCGTGAGGCCGATGCGACCCTCGCGCGTCGCGAATCGGTAGAAGAACGCCCGCGGACCCGCGGGCAGCGCCGGGGGCAGCGCGTCGAGGGCCAGGACGTCCGGGTCGGCGGGCACGTACGGCGACGCATCGTCGATGACGAACACCGCGTCGTGCTCGAGCGGCAGCGCGAGGTGGTGATCGAGCCACCGTCGCTGCCGGTCGTGCCAGGCCGCCGCGTCGCCGCAGAACGACGTGCAGAAGAGCAGCGTCCTGAGCCGCTTCGCGCGCGGGGCCGCGGGATCGGTCACGCGACACCGACGGCGCGCGCGGCCTTCTCGGGATCGAGGTCGCCCGTGTGCCCCCACGGGCACATCAGCGCGGTCAGCACGAGCTTCTCGAACTCGCCGCCGAATCGCTCGATCACGCGCGCGGGGTCCGGACAGAACGCCTTGTCGGTGATGAGCCCGAACTGGACCTTGCCGTCGTACGAGATGATCGAGACGCCCACGCCGATGTCGCCGGCCTGCGGCACCCAGAACATCAGGCCGTCGATGCGCGCGCCCGCGAGCCACAGCGGCTGCTGCGGCCCCGGGACGTTGGTCATCACCGCGCTCGCGTTCCGCGCGAGGATCGCGAGCAGCGTGTCCTGCAGGAGCTTCGGTCCGGCGCCCATCGCGGCGAGGATGCCCAGCGCGAGCACCGGCTGGTAGCTGCCGCGCAGCGCTCGCATGTTGCCGCGCACCGCGTAGAGCCGCGCGACCGGGTTCTCCATGCCGATGGGCAGGTCGAGGAACACGAGCCCGAACTGGTTGCCGAGCTTGTACGCCTTCTCCATCGGCCGCAGGTTCACGGGCACGAGCGCGCGGATCATCACGCCTTCGGTCCCGTCGCCCTTGCCCCGCAGGTAGCTCGCGAGCGCGCCCGCGACGCACGAGAGCAGCACGTCGTTGATCGAGGCGCCGAGCGCCTTCCCGACCGCCTTCACCTCGTCGAGAGGGATCGGATCGGCCCAGGCGACGCGCTTGGCCGCGCCCGGCTCGCCCTTGAATCGGGTCGGCGAGTCCTGCCCCATCAGCGCGAGCTTCGCGATCTCCGCCGTGAACGCGCCGCCCTGGTCCGCGAGCGCGACGGCTTTCGACGGGTCGGACCAGAGCTCGGCGCCCTTGTCGACCAGCGTGCCGCCCAGCTTCTTCGCGAGGCTCAGCACGCCGGCGAACGGCTGCATCAGCTGGGCGATCGGGTCGTCGGGCGCGACCCGGGGCTCGCGCTTCGGCGGGTTGAACGGCATGGCCGGCGGCCCGTTCGCGGACGCGTCGGTCATCGACAGCAGGACGCGCACGAGCGCGATGCCGTCCGCGTAGCAGTGATGGATGCGGACGATCACCGCGCTGCCGCCGTCGTAGCGGTCGACGAGGTGGAACTGCCATCGGGGCCGCGCGGGATCGAGCGGCGTCGTCGCGAGCCGCGAGACGAGCGTCTGCAGCTCCTTCCGCCCGGCGGCGCCGGGGAGCGCCGTGTGCACGACGTGGCGCTCGATGTCGAAGTCGCGGTCGGCCTCCCAGACCGCGACGCCGGCGAGCTCGGCGGGACGCTGGCGGAAGCGCCGGAACACGAGGAACCGTTCCTCGACGATGCGCCGCAGCGTCGCGATGTCGAGGCGCTCGCGGAACATGAGCACCCCGGCGATCATCATCAGGTTGTGCGGACGATCCATCCGCAGCCAGGCGGTGTCGACCGCGGAGACCTTCTTGCGGATGAGCGGCACGGCCATCGGGCGAGGACCGGAGGCGGGATCGGATGGAGGAATCGGGCGACGCGCCCGTTCGTTGCGGGCGCTTGCGCGTTCGCGCTAAAGTAGCACGAAACCCCGCGCATCGCCGCGGGACGATTCCGGGAGGAGGGAGACGTCATGGCCGCCGCGAAGAAGGACGACCTCAAGGCGAAGTTCGAAGCCGCCGCCGCCGCGGCCAAGAAGACGAAGAAGAAGCCGGACAACGCCACGCTGCTCAAGCTCTACTCGTACTACAAGCAGGCGACCGAGGGCGACGTCAAGGGCGAGCGCCCGGGCGGCTTCGACTTCGTCGGCGGCGCCAAGCACGACGCGTGGTCCAAGCTCAAGGGAACGAGTGCGGACGACGCGATGACGGGTTACATCAAGCAGGTCGAGAAGCTGAACCGCGACTGAAGGTCGGTCCGTTTCCCGGATCCGGGGGCCGGGAGACCCGTTGCGAGGGCCTCCCCGGCGGCGAGCCGCACGAGCGTCAGCCGAGCGCGCCCTTCATGACCTTGCGCGCGGTGCGCACCGTGCGCTTCGCCGTCTTGGTGGCGGCGCCCACCGCGCCGCTCGCCGTGCGAGCGGTGCGCTTCGCGGTCTTCGTCGCCGCGTCCACTGCGCCGGTCGCGGTTCGCGCGGCGGTCGACACCGCGCCCTTCATCATCTTCGACACGGGCGACGAGCGCTTCCGGGCCTTCGGCGGCGTCACGCCGGTCGCCCTGATCAGCTCGTTGACGGCGTCCGACAGCGCGTCGACGCGCTCCGAGAGCCGCTCGACGTCGCTCTGCGTGTGGACGCCGAGCTTCGACAACGCGCGCGCCACGCGGTCCTCGAAGACCTGCTCCAGCTTGTCCCAGGTGCCGCCCGCCATTTTCTGGACCTCCTTCGCCTTCGCCGTCGCGGCGCCGCGCGCCGCGGCCGCCGTTTCCGCCGCCACGTGACGGGTGTGCTTCTCCAGCGCCTCGCCCTGCTGGACCAGCGTGTCGAACACCTTCCTGCCGCCGGCCTGCGCCTTCGAGAACGCGCCGAGCCCCGCGAGCCAGATGTGGCGCGACGAGTCGAGCACCGACTTCGACAGGTCCGACACCGTGTCGTGCGACGGCGCGGCACCCCTGCGGGACGCGGTCCCGCTCCCGCCCTTCGCCTTCGACTCGGCCTTCGCCTTCGCTTTCGCCTGCTTCAGCATCACGCGCTCCCGGACGACGTCTCGAGGCCGGCGCGGATGCGCGCGGCCGGACAGCCATTCTAGGGGCCGCCGATAGAGGAATCATACTAAACGGGCGCTGCTCGGAGCGCGACGGGCGGCCCGTATAATCGGCCCCCCACGGCACGGCTCCCCCGGGGCCCCGCCGGGAGAGTTCCACGCCGCAGAGCGCAGAAGGAGGAGCCATGGCCTATTTCGTCACCGGCGCGACCGGATTCATCGGCCGCTATCTCGTCGAGAAGCTGCTTCAGCGCGGCAAACCGGTGTACGCGCTCGTCCGCAAGACCTCGCTCAAGAAGCTCGACGCGCTCCGCGAGACGCTGGGCGCGACGGACAAGACGCTGATCGCCGTCCCGGGCGACCTCGCGAAGAAGCATTTCGGCCTCTCCGACGCGGAGGTCAGGAAGCTCAAGGGGAAGATCGACCACGTCTTCCACCTGGCGGCGATCTACGACCTCAACGCGTCCGCCGACGACCAGAAGGTCGCGAACGTCGACGGCACGCGAAACGCGGTGCGGTTCGCCGAGGCGATCGGCGCCGGGTGCTTCAACCACGTCTCCTCGATCGCGGCCGCGGGCCTCTACGACGGGACCTTCCGCGAGGACATGTTCGAGGAGGCCGAGGAGCTCGACCACCCGTACTTCAGCACCAAGCACCTGTCCGAGGGGATCGTGCGCAAGGAGTGCAAGCGCCCGTTCCGGATCTACCGCCCGGGCTTCGTCGTCGGCCACTCGAAGACCGGCGAGATCGACAAGATCGACGGGCCGTACTACTTCTTCAAGACGATCCAGAAGCTGCGGCAGCTCCTGCCGCCGTGGATGCCGACGGTCGGCATCGAGGGCGGCCGCATCAACATCGTGCCGGTCGACTTCGTCGCGAGCGCGCTCGACCACCTCGCGCACAAGAAGGGGCTCGACGGCAAGTGCTTCCACCTGACCGATCCGCATCCGCACCGGATCGGCGAGGTGCTCAACATCTTCGCCAAGGCGGCGCACGCGCCGCAGATGACGCTGCGCGTGAACGCCAAGATGTTCGGCTTCATTCCCGCGCCCGTCGTCTACGGCCTCGCGTCGCTCGCGCCGGTCAAGCGCGCGATCAAGGTGACGCTGACCGACCTCGGCATCCCGCGCGACACGTTCCAGTTCGTCAACTGGCCGACCCGGTACGACAATCGCGAGGCGACGAAGGCGCTGAAGGGCTCCGGCATCGAGGTTCCGCCGCTCGAGACGTACGCGTTCCGGCTGTGGGATTACTGGGAGCGCAACCTCGACCCCGACCTCTTCATCGACCGCAGCCTCTCGGGCCGCGTGAAGGGCAAGGTCGCCGTCGTGACCGGCGGGTCCTCGGGCATCGGCCAAGCGACCGCGCACAAGCTCGCCGAGGCCGGTGCGAAGGTGGTCATCGTCGCCCGCGATCCGGAGAAGCTGGCGGCGACCCAGAAGGAGATCGCCGCGAAGGGGGGCGCCTGCTTCACGTACTCGTGCGATCTGACCGACATGGCCGCGATCGACGCGCTCGCGAAGCAGATCCTCGCCGACCACGGCGGCGTCGACTTCCTCGTGAACAACGCGGGACGCTCGATCCGTCGCGCGGTCATCGGCTCGATCGACCGCTTCCACGACTTCGAGCGGACGATGCAGCTCAACTACTTCGGCGCGGTCAAGCTGATCCTCGCGTTCCTGCCGGCGATGGTGGCGAAGAAGCGGGGCCAGGTCATCAACATCAGCTCGATCGGCGTGCTGTCGCGTGCGCCGCGCTTCTCGGCCTACGTCGCCTCGAAGGCCGCACTCGACGCGTTCGCCGAGTGCGCGGCGTCCGAGCTGCTGGACAAGGGCATCGCATTCACGAACATCAACATGCCGCTCGTCCGCACGCCGATGATCGCGCCGACCAAGATCTACGAGAACGTGCCGACGCTCTCGCCCGACGAGGCGGCCGGACTGGTCGTCGAGGCGATCGTCCACAAGCCGGTGCGCATCGCGACGCGGCTGGGCGTCTTCGGCGCCGTGTGCCATGCGGTCGCGCCGAAGCTCACGCAGGTGCTGCTCAACACGGCGTTCAACATGTTTCCCGACTCGGCGGCCGCACAGGGGAAGAAGGACGGCGAGCAGAAGCCGCTGTCCGCCGAGCAGATCGCGTTCGCGCAGATCACGCAGGGGATCCACTGGTAGGACGTCGCGCGACCGGCGCCCGGCCGCGGGTTCCCCGTCAGCGCCGCAACTCCTCGACCACCCGCCGCGCGACCTCCGGGTCGGTGAGCAGCGCGTTGTGGCCGATGCCGGAGAGCTCGACGTCCCGCGCGCCCTCGAGGCGCGACGAGAGCTGGGGCGCGACCATCGAGTCGTGCCACGACCAGATCGAGACGACCGGCAGCCCGGGCGGCAGCGCTTGCGCGTTGAGCGCCGCGAGCCAGGCGTTCCCGGGCCGCAGCTGCGCGAGCGACGCGCCGGGAAACATCCACGCATGCACCGACCCGCGGTGCGGCGCGCCGATCATGATCGCCCGGCGCACCTTCGCCGGACCGTGGCGGCGCAGATACGCGCGCGCGACGAGCCCGCCCATGCTGTGCGTCACGAGCGCGACGTCGCGCGCGCCGGTCTGGGCGAGGATCGCATCGATCTTCGCGGCGAGCTGTCCGGCGAAGCGTTCGATCGACGCCAGCGGTGGCCCGTAGGAGATCGCGTAGAGCGGCCCCACGCCTGCCGCGGCGAGGCGGCGGCGCATCGACTTCCAGACCCCCGCGTTGCACAGCACGCCATGGACCAGCAGCACCGGGGCGGATGACGGCGCGGGCGAGGCGTCGCGCACGAAAACGCGGAAGAGCATCATGCGCGGCCCTGCGCCGAGCAGCGCGAGGAACTCGTTCCACACGAGCCGCACGGTGGCGGCGAATCCCAGGCGCAGTTCGCGCGGACGGGGGCTGCGCCGGACCCATGCCAGCGCGAAGGACAGGAGCGTGAGCGCGAGGACCAGCGCCGCATAGCCGAGCACGAACGCGGCGACGTACGTCCAGGGCGACGCGCCGGCGGCTACCCCCGGGGAAGCCCACCAGCCGAAGCCGGCGAGCGCGCCCAGCAGCACGAGCGTGGCCGTGACGGCGGACCACATCAGCCGGCTCCCCGCAGGGTGCGCGCACCGCCGGGGCTGACGGGGGGTGGCATGGGCATCGCAGTTCGTCCTCGCGGCGGATTCTAGCCTTCCCGGAATGCCGTTCTCGGGTGCCAGGCTGCCCGGTGCGCGCCGACGGCGCTGCTTACACCCGGTCGAGCCGGTCGAGCAGCGCGTCCGTCTCGCGCACGAGCTCCTTCCTCTCGCCTTCGCGCAGGCGCGCCAGGTTCGCCGCCATCAGCGCCGTGCGCGGCTGCCCGGCGAGCCAGCGCTCGTGGTCCGCGAGGAAGCGCCAGAACAGCGCGGTCATCGGACACGCGTCCTCGCCCGTGCGGCGCGCCGGATCGTAGCGGCAGCCGGCGCAGGCGTTGCTCATCCGCTTCACGTACTGGCCCGACGCGGCGTACGGCTTGCTGGTGAACCGCCCGCCGTTCGCGTAGAGCGCCATGCCGGCGACGTTCGGCAGCTCGGCCCACTCGACGGCGTCGACGTAGACGGCGAGGTACCAGGCGCAGACGTCCTGCGGCAGGACCCGCGCGAGGAGCGCGAAGTTGCCGGTCACCATCAGGCGCTGGATGTGGTGTGCGTAGCCGTGCGCGAGCGTCTGCCCGACCGTTTCGCGCATGCACGCCATCTGCGTGTCGCCGGTCCAGTACCAGGCGGGCAGCGCGCGGTCGTGGCCGAAGAAGTTGGCGCTGGCGAGCCCGGGCATCTCGCGCCAGTACACGCCGCGGACGAACTCGCGCCAGCCGAGCACCTGGCGCACGAATCCCTCGACGCTGCCGAGCCCGGCGCGCCCGGCCCGGTACTCGGCCTCCGCGGCGGCGATCACCTCGCGAGGATCGAGGAGCTTCAGGTTGAGCGCCGCCGAAAGCATCGAGTGCCAGCCGACGGTCATGCCGCTCCACATCGCGTCCTGCGTCGGCCCGAACGCCGGCAGCCGCTCGCGCACGAACGCTTCGAGCGCACGCAGCGCGTCGCGGCGCGTCACCGGCCACGCGAAGGCGGCGAGCGACCCGGGATGCCCGGGATAGGCGCGTGCGACGTCGGCGACCGCCTCGCGAGTGATGGCGTCGGGCGCGAACGAGGGCACCTCGGGGACGCGGCCGGGGCCCTTCGCGCCGAAGCCCTTGCGATTGTCGGCGTCGTAGTTCCAGCGCCCCGACACCGGCTCGCCGCCGTCCATCAGCACGCCCGTGCGTGCGCGCATCCGGCGATAGAACGGCTCCATCCGCAGCGACTCGCGGTCCTTCGCCCAGCGCGCGAACTCGTCCCGCGAACACAGGAAGTGCGTGTCGGGGAGGATTTCGAGCGGCACTTCCGACGCGGCGCAGGCCTGCTGCAGGTCGGCCAGCACGCGCCACTCGCCCGGTTCGCACGCGACGACGACGGAGGGACGGTGCACGGCGATCGCGTCGCGCCACGCGTGCGCCAGCGTCGGGTGCTCGCCGGTTCGCCGATAGTCGACGCGAAAGCCCGAGGCACGCAGCTCGTCGGCGAAGTGGCGCATCGCCGCGACGAACATCGCGATGCGCGCCCGGTGGCTCCATACGTGCGTCGCCTCGCCCGTCGCTTCGACCATCAGCACGGCGTCGCGTGCGCGATCGATCCCGGCGAGCGCCGGGTTCCCGAGCGTCAGCTGGTCCCCCAGAACGACGGCGAGCCGGCCCCGTTCGGACGCCGGCCGCCCCGGCCGGGACGCCGCCGCGCTCATCCGGCGGCGCACGCCCGATCAACCGGCATGGACGGGCACGCGGTGCGCGCGCCAGCTCCTCAGCGCCTGGATCGCCGACGCGAGATCCGGAATCAGCACGATGCCGGGGATCGTCCTGCGCACGCGGCGGGTCATCTCGCCCCCCGCCCAGATCGTCACCTGCGGCGGCAGCAGGCCTCGCAGCAGGTCGACCCCGTCGACCGCGGAGCGCAGCGGGAACGCCCCCGAGAACGACAGCGCGAGGATGTCCGCCCGGTGGGCGATCGCCGCGCGACGGATGTCGTCGATCGGCGTCTGCGTTCCCAGCGACACGCAGTGCGCCCCTTCGGGCACGAGCAGCGCCTCGACCAGCAGCAGGCCGAGGCCGTGCTGCTCGTTCGGGAAGGTCGTGAGCAGAACGCGCGGCACGCCCGTCGCCGTCCGGGGGAACGCGTTGATCGCCGTGCGCAGCGCGACCTGCACCTGCTCGGTGTACAGATGCTCCTCGAACACCTGGAGCTCGCCCCGCATCCACGCGTCCCCGACCGTCCGGTTGAGCGGCGTCACGGTCTCCAGCACGAACTGCTGCAGCCCCTGCCGCATCACGAGTTGCGCGAGCAGTTGCTGAAGCGCGGCGGCGTCGTGGTTCTTCAGGAGATCGAGCAGATTGCGCCCGAGAGGAGGTGCGAGGTCGTCCCGCCGCACGACCGACCGTGCGTCCGCCAGCGCGTTCAGCTCGCCCAGCGTCTGGTGGACGATCTTGCCCGGCCGCATTCCGATGTCCATGAGCCGCTTGATCGCGCGCAGCTTGGACACGTCGTCGGGCGCGTACTGGCGCTCGCCTGCCCTGTCCCTTGCCGGGCTGGGGAAGCCGTAACGCCGCTCCCACATCCTGAGGAGGTCCTTGGACAGGCCGGTCTCGCGTTCGACGGCGCCAATGTTGAATCCGGGGGCAGGTGCTTGCACGGCTTGCTCTTTGTCTTGGACAGAGTATTGACAATACCGCAAAGAACCCTTAATGTGCACCCATTCGCTACGTTTGTCCAGGACAATCATGACGTTTGTTCAACCACCCCTCACAGTGAAGCCCGCCCCGGGCGGACGGTCGTTCCGCAAAGGGCGAGCGCGTCTGCCGCTGGTCGCCCTCGGATTCGCCATGCTGCTCTCGCGCCCGCAGGCGAACGCCGCGTCGATCCTGCCGATCGAGTGGTTCGACAACCCCGTCGTCGAAGCGGCCCTGGTCCCGGTCGTTCCCTGGCCACTCGGGCCGGCGCCGATGGCTGCGTTCGACCCGCAACCCGGCGAAGCACCCGCGCCCGCCCCGGCCGACCCCACCCCGGACCGCGTGCTCGACGCCGACCTGATCGGCGCCGCGCTCGCGCCGATCGTCCGCATCGACAGCGAGACCATGCCCGCGGAACGGATGCACGTCGCCGCCGGCGACGAGGCCGCGGCCGGCGACTGCCCGGCGCTGCTGCGCCACACGTTCCAGCGGCTGCAGGGGGGACAGACGCAGTCGCTGTGCGACTACCGCGGCAAGGTGGTGCTGGTGGTCAACACCGCGAGCTACTGCGGCTACACGAACCAGTACGAGGGCCTCGAGGCGCTCTACCGGAAGTACCGGGACCGCGGGCTCGTCGTCGTCGGCTTCCCGTCGAACGACTTCGGCGGCCAGGAGCCGGGAACGAACAAGGAGATCGCGGAGTTCTGCCGCTCGACCTACGGCGTGCAGTTCCCGATGTTCGAGAAGTCGTCGGTCACGGGCGTCGCCGACAACCCGTTGTTCGTCGAACTGGCCGCGCGCACCGGCGAGCGGCCGCAGTGGAACTTCCACAAGTACGTGGTCGACCGCCGCGGCGAGAAGGTCGCGAGCTTCAGGAGCGCGGTCGCGCCCGACAGCCGCGAGCTCGTCGGCACGATCGAGCGCCTGCTGGCACAGCCGGCCGGCACGTCGAAGGGATGACGGCCCGCCGTATCGCACGCCGAACGGATCGCAGGCGAGGGCGCCGCCACGGCCGTCGCTGCGTCCCGAACCGTACTGCAACCCCGCGCGCACCCGGCGCGCCCCTCATCGGAGTCCCAGGACCGTGAACGCCCCCGAGATGCTGCTGTTGCCCGACACGCAGGCTCTGCCCGACCTGCGACGCATGCCGATCCAGAAGGTCGGCGTGAAGGGCCTCCGCTACCCGATCGCGATCCGCGGCCGCGACGGCGACGCGCAGTCCACGATCGCGACGTTCACGATGACCGTCGGGCTGCCGCACGACGTCAAGGGCACGCACATGTCGCGCTTCGTCGAGATCCTCGAGCTCCCCCGCCCGGCGTTCGACCTCGCCGGCTTCCGCGCGATGCTCGACGCGATGCTCGAGCGCCTCGAAGCCACCGACGGGGCGATCGAGATGCGCTTCCCCTATTTCATCCGCAAGGCGGCGCCGATGTCGGGCGTCGAGAGCCTCCTGGACTACGACGCGACGTTCGCGGCCGAGCGCTCGGGAGGCCGCACGCGGCTCACCGTCGGGGTCACCGCGCCCGTCACGAGCCTGTGCCCCTGCTCGAAGAGCATCAGCGAGTACGGCGCGCACAACCAGCGCTCGCACATCACGATCGCGGCCGAGGTGACCGTCGGCGAGATCACGCTCGAGGAGATCGCCCGCGTCGCCGAGGACGAGGCGTCGTGCGAGGTCTACGGTCTCCTCAAGCGCCCGGACGAGAAGTGGGTGACCGAGCGCGCGTACGACAACCCGAAGTTCGTCGAGGACCTCGTGCGCGACATCGCGCTCGCGCTCGGCCGCGACCCGCGCATCGGCCGGTTCAGCGTCGCGAGCGAGAACTTCGAGTCGATCCACAACCATTCCGCGTACGCGGAGATCGAGGGCACCGGCGCGGGCCGTCCGGGCGCCTGAGTCGGCGTTCCACGCAACGAATCGGAAACGGCAGGGGCGCAAGCGCCTCCGCCGGCCATCAACGAAGAGGCCGCGCCGCGTCGCCGGCCGGAAGGGGAATACGTCGTGCGCATCGCCATCGTCGGATCGGGCATCGCCGGACTCGGGTCCGCGCTGCTGCTGTCGCGCAAGGGCCACTCGGTCACCGTGTTCGAGGCGGATCGGCGGCCCGGCGGACACTCGCACACGGTGGACGTCACCGTCGACGGGCTCACGTTCCCGGTCGACACCGGGTTCCTCGTCTTCAACGACCGGACCTATCCCAACCTCGTCCGCCTGTTCGACGAGCTGGGCGTCGAGAGCGTACCGTCGGACATGTCGTTCTCGGTGCGCAACGACCGTGCCGGCATCGAGTGGGCCGGCACCAGCCTCGCGACGCTGTTCGCGCAACCGGCCAACGCGCTGAAGCCCGCGTACTGGCGCATGCTCGGCGAGATCCTGCGCTTCAACCGCGAGACGACGGCCCTCGAGCTCGGCAACCGCGTCTGGTCGATCTCGCTGGGCGAGTACCTCGAGGAGCGCGGCTACTCGGACGCCTTCCGCGACTGGTATCTCGTGCCGATGGCCGCGGCGATCTGGTCGTCGCCGTCGAAGGACATCCTCGACTTCCCGCTGCCGTCGTTCGTGCGGTTCTGCCACAACCACGGCCTGCTCGCGATCGCCGACCGCCCGCAGTGGCGCACGGTGCGCGGCGGATCGCGCAGCTACGTCCGCAAGATCGTCGCCGCGCTGCCGGACGTCCGCACGTCGACGCCGGTCACGCGCGTGCAGCGCCTGCGCCACGGCGTCGAGATCGACACGGCCGCGCGCCGTGCCGAGCGCTTCGACGCCGTCGTGTTCGCCTGCCACAGCGATCAGGCGCACTCGCTGCTCGCGGACCCGAGCCCCGCCGAAGCGCGGCTGCTCCCGTCGGTCCGCTACCAGCCGAACCGCGTCGTGCTTCACACCGACGCATCGCTGCTGCCCCGCTCGCGCCGCGCGTGGTCGAGCTGGAACTACCTGTCCGCCGACGACCCCGACGGCGAGCGCCCGGTGGCGGTAAGCTATCTGATCAACCGCCTGCAGCCGCTTCCCACCGGGACGCCCGTGATCGTGACGCTCAACCCGCCGTTCGAGCCGGACCCGCGCGCGGTGATCGACGAGTTCGAGTACTCGCACCCGGTGCTCGACGCGAAGGCCATCGCCGCCCAGCGTGCGGTCGGCCTCATGCAGGGCCAGCGCAACACCTGGTACGCCGGCGCGTGGCTCGGCCACGGTTTCCACGAGGACGGGCTTCGATCGGCGCACGCGGTCGCCGACGCGATCGGCGCCGCCGTTGCTGCCCCGGCGCCGATCGACGACACGCGCGAGCTGGTCGCCGCCTGATCGCGAGGACCGATCCGTGAACGCCCGTCTCCCGTCCGCCGCGCTCGAGGAGCTCGACACGTTGCGCGCCGACGGCTTCGCGATCCTCGCCGGAGAGATCGGGCATCGGCGCGCACGGCCCGCCGTCAACGCGTTCCGGTACGCCGGCTTCTGCCTGCGCATCCCGCTCTCGCGGCTGGACGAGCTGCCTTCTCGCGGCATCGCGTGGAACGCGCGCGGTCTCGTGTCGTTCCACGATCGCGACCACGGCGCACGGGACGGTTCGCCGCTCCTGCCCTGGATCCGCGATCTGCTCGCGCGCGAAGGCATCGCCGCCGACGGCGAGGTCGTGCTGCACACGATGCCCCGCATGCTGGGCTACGTGTTCAACCCGGTGAGCTTCTGGGTCGCGCACGACCGCGACGGCGCCGTGCGTGCCGTGCTCGCCGAAGTCAACAACACGTTCGGCGAACGCCACGACTACCTGGTCGCGCACGCCGACGGCCGCCCGATCGCGAGCGGCGACGTGCTGGAGGCCCGCAAGGTCTTCCACGTCTCGCCGTTCTGCGACGTCAAGGGACGCTACGCGTTCCGCTTCCGGTTCGGCCCCGGGCGCTGGCTCGCGCGCATCGACTATTTCGACGACGACGGCGCGACTCCGCTGATCGAGACCTGGATCTCGGGCAGCGCCGAGCCCCTCTCGCGCGCGACCGTCCGCAGCCTCGCCTGGCGCTATCGCTGGTTCACGCTGATGGTGGTCGCGCGGATCCACTGGCAGGCGCTGCGCCTGTGGCGCAAGCGCGTCCCGTTCTTCACCAAGCCCGCGCCGCCCGCCGCGGCGCTCTCCCACCGATGAACACGACCCTCGCCTCACCGCGTTCGCACCGCGCCCCGCGCCGCCGCGCCGGCACGTCGGCCGCGGGCCACATGCTGCTCGCGCTGCTCGCCCGGATCGAGCGCGGGAGCATCGAGCTCGTCGCGCCCGACGGCAAGGTCCATCGCTTCGGGCCGGGCGGCGCGCCGGCCGACGGCCTGCCCGCGGTGCCGGGCCAGATCACGCTCGCCGACTGGCACGTCGCGTCCGCGTCGCTGAAGGGCGGCGACGTCGGCTTCGCCGAGAGCTACCTCGACGGTCACTGGGACTCTCCCGACCTCGCGCATCTGCTCACGGTGATCGCGGCGAACCAGGGCGCGCTCGAGCGCGCATTCATCGGGCGCGCATGGGTGCAGCGCCTGCTGCGCCTGCGCCACTGGCTCAACGCGAACACGCGGCGGCAGGCGAGGAAGAACATCGCCGCGCACTACGATCTCGGCAACGACTTCTACGCGCTCTGGCTGGACCGAACGATGACCTATTCGTCGGCGCTGTTCGAAGGCGCGAGCGATCGCGCGCTCGACCGGGCGCAGCAGGCCAAGTACGACCGCCTGCTCGGCGAACTGGCGCTCGCGCCGGGCTCGCGCGTCCTCGAGATCGGCTGCGGCTGGGGAGGCTTCGTGGAGACCGCCGCGCGCGCGGGTCATCACGTCGCCGGCATCTCGCTGTCGGAACGGCAAACGGCGTTTGCGCGCGAACGGCTGGCGCGGTCGGGACTCGCCGACCGCGCCGACCTGCGCCTGCAGGACTACCGCGACGTGCGCGGCCGCTACGACGGCGTCGCGTCGATCGAGATGTTCGAGGCGGTCGGCGAGAAGTACTGGCCGACGTACTTCGACGCGGTGCGCGACGCGCTCGCGCCGGGCGCCCGCGCGTGCATCCAGGCGATCACGATCGCCGAGGATCGCTTCGAGCGCTACCGGACACAGTCCGACTTCATCCAGCAGTACATCTTCCCGGGCGGAATGCTCGCCTCGCCGTCGCGCCTGGTCGCCGAGGCCGAGCGCGCGGGACTGCGGGTCGTGCGCTCGCTGCGCTTCGGCCGCGACTACGGCGAGACGCTCAAGCGCTGGCTCGCCGCGTTCGATGCGAACGCCGGCACGATCGCCGCGCGGTTCGACGGAGCGTTCGTTCGCTGCTGGCGCTTCTACCTCGCCTACTGCGCGGCGGGATTCGACTCGGAGACGACCGATGTGGGCCAGTACACGTTCGAGCGCGCGTGAGCTCGCGGCGGCGGTCGCGCTCGGAGCCATGATCGCCGCGTCGCCGGCCAGCGGCGCCGAAGCGTCGAAGGCTCCGCCGCTGCCCGCGGCGGTCGCGGCGCTCGCGCCCGACGCCCGCATCCAGGGTGCGAGTGCGTTCCGCTTCCTCGGCATGTCGATCTACGACGGGTTCTACTGGAGCGCGGTGCGCGGCTACTCGATCGCCGAGCCCTTCGCGCTCGATCTCGTCTACCACCGCGCCCTCGACGGCGCGAGGATCGCCGAGCGCAGTGCCCAGGAGATCGAGAAGCTGGGCTACGGCTCGCCCGCCGAGCGCGAGCGCTGGGCGCACGCGATGAAGACGATCTTCCCCTCCGTCGGCAAGGGCGACCGCCTGACCGGCGTGAACGTCCCGTCGCGAGGCGCCACGTTCTTCCACAACGGCAGGCCGATCGGCGAGATCGTCGACCCCGCGTTCGCGCAGGCGTTCTTCGGCATCTGGCTCGATCCGCGGACGTCCGCACCGGACTTCCGCAGACGCCTGATGGGCGAATCCTGAGAGACGCGATGATCGCCCCCGCGGCAGCGTCCGCGTCGCCTGCGGGCGCGGGAGCGCGGCTCTCCCCCGCGACCCGCTTCGCCTACGGAGCGTTCGCGGTACCGCTCGCGATGGGCGCGCTGCCGCTCTACGTGCACCTGCCGAAGTTCTACGGCGAGGTGTTCGGCGTGGGCCTCGCCGCGCTCGGCGTGCTGTTGCTCGCGCTGCGCGCGGGCGACGCGCTCCTCGATCCGCTGCTCGGCGCGTGGAGCGACCGCGGCCCGACGCGCAAGCGCCTGATCGCGTGGTCGGCGCCCGTCCTCGCGTTCGGCATGGTCGCGCTCTTCGTGCCGCAGGTGCGCGGCGAAGGTCCGCTGCTCGCCTGGATCGCGTGCTCGCTCGCGATCGTGTACGTCGCCTATTCGCTCGCGACGATCAACCACAACGCGTGGGGCGCCGAGCTCTCGTCCGACCCCGACGAGCGCACGCGCATCACCGCGACGCGCGAAGGGCTGGCGCTCGCGGGCGTCGTCGCGGCGAGCGTGCTGCCCGGCATCCTCGGCGCCGCCGGCGGTGAAGCCGCGGGCCTGCCGCGCTTCGCGTGGCTGTTCG
>CALDKM010000294.1:0-2070 GCA_937898875.1 uncultured Pseudomonadota bacterium | reverse complement strand
GTTCCTCCGTGAGCACGAACTAAACGACCACGCCGACGGGCGCGGCCGTGGCGAACATGAGCGCGTCGTGCAGGGTCTCGGGGGGGACGATCATCGGGTTCGGCCGGCGGCCCGAGGGGCCGTCGGCTGGCGGATTATAGGCAGACTCGAGGGCGCCTTCGCGTAGAATCCGCCGATCCCCAGACGACCGGTGTCCCCATGAAGCCACGCTCCGGCGGCGAGATCCTCGTCGCGAGCCTCGTCGCCCAGGGCGTCACGCACCTGTTCGGCGTCCCCGGCGAGAGCTTCCTGCCGGTGCTCGACGCCCTCGTCGACGTGCGCGATCGCCTGTCGTTCGTCGTCTGCCGTCAGGAAGGCGGCGCCGCGTACATGGCCGAGGCCGCGGGCAAGCTGACCGGCCGCCCCGGCGTGGCGATCGTCACGCGCGGTCCCGGAGCGACGAACGCCGCGATCGGCGTCCACGTCGCGCGGCAGGACTCCACGCCGATGGTCCTGCTGGTGGGTCAGGTCGGTTCGGACACGACCGACCGCGAGGCGTTCCAGGAGATCGACTACCGCCGCATGTACGGCGACGTGGCGAAATGGGCGGCCCAGATCGACCGGGTCGACAGGATTCCCGAGTACGTGGCACACGCCTGGCGCCTCGCGATGTCCGGCCGGCCCGGGCCGGTCGTGCTGGCGCTGCCCGAGGACGTGCTGTCGGCCACCGCCTCGGTCGTCGACGCGCCGTACGCGACGCCCACACCGGCCGCCGCCGATGCCGCACAGGTCGGCGAGGTCCGGTCCCGGCTCGCGGCTGCACGATCCCCGCTCGTGCTCGTCGGCGGCAGCCGCTGGGACGCCGACGCCTGCGCCGACCTCGCCACGTTCGCCCGGCGCTGGTCGCTGCCGGTCGCCTGCGCGTTCCGCCGCCAGGACCTCTGCGACAACCGGCTCCCGAACTATGCGGGCGACGTCGGCATCGGCCCCAATCCGACGCTGGCGGCACGCCTGCGCGACGCCGACCTCGTCATCGCCATCGGCGAGCGGCTGGGCGAGATGACGACCTCGGGCTACACGCTGCTCGATGCGCCTTCGCCGCGACAGGCGCTCGTGCACGTGCATCCCGGCGCCGAGGAAATCGGCCGGGTCTACCAGCCGGCGGTCGGGATCTGCGCCACGCCGGGAGCGTTCCTGAAGGCGATGCTCGCCACGGGCGGACCGGAGGACGAGGCGCCGTGGCGCGCGAGCGCGGCCTCCGCGCACGGAGACTACGAGGCGTGGCGCGAGCCGCGGCCCGTGCCGGGCGCCGTCGACCTGTGGAAGATCGTCCGCTGGCTCGACGAACGGCTCCCCGACGACGCGATCCTCGCCAACGGCGCGGGCAACTACACGACCTGGCTGCACCGCGTCTACCGCCACCGCCGCTACGGAACGCAGCTCGCGCCCTACGCCGGCGCGATGGGCTACGGCGTCCCCGCCGCGGTCGCCGCGAAACTGCTTCGCCCCGCGTCGGTCGTGATCTCGTGGAACGGCGACGGCTGCTTCCTGATGAACGGCCAGGAGCTCGCGACCGCGGTGCAGTACCGCCTCGCCATCGTGTTCGTCGTCGTCGACAACGGCATGTACGGCACGATCCGGATGCACCAGGAGCGCACCTTTCCCGGCCGCGTCTCGGGGACCGGGCTCTCCAACCCCGACTTCGCCGCGCTTGCGCGTGCGTACGGTGCGGAGGGAGCGACGGTGACGACGACCGCCGAGTTCGCACCCGCCTTCGAGCGTGCGCTCGCGCACGAAGGACCGACGCTGCTGCACGTGAGGCTCGACTCGCAGGCGCTCACGATGAACGCGTCGCTCGACGCGCTGCGCGAGGCCGGTCGGCGCGCCCGGAACTGAGCCTCCGATGCCGCGGATCGAGCCGGCGAGTCCCGCGTACGCCGGCGACGGGACGCCGATGTCGCTGCGCTACGGGGACGTCTACCACAGCGCGGACTCCGGACCCGGCCAGGCGCGCCACGTGTTCCTCGGCGGCAACGGCCTTCCCGCGCGCTGGACAGGGCGTGCGTCGTTCACGATCCTCGAGACGGGCTT
>CALDKM010000293.1:0-5139 GCA_937898875.1 uncultured Pseudomonadota bacterium | reverse complement strand
CGACGCCCGGCTTCGCGTCCGGCACGAAGCGCCTTTCGGCGGATACCCGTCGCGGCGGAGGATGCCCGCGGGCTCGCGCCCGTCGTCGTCGCGTCCCATCCCGGAGAGCGTTCCCGCGCCGGGATCGGCTCGCGTGCTCGCCGGCGTCGACAGATTCCGGAAGCCGATTGCCCTTGCACGTTTTCGAATCACGGTCCGCGTGTCCCCGCTCCTAGAATCGCCACGAATCCTCCCTCACACCCCACGATCGCCACGACCGGGCGCGCATTGCGCCACGGTTCCGGCGGTGGCCAGGAGCCGTCGTGCCACTAGGCGAACTGAAGTTCTCGGTCCTGCTGTTCGGTCTGCTGCAGACGCTGCGGGTGATGGCACGCCGGCACCCCGCGTACGCGAAGCGCCTTGCCGAACGCAACCTGACCGCCCAGATCAGGACCGCCGACGCCAAGGTGGCGCGCCACTTCACGTTCCGCGACGGGCGCGTCACGTCGGGGCGCGGCATCCACCCGTCCGCGGACATCACGGTGACGGTCCAGAATGCCGATCTCGGCGTCAGGCTGTTCAGCCTCCACGTCGACCACCTCGAGCGCATCGAGGCGATCAAGAACTTCCAGCTCCAGGCGGACGGCCCCGACGAGCTGATGGTGTGGTTCATGCAGACGCTCGGCATGATCTTCACGCTCGGCTGGGAATACGGCACCGACCTGGGCGACGGCGTCAGGCGCTACGTCACCAACACCAACGGCGGGCCGCTGTTCGTGCACGTCAAGGACGGCAGGATCCTGCGGATCACGCCGATCGAGCTCGACGAGAGCGACGCGCCCTCGTGGACCATCCGGGCCCGAGGCAAGGAATTCAAGCCGCCCCGGCAGACGACCGTCGCGCCGCATTCGATGTGCTCGAAGTCGACGGTGTATTCGCCGAGCCGACTGCTGTATCCGATGAAGCGCGTCGACTTCGACCCCGACGGCGAGCGCAACTGCCAGAACCGCGGCATCTCGGGCTACGTGCGCATCAGCTGGGACGAGGCGCTCGACATCGTCGCCTCGGAGATCCGGCGCGTGAAACGCGACTTCGGCCCGGGCGCGATCATGGCCAACCACGGCTCGCACCACACGTGGGGCAACGTCGGCTACTACATCAGCGCCGCGTACAAGTTCTTCAACGCGATCGGCACCACCAAGGTCATGCACAACCCCGACAGCTGGGAAGGCTGGTACTGGGGCGCGATGCATCACTTCGGCCACAGCATGCGGCTGGGCCAGACCGAGACCTACGGCCTGGTGGAAGACCTGCTCAAGGAAGCCGAGATGGTCGTCTTCTGGTCGGCCGACCCGGAGTGCACCAGCGGCTCGTACTCGGCCTTCGAAGGCACGTCGCGGCGCCAATGGCTTCAGGAACTCGGCATCGAGCTCGTGCACATCGACCCCTACTACAACCACACGGCGGCGCTGCACGGCGGCAAGTGGTTCGCGCCCAGGCCCGGCACCGACGCGGCGATGGCGATGGCGATCGCCCAGGTCTGGATCGCCGAGGGCACCTACGACAAGAGCTTCGTCGGCGGCCGCACGATCGGATTCGAGGCCTGGAAGGCCTACCTGACGGGCGAGGAGGACGGCGTCCCCAAGACGCCCGAATGGCAGGAGGCCGAGACCGGCGTTCCGGCCAAGGACGTGCGCGCGCTCGCGCGACGCTGGGCGTCGAAGAAGACCTATCTGGGCGCCGGCGGCTGGGGCAACGGCCACGGCGGCGCGTGCCGCTCGGCGACCGGCATCCAGTGGGCGCGCACGCTGGCGTGCCTCATGGCGATGCAGGGCATGGGCCGGCCCGGCGTCAACTACGGCCTGCTGCAGTGGGGCACGCCGATCGACCTCAAGTTCTCGTTCCCCGGATACGCGGACGGCGGCATGTCCGGTGACATCGAGAGCACCGGCCTTGGCATCAGCTACTACCAGCGCATGCCTCAGCTGCCGTCGTTCAACACGCCGACGCAGAAGGTCCCGCGGCTGCAGATCCCGGAAGCCATCCTCGAAGGCAAGGCCGAGGGCTACCCGTGGGACGGCAAGACGATCGAGGGGCAGTTCCAGAAGTTCAGCTACCCGAAGGCCGGGCACGCGCAGATCCAGATGCTCTACAAGTACGGCGGCGCGTCGATCGGCACGATGAACGACAGCAACCGGTACGTGAAGTCCTACCGCACGGACAAGCTGCCCTTCGTCGTCAACCAGTCGATCTGGCTCGAGGGCGAGGCCAAGTTCGCCGACGTCCTGCTGCCAGCCTGCTCCAGCTTCGAGCGATGGGACATCAGCGAGTTCGGCGGCACGGGCGGCTACGCGCTGCACGGCCAGACGCAGATGAACCACCGCGTGGTCCTGATGCAGCACAAGTGCATCGAGCCGCTGGGCGAATCCAAGGCGGACTACCAGATCTTCACCGAGCTCGCCTCGCGCCTCGGCCTCGGGACCTACTTCTCGGAAGGCATGACGGACCTCGACTGGGTCAAGCGCATGTTCGACGCGTCGGACCTGCCCAAGCACATCTCGTGGAAGGAGTTCCTGCGCAAGGGCTACTACGTGGTGCCGGCGCCGGCCGAGGAGCTGCGCGATCCGCCGTCGCTGCGCTGGTTCTACGAGGACCGCAACAAGGACGTCCCGGAGCCGCATCCGCTGCCGGGCGACTACAGCCAGGGTTATCTCAAGGGGTTGCAGACGCAGTCCGGCAAGTTCGAGTTCGAGTGCGCGAGTCTCAAGCGCTTCGACCCCGACGACCCCGAGCGTCCCCCGATCGTCAAGTACGTGCCGTCGTGGGAGGGGCCGCGCTCCGAGGCGTACGCGCGCTACCCGCTGCAGCTGATCTCGCCGCATTCGCGCTTCAGCTACCACACGATGTGCGACGGCAAGGACAGCTCGGTCAACGACATCGAGGAGCACCGGGTCCTCGTCGACGGTTACTACTACTGGGTGATCCGCATCAACGCCGAGGACGCCGCCGCGCGCGGCGTGCGCATGAACGACCTCGTGCGCGTCTACAACGACCGCGGCGCCGTGGTCTGCGCGGCGCGGCTCACGCAGCGCCTGCCGCGCGGTGTGGTGCACGCCTACGAGTCCTCTGCGGTGTACGACCCGGTCGGCGAGCCCGGTTACTCGGTGGATCGCGGGGGCTGCATCAACCAGCTCACGCCCAAGCGCTCGATCGCGAAGAAGGTGACCGGCACCGCCGCCAATTCGTGCCTGGTCCAGATCGAGCCGTGGGACGGTTCCGGCGAGCTCCGGCCCGCCAGGCAGGCGCACGAGGAGACGGCGTCATGAAGAAGTGGAACCTGGTGATCGACATCGCGAAGTGCTTCAACTGCAACTGCTGCACGCTTGCCTGCCACGACGAGTACTTCGACAACGAATACCCGGGCTACGCGAGCGGCATGCCCAAGCACGGCCAGAACTGGATCAGCATCGCGCAGCGCGAGACGGGCACGGTCCCGATGGTCGAGGTCTCGTACCTGCCGACCACCTGCAATCACTGCGACAACCCGCCCTGCCTGGCCGCGGCGCGAGACGGCGCGGTGGTGAAGCGCGACGACGGGATCGTGATCATCGTGCCGGAGAAGGCCCGCGGGCAGCGGCAGATCGTCGACGCCTGCCCCTACGGCGCCGTCCACTGGAACGAGGAGCGGCAGCTGCCGCAGGCCTGGCCGTTCGACGCCCACCTGCTGGACAAGGGCTGGACGCGCACGCGGGGCGCGCAGTCCTGTCCGACGCGGGCGATGCGCGTCCTGCACGTCGAGGACGAGGAGATGCAGCGCATCGTCGCCGCGGAGGGCCTCGAGGTTCTGCATCCCGAGTACGGCACCGCGCCGCGCGTCTATTACCGGAACCTCGCGCGGTTTCGCTCGCTCTTCATCGGCGGCGCCGTGGCCGGTGAGATCGCCGGCGTCGTCGAGTGCATCGACGGTGCCGGCGTGACGCTGGAGCAGCGGGGCCGGGCGGTCGCGACGGCGCGCACCGATGCCTATGGCGATTTCAAGTTCGGCGGCCTCGATGTCGACAGCGGCGCCTACCGGCTGACGATCTCCGACGAGCGCTTCGCGCCCGCGTCGATCGACGTCGAGCTGCGCGACCAGAGCGTGTATCTGGGCGACATCCGGCTGGCGCCTCGGGCGACCGCGGCGCACGAGTCGGCCGGTCGCCCCGCGCAAGACACCCATTCCATCCAACTGTGAAGAGGAGTCCCCGTGGCGTACCTATTCCATGAAAACGAGCTTCCCAAGCTGGTGTCCACGGTCCCCGGGCGCGAGCGCGTGTTCTTCGTGAGCAAGGAGCTGACCAAGGTCGACGACATGCTCGCCGGCATCATGCGCTACGCCAAGGGTGCGTCGTCGCCCTATCACTTCCACAAGAACTGCGAGCACTTCTATTTCATCATGGAAGGGCAGGCCACCGTGGAGACGCCGGAAGGCGTCACCGACGTCGGCCCCGGCGACATGGTCTTCATTCCGGCCGAGGAGAAGCACCGCCTGCGGTCGATCACGCCGCTCTTCTACTTCGAGTTCCAGGCGCCCAACCGCTTCCAGACGACGATTCTCGACGGGACGCCCGCCGACCTGCTTTGGGAGAAGGTCGACGGCAAGGTCTGGGTCCAGAGCTGAAGCGCACGACCACAACGAGGGAGCACGCGATGTCGACGACATTCATCAAGACCGGCAACCTGCCGCGCACCCGGATCCCGGGCGCAGGCGAGGCGGCCGACGTCCTCAACGAGGCGATCTGCGGCGCGAAGAACGTGCACGCCGCGCTGCGGTGGCTGCGCCCCGGCGACCGCCTCGACGCGGCTCCGAAGGCATCCACTCATCAGTTGATCTATCTGATGGACGGCCGCGGCGTCATCACGCTCAATGGCAAGGACTATCCGGCGGCGAAAGGCGCGGGCGTGTACCTCGGCCCGGGCGAGTCGGCCGGCCTCCGGCCCGACGGCGCGGAGGGCGTCAAGCTCTTCCACCTCGTCGTGCCTGAAGTGGCCGACCAGGCCTGATCGCGCCGCGGCCTCGCCCGAGGCCGTCCGGCAAGCGCGACCCACCCGAACGAGGTACCGCCGATGAAATACAACCGACCGCACGCCACGGCAGCCTGGGGCACGATGGCGAAGGAC
>CALDKM010000292.1:0-33086 GCA_937898875.1 uncultured Pseudomonadota bacterium | reverse complement strand
ACGCCGGCGTGATCGTGCGCACCGGCGTCGACGGCGCGAGCCCGCCGATCGCGCCGCCGCCCGAGAAGTTGCGCAGCGTCGCCGTCGACGGGATCGCGTCGGTGATCGTCGCGCGCGCCCAGGTGATCGAATCCGCCATCGGCTGGTGCCAGGCGACGCCGTAGAGCCACAGCATCGCGGCGAGCCCGCAGACGCCGGTCACGAGGTTGAGCACGCCGGGCGGCCCGTGCGTCACGAGGCAGTCGTACGCGAAGTCCCAGTCGGTCTCCTGCCGGACCGTGACCTTCTCGTACGCCACCGCGACCAGGAAGGGCGCGACGAGCGGGAAACCGCATCCGACGCCCTCCCACCAGACGCGGAACGCGCGCTTCAGACCGCGCGCGAACTGAGTGCGCGAGTCGCGCCGTGCGTACGCGTCGGAGATCGAGAACTGCAGGTAGACGCCGAACAGCCACTTGCCCGGCGTCGTCGCGAGCGACGCGATCAGCAGCGCCTCGATGGGCACCCACGTGCCGGTGATGAGCATCGGCGCGACCAGCGGATGCCCGAGCCAGTACGCGACGTGCTCCGGCACGGCGCCCGCGCCCCGGAGCTCCGAGAGCAGGAGCGCGAGCACGAGCCCCCAGATCGCGTAGTCGAAAAGCCGCGCGCCCAGGCGCTGCCACGGGCGCGGCTCGCTCGTGCGACCGGACTTCGCGCGCTCGAGCTCCGCCATCCGGAGCTGGAAGATCCAGCTCGCGTCCTCCTGCGGCTGGTTGGTGCCGAGGAAGACGCTCTTCTCGCGACGCCAGTTGAGGATCGCGAGGTCGGTCTGCGGCTGCAGTGCGGGCGCGGCGGGCGTGCGCCGCCGCGACGCCCAGGCGATGCCGTGCACCGCGCCGTAGACGGCAGTGAGGCCGAGCAGGCCCAGCGTCAGCCAGACGAGCACCTGCTTGGCGACCAGCACGGCGTCGGCCGGCGTCACGAAGACGATCGCCGCGGCGATGAACGCGCCGAACAGCGCGCACAGCGCCAGCGTGACGACGGGCGATCGGCCCAGCGTCGACACGCGCTCGGTGAGTCCCGGATGGTGGAGGGAAGGCTCCTGGCGCTCGTCGGCGGCGGTCAGCGCGGCCTCGAGCGCCTCGTCGTCGAGAACGTCGGCGGCCGCGGCCCTGTCGACGGCCTCGGCTCCCACGTCCGTCTGTTCGCCGGCCTCGGCGACCGCGTTGGTGACGACGTGCGCGATCCGCTGCTCGGTCGTGCCGTCGGAGAGCGCGAGTTCGGTGTCGTAGCGCGTGCGCCGCTCGGGGTCGGACAGGATCCGGCTGGCGTGGTTGATGAAGCGCAGCGCCTCCTCGACGTTGCCCTGCCCGTCGCGCGTCTTCGCGTAGTACTTGCGGATGAGGCGGCGCAGCGACGCACGCACCTCCTCGTCGGAGGCGGCCTGCGGTATGCCCAGCGCCTCGTAAAGCGTGGCCTTCATGCGCGCGTTTCGGGGTCCCGGCGGTCCTCGGATCCCGGCTTATGACGGTGGAATCTTGGTTGAAAAGGGTCGTCGTGACAAGGCAACCACGCAAGAAGCGCGCCGGGAGAGCGCGAAAACGGGCGCGGGGCCGGAGCGCCGGGCGCCGGTGTCCGGCGACCATCGCTCCGGCCCCGCGCGGGAGCCGGTCCGGGCGGGCCCGGACCTACTCGGCCTTGCCTGCCTTCGTCGTGAGTCTCTCGCGGATGCGCGCCGACTTGCCCGAACGCTCGCGCAGGTAGTAGAGCTTGGCGCGGCGCACGTCGCCCTTGCGCTTCACCTCGATCGAGGCGATCAGCGGCGAATACGACTGGAACGTCCGCTCGACGCCCTCGCCGCTCGAGATCTTGCGCACGACGAACGACGAGTTGAGGCCGCGGTTGCGCTTGGCGATGACGACGCCCTCGTAGGCCTGCACGCGCTTGCGCTCGCCTTCGACGACGTTCACGTTGACGACGACGGTGTCGCCCGGCGAGAACTCCGGCAGGGTCTTGGCCAGTCGCGCGATCTCCTCGCGCTCCAGCGTCTCGATGATGTTCATGGTCTCGTTTCCTTGGTTGCGTATGCGGGGACCAGAGGTCGGGCGCCGCGGAGGAGTACCTTCCGGCGCCGGACGTGGGCCCGTTTTCTGGTTGATGACGTCGTGTTGCCGTTGCCGCTATTTCCCCCGGCCGGTCCGCGACGTCTCGTCGCGGATCCTCGCCAGGCCTTCCCGTTCTTCCTTCGACGACGCCCGCCCCTCGAGGAGGTCCGGCCGCCGTTCCGTCGTCCTCTTCAGCGACTGCTCGAGGCGCCAGCGCCGGATCGCCTGGTGGTGCCCCGAGAGCAGCACGTCGGGCACCTTCATGCCCTCGTAGACCTCAGGTCGCGTGTAGTGCGGGCAATCGAGCAGCCCCGTCACGAACGACTCCTCGACCGCCGACTGCGCGTCGTTCAGCGCCCCCGGCAGCTGCCGCGCGAGCGCGTCGATCAGCATAAGCGCCGGCAGCTCGCCGCCGCTGACGACGAAATCGCCGATCGCGATCTCCTCGTCCACTTCACGCTCTACCAGACGCTCGTCGATGCCCTCGTAGCGCCCCGCCAGCAGCACCAGCCCCGTCGCGCGGTCCGCGGCCAGCTCGGCGACCCTCGCGTGCGTCAGCGGCCGTCCCGCCGGCGTCAGGTGGATCGTGTGCGAGCGGGCCACGCCTTCGCCCCGCTGCGCGTGCCGCGCCGCCGCGATCGCCGCAGCGAGCGGCGCGGCCATCATCACCATCCCCGGCCCGCCGCCGTACGGCCGGTCGTCCACCGTGCGGTGCGCGTCGGTCGCGAAGTCGCGCGGGTTCCAGCACCGCAGCGACCACAGTCCGCGCTCCGCCGCCCGGCCGGTGATCCCTACCTTCGCCGCCTCCCCGACCATCGCGGGGAACAGCGTGACGACGTCGATGCGCATCGTGCCGTCCGCCCGCTCCGCCGCGCCCCGTCCGGGGCTGCTCATCAGTACTCCGGCTCCCAGTCGACCTCGATCCGCCGCGCCTCCAGGTCGACCGCCCTCAGGATCGGCTCGACGAAGGGCACGAGGCGCCCGGCGGGATCGCCGCCGCCTTCGCCGCCCTGCACGCGCATCAGCGGATGGGCGCCGAACGATTCCATCGCCACGACCTTGCCCAGCGATCGCCCCGACGAGCTCACGACGTCGAGACCCACCAGGTCGGCGTGGTACACCTCCCCCTTCTTCGGCCTCGGCAGCGCCGCCCTCGGCACCGCTACTTCGGACCCTTTCAGCACCGCCGCGGCCTCCGGCGTGCCGAAGCCCTCGAGCGCCGCCACGACCGTTCCGCTGTGTGCGCGCGCTTCGACGACCTTGCGCGGCTGCCGGTCGCCGCCGGGAGCGCACAGCCACCAGGTGCGCTGCGCGACGAGGCCTTCCGGCCCGTCGCCGTACGGCGCGACCCTGACCCATCCGCGCACGCCCCAAGGACCGACGACGCGGCCCAGGACGACGTACGCGTCGTTCGCGTCCGTCAGGCAGCCACCGCCGGCGCGGGCGCCGGGGTGCCGGACCGCTTCACCAGCATCGCGACCGTGTCCGACAGCTTGGCGCCGCGTTCTTTCCAGTACGAGATGCGCTCGAGTTCGAGCTTGAGTCCGGTCTCTTGTCCCGACGCGATCGGGTTGTAGTACCCGACGCGCTCGATGAAGCGACCGTCGCGGCGATTGCGCGAATCGGCGACGACGACGTTGTAGAACGGGCGCTTCTTGGCGCCCCCGCGGGCGAGTCGAATGACAACCATGATCGTGGGTTCCGGGCCGGGCGAAAAAGACGTTGATTCTACGACGGAATCCACCTCCCAGGCAAGATGGGTACGCCGGGACGGATCGGGGGCGCCCAAAGTCCGAGGCCTTTGCAATCAAAGAGTTATCGCGCGACGGTCATCCCCGATAGACTGGGGGCCGCCGCACGGGCGCCCCACGACCCGGATGAACGCGCCGATCCCGCTCCCCAAAGCCCGCCTCGAGGCGCTCACCGACGGCATCTTCGCGGTGACGATGACGCTGCTCGTGCTCGACCTCAGGTTCCCGCCGGACGCGCTCGACCGTCAGGCGGCGTTCTCCTCCGCGCTCGCGTCGATCCTCGACCGGTTCGACAACTACGCGATCAGCTTCGTCGCGCTGTGCGTCTTCTGGCTCTCGCACCTGCGCCTCATGCGCGGCCTGCGCGAACCCGACGCGACGTTCGCGTGGCTCAACCTCGGGTTCCTCCTGCTCGCGACGCTGGTGCCGTCGCTCTCCGCTCTCGTGGGCGACAACCCGTCCCATCCGCGCGCGGCGATCCTGTACGGCGCGAACCTGGTGGGCATCCTGGCGTTCGAGGCGCTCATGTGGCGCCGGATGTGCCGCCGGCTCGCGAACGACTCGGTGACCGACGCCGCCGGGTTGTGGCGCACGATGCGCAGCCGGTTCGCGATCGCGTGCGGAATCATCGTCGCGGGCATCCTCACCGCGCTCGCGGAGATCGCGCTCGGCGCGACCGAGGGATTCGCGCCTTACGTCTACCTGCTGCTGCTCGCGTCGGGCGTCCTGCGCCCGCTCTACTCGCGCAAGCCCGCCGCGAGGCGGTGACGATCGCCGGGCGCCCGCCCCGCGGGAGGATCGCAGCCGCGCGCTACCGCCCCGGCATCATGCCGCGCATCCCCCGCATCATCTTCGAGAGCCCGCCCTTCGCGACCATCTTCATCATCTTCTGCGCCTGCTCGAACTGCGCGAGCAGCTGGTTCACTTCCTGAACCGGGACGCCCGCGCCCGCGGCGATGCGGCGCTTGCGCGACGCCTTGAGGAGCTCGGGCTTCGCGCGCTCCGCGGCCGTCATCGAGTTGATGATGCCCTCGAGCCGGCCGACGCGCTTCTCGTCCACCTGGGCATTCGCCGCCGCCGCCCTGATCTCGGCGGGCAGCTTGTCGACGAGTCCCGCGAGCCCGCCCATCTTGCGCATCTGCGCGATCTGCTGCTTGTAGTCCTCGAGGTCGAAGCCCTTGCCGCTCCTGACCTTCTTGGCGAGCTTGCGCGCGTCGTCGGCGTCGACGGACTTCTGCGCCTGCTCGACGAGCGAGAGCACGTCGCCCATGCCGAGGATGCGCGAGGCCATGCGCTCGGGATGGAACACCTCGAGCCCGTCGATCTTCTCCGACACGCCCGCGAACTTGATCGGCGCGCCGGTGATCGCGCGTACCGACAGCGCGGCGCCGCCGCGGGCGTCGCCGTCGAGCTTCGTCAGCACGACCCCCGTGAGCGGCAGCGCGTCGCGGAAGGCCTTCGCCGTGTTGACGGCGTCCTGGCCCTGCATCGCGTCGACGACGAACAGCGTCTCGACCGGCGAGACCGCCGCCGAGATCGCGGCGATCTCCCGCATCATCGCCTCGTCGACCGCGAGGCGGCCCGCCGTGTCGACGATCAGGACGTCGTGGTAGTGCGTCCGCGCCCACTCGACCGCGCGGGTCGCGATGTCCACCGGGCGGTCGGACTCGGTCGACGGGAACACGTCGACGCCGACCTGCGCGCCGAGCGTCGCGAGCTGCGCGATCGCCGCCGGGCGGTAGACGTCGGCCGAGGTCACGAGCACCTTCTTCTTCTGCTCGAGCAGCAACCGCGCGAGCTTCGCGGCGGTCGTCGTCTTGCCCGCGCCCTGGAGGCCCGCGAGCAGGATCACCGCGGGAGGCCGAGTCGCGAGGTCGAGCGGCGCGGCCGCCGCGCCCATCAGCGCGGTGAGCTCGCGGTGCACGACGCCGACGAGCGCCTGGCCCGGCGTCAGCGAGCCCGTCACCTCCTCGCCCACCGCCTTCTCGCGCACGCGCGCGACGAAGTCCTTGACGACCGGCAGCGCGACGTCGGCCTCGAGGAGCGCGAGGCGCACCTCGCGCAGCGCGTCGGCGATGTTGGCTTCCGTGAGGCGCGCCTCTCCGCGCAGCGTCTTGACGACGCGCGACAGGCGTTGCGTGAGGTTCTCGAGCATCGGGGGGTCGGCGGGCACGCGCCGCTGCGGCGCCTGCGCTACACTCTGGAGGACCGATGATTCTACTGCACGTCGCCGCCTTCGCGCTTTACGCGGCCGCCGCCTGGGCGCTCTGGCCCGGCTCGGGCGCGGCGGCCGTGCTCCGCCGCCTCCTTCCGCCGGCGGCGCTCGCGGCCCACTCGCTCGCCGCCTTCACGGGCGTCGTCACGCCGGACGGCCTCGACCTCTCGCTCTTCCATGCGCTCTCGCTGGTCGGGGGCCTCACGGTCCTCGTCGCCTGGGCGACCGGAGCGCTCGCGTCGCTGCCCGGCGTCGGCGCGGTCGTGCTGCCGGTCGCCGCGGTCGCCGCGCTGCTCCCGGCGGTCTTCGACTCGGCGCACCGCTTTCCGTACGCGGGCGCCCCGTGGGCTGCCGCGCACATCGCGGTCGCGCTCCTCGCCTACGCGTTCTTCGTCGTCGCCGCCGCGCAGGCGCTCGTGATGACCGGGCTCGAGAGCCGGCTGCACCGCGGGCTCGCGGAGGGCAGCGCGACGCCGCCGCTCCTGACGCTGGAGCGCACGCTGTTCCGGCTCATCGCGGCCGGCTTCGTGCTGCTGTCGCTCGCGCTCGCGAGCGGCGTGCTGTTCTCCGAGCAGCTGTTCGGCCGCGCGTTCCAGCTCACGCACAAGAACGTCTTCGCGGTGGCCTCCTGGGTCGTGTTCGGCCTGCTGGTCGTCGGCCGCTGGCGCTACGGCTGGCGCGGGCGCAAGGCGCTGCGCTGGATCCTCGCCGGCACGCTACTGCTGATTCTCGCCTATCTCGGCACGAAGTTCGTGGTCGAGGTGGTGCTCGGCCGCTGAGGCGCCGCAGGCGCCCGGAAACGGCCGTCCCCCGAACGCATGGACGACATCGCCAACTCGACGCTCGGCGTTGCGCTCGCGGTGCTGCTCGTCCTGTCGGGGTGCTTCTCGCTGGCCGAGACCGCGATGATGGCGGCGAACCGCATGCGACTGCGCCACCGTGCGCAGCGCGGGTCCGCGGGGGCGCGCACGGCGATGCAGCTCCTCGCGCAGACCGACCGGCTGCTCGGCGTGATCCTGCTCGGCAACAACCTCGTGAACGCCGCGGCCGCGACGGTCACGGCCGTGCTCACCGAACGGCTGTTCGGCGAGGGAAAGCTCGCGCTCGCCGCCGGGACGATCGCGATCACGTTCCTGATCCTCGTGTTCTCGGAGGTGACGCCGAAGGTCGTCGGCGCCGCCTACGCCGACCGGCTCGCACCCGCCGTTTCGTACGCGCTCGCCCCGCTGCTCAGGCTCGCGATGCCCGCCGTGTGGTTCGTGAACCTGTTCGTGCAGGCGCTGCTAGGGATCGCGCGCATCCAGCCGCCGAAGGACGCGGCCAACGCGCTGTCGCAGGAGGAGATCCGCGCGCTGGTGCTCGAAGGCAACCAGTACTTCCGGGGCAAGCACCGCGCGATGCTCGCCAACCTGTTCGACCTCGAGGCCGTGACGGTCGAGGACGTCATGGTGCCCCGCCCGCAGATCCACGCGATCGACCTCGCCGCGAAGCCCCAGCTCCTGCGCCAGCAGCTCGCGACCTCGTACCACACGCGCCTGCCCGTCTACGAGGGCTCGCCCGACCAGATCGTCGGCGTGCTGCACCTCAAGAACGTCGTGGGGCTGATGCAGGAGGGCGAGGAGATCGACCCGGAATCGCTGCGCCCGCTGCTCCGCAAGCCCTATTTCGTGCCTGCCGGGACGTCGCTGCTGACGCAGCTGACCCAGTTCCAGGCCGACCGGCAGCGCATCGGGCTCGTCGTCGACGAGTACGGCGAGCTCAAGGGTCTCGTGACGATCGAGGACATCGTCGAGGAGATCATCGGCGAGTTCACGACCACCGCGCCGGGCGCCGGGGACGGCTTCCGGCGCGAGCCGGACGGAGGCGTGACGGTGGACGGCATGGCGTCGCTGCGCACCCTCAACCGGCGCCTCGGCACCCGATTCCCGCTGGACGGCCCGAAGACGCTCAACGGCCTCATCCTCGACCACCTGGGCGACATCCCGGAAGCGGGGACGGCTTTCCGCCTCGCGGGCCAGTCGGTCGAGGTCGTCCAGACGCAGGACCGTGCCGTGAAAGTGGTCCGTCTGCTGCCCCCGGTGGGCCGCCCTTCGGCGCCTTTACAAAGCCGGGACGAGCGGGCATCATCTTCTCGTTAAGTTTCATGCATTTGGAATGACGTGGCGAGGTGGTTTCGCAGCTCGCGCAACGGCACGAAGGTTGCTTCGTTTCCCTGTCTGCCGCGAGCCCCGGCCCGCGGGACCCGAATCCACCCGACCCTGACCCGATGGCCACGCACGCCGCCACCCGCAACCTGAGCGGACTCGCGCGCGCGCTCGCCCAGCACGGGCTCATGCCCGAGAGCGAGGCCGAGTCGCTGCAGAACCAGGCGCAGGCCGCGAACATCACGTTCGTCGAGCAGGTCCTGACGAGCAAGCGGTTCACGCCCAACCAGGTCGCCGTGTTCGGGTCGCGCGCGTTCGGTGTCCCGCTGTTCGACCTCTCGTCGTACGACTTCGACCAGTTCCAGAAGGAATTCTTCGACGCGAAGATGTCGCAGTCGCGGCGCGTGCTGCCGCTCGCGAAGCGCGGCAACCGCCTGTTCGTCGCCGTCTCCGATCCGGCGAACATGCAGGCGCTCGAGGAGGTCCGGTTCAAGACCAACCTGGTCGTCGAGCCGGTCGTCGTCGAGGACGACAAGCTCGGCCAGGCGATCCACAAGCTCGTCGAGGCGTCGGGAGCGACGCTCAAGGACGCCGAGAACCTCGACGACCTCGAGGTCGACATGCAGGAGGGGATCTCGGTCGCGCAGGCGGAGGCCGACGCCGAGATCGAGGACGCGCCGGTCGTCAAGTACATCCAGAAGATCCTGATCGACGCGATCTCGGCCGGCGCGTCCGACATCCACTTCGAGCCCTACGAGAAGTACTTCCGGATCCGCTACCGCATCGACGGCATCCTCTCCGAGATCGCCCAGCCGCCGCTCGCGATCAAGGACAAGGTTGCCTCGCGGATCAAGGTCATCAGCAGGCTCGACATCGCCGAGAAGCGCGTGCCGCAGGACGGCCGCATGAAGCTGGTGCTGTCGAAGACCAAGTCGATCGACTTCCGCGTCTCGACGCTGCCGACGCTCTACGGCGAGAAGATCGTGATGCGGATCCTCGATTCGTCCGGCGTCAAGCTCGGGATCGAGGCGCTGGGCTACGAGCCCGACCAGCAGCAGATCCTGCTGAACGCGATCTCCCGTCCGTACGGCATGATCCTCGTCACCGGCCCGACCGGTTCGGGCAAGACGGTGTCGCTCTACACCTGCATCAACATCCTGAACCAGCCGGGCATCAACATCTCGACCGCCGAGGACCCGGCGGAAATCCAGCTCCCGGGCGTGAACCAGGTCAACGTGAACGAGAAGGCGGGTCTCACGTTCGCCTCAGCGCTCCGCGCGTTCCTGCGCCAGGACCCGGACATCGTGATGGTCGGCGAGGTCCGCGACCTCGAGACCGCGGACATCGCGATCAAGGCGGCGCAGACCGGCCACCTCGTGCTCTCGACGCTGCACACGAACGACGCGCCGACGACGCTGACGCGCCTCCAGAACATGGGCGTCGCGCCGTTCAACATCGCGTCGTCGGTGATCCTGATCACGGCCCAGCGCCTCGGGCGCAAGCTCTGCGTGCACTGCAAGCGCCCCGAGGACATCCCTCCCGAGGCGCTGCTGCGCGCCGGCTTCACCGAGGAAGACCTCGACGGCAGCTGGCAGGCGTACGGCCCTGGCGGATGCGACCACTGCGGCGGCTCGGGCTACAAGGGCCGCATCGGCATCTACGAGGTGATGCCGATCTCGGACGACATGCGCCTGCTGATCATGCGCAACGGCAACGCGCTCGAGATCGCCGAACTCGCGCAGAGGGAAGGCGTCCGCAACCTGCGACAGTCGGCCCTCCTGAAGGTGAAGGCGGGCCTGATGTCGCTCGAGGAAGTGGAAGCCGTCACGAACGAATGACGTCGGCGGCCCGACGCCGCCCCGGGGAAACGACCATGGCCACCGCCACCGCGCAGCGCAAGTCCGACGTCAAGGAGCACACGTTCCTGTGGGAGGGCGTCGACCGCAACAACCGCCAGGTGCGCGGCGAGTCGAAGGCGGCGACCGAGACCGTCGTCACGAGCAACCTGCGCCGCCAGGGCATCCGGATCACCAAGATCAAGCGGCAGACGTTCCGCGGCGGGAAGCGCGTCTCCGAGAAGGACGTGACCTTCTTCACGCGCCAGCTCGCGACGATGCTGAAGGCGGGGGTGCCGCTGCTGCAGTCGTTCGAGATCGTCGCCCGGGGGCACAGCAACGCCCGGTTCTCGCGCCTGATGATGGACGTGAAGGGCAGGATCGAGGCGGGATCGAGCCTCGCCGACGCGTTCCGCCACTACCCGTCCCAGTTCGACAACCTCTACTGCAACCTGGTCGCGGCGGGCGAGAGCTCCGGGATGATCGATGCGATCCTCGACCGCCTCGCGACGTACAAGGAGAAGATCCTCGCGCTGAAGAGCAAGATCAAGTCGGCGCTCTTCTACCCGTCCGCGGTGGTGACCGTCGCGATCGTCGTCGTCTGGGTGATCATGATCTTCGTGATCCCGGCGTTCAAGGACGTGTTCTCGAGCTTCGGCGCGTCGCTGCCCGCCCCGACGCAGCTCGTCATCGACATCTCCGACTTCGTCGTCACCTGGTGGTGGGCCGCGTTCCTCGCGATCGGCGGCGCGATCTTCGGGATGACGGTGCTCATCAAGCGCTCGGCGACGTTCCGCTACACGTTCGACCGGCTGCTCCTCAAGTTCCCGGTCGTCGGCGACATCCTCGAGAAGGCGACGATCGCACGCTGGTCGCGCACGCTCGCGACGATGTTCGCCGCCGGCGTGCCGCTCGTCGAGTCGCTCGACGCGGTCGCGGGCGCGGCGGGGAACGCGGTCTACACGGCGGCAACGAGGCGGATCCAGACCGACGTGTCGACCGGCACGAGCCTCACCAACTCGATGATGTCCACGCAGCTGTTCCCGAACATGGTGCTGCAGATGGTGCAGATCGGAGAGGAGTCGGGCTCGCTCGACGCGATGCTCACCAAGATCGCGGACTTCTACGAGCGCGAGGTCGACGACGCCGTGGCCGCGCTCTCGTCGCTGCTCGAGCCGATCATCATCGTGTTCCTCGGCGTCGTCGTCGGCGGCCTGGTCGTCGCGATGTACCTGCCGATCTTCAAGCTCGGCGCGGTCGTCTGACCGCGGGATCCGGGCGGCGATGACATCTCTCCTCGACCCGGCGGTCGCGCTCCCCGCGGCCGCCGTGATCGGGCTTTGCGTCGGGAGCTTCCTCAACGTCGTCATCCACCGCCTCCCGAAGATGATGGAGCGCGGCTGGGCCGATCAGTGCGCCGAGCTCGCCGGACGCGAGCCGGAAGCGAAGCCTCGCTACGACCTGATGGTCCCGCGCTCGGCGTGCCCTTCCTGCGGGCACGCGATCACCGCCCTCGAGAACGTCCCGGTGTTGTCGTGGCTCGCGCTGCGCGGCCGGTGTCGCGCGTGCAGGGCGCGGATCTCGCCGCGGTATCCCGTCGTCGAGCTCGCCGCGGGCGCGCTCGCGGTCGCCGCGATCTGGCAGTTCGGGGCGGGCTGGACGGGGCTTGCGGCCTGCGTGCTCCTGTGGACGCTGCTGGCGCTCGCGTTCATCGACGCCGACACGCAGCTCCTGCCCGACGACCTCACGCTGCCCCTCCTGTGGGGCGGCCTCCTCGCCAACCTGTTCGGGCTCTTCGTCCCGCTCGCGTCCGCCGTCGTCGGCGCGATCGCGGGGTACCTCGTCCTCTGGGCCGTGTACTGGCTGTTCAAGCTGATCCGCGGCAAGGAAGGCATGGGCTACGGCGACTTCAAGCTGCTCGCCGCGCTCGGCGCCTGGCTGGGCTGGCCCATGCTCCCGCAGATCGTGCTCGTCTCGAGCGTGCTGGGTGCGGTCGGCGGCATCCTGACGATCGCGCTCAAGGGCCGCGACAAGACCGTTCCGATGCCCTACGGCCCCTGGCTCGCAGGAGCGGGGGGCATCGCGCTGTTCTTCGGCCCGGCGATCAACGCGATGTACCTGCGGTGACGCTCGTCGTCGGCCTCACCGGCGGCATCGGCAGCGGCAAGTCGGCCGTCGCGGCAGCCTTCCGTGCGCTGGGCGTCGAGGTCGTCGACGCGGACGAGGTCGCCCACGAGCTCTCCGCCCCCGGCCGCGAGGGGCATCGCGCGGTCGTCGCGGCCTTCGGCCCGTCCGTCCTCGCCGGCGACGGGACGCTGGACCGGGGGAGGTTGCGGGAGGGGGCGTTCGCGGACGCCGCGTTCCGCCGGCGGCTCGAGGCCGCGCTCCATCCCCCGATCCGCGAGGAGATCGGGCGCCTCGTCGCGTCCTGGCGGGGGGACTACGGCGTCCTCGTCGTCCCGCTCCTGTTCGAACGGGGCGGCACCGTGTCGCTCACCGACCGCGTGCTCGTGGTCGACTGCGCCGAGGACGAGCAGGTGCGCCGGGTCGGGCGGCGGAGCGGGCTCTCCCCCGACGAAGTGCGCTCGATCATGGCGACCCAGCTGTCGCGCGCCGAGCGGCTCGCGCGGGCCGACGACGTCCTCGACAACTCGGGGCGTCCCGAGGCGATTCCCGCCGCGGTCGCCCGGCTCGACGCGTCGTACCGCGCGCTCGCGGCGGCCCGGCGTGACGCGCGGCCTTGATCCGACGGGCGATTCGCGGACAATGGCGCTCGGCGAAGGCAGCCCGCGATGATCCGCTACGAACACCCGCTGAACGAGCGCATCCGGACGCTGATGCGGCTCGAGGACGTCTACTCGCGGCTCTCCGTCTACGCGGCGGGCGACCTCCCGCAGGACCACCATGCCGCGCTCGCGTCGCTGTTCGAGATCGCCGACATCGCGGCGCGCGCCGACCTCAAGACCGAGCTCCTCCAGGAGCTCGAGCGCCAGCGGCAGCTCCTCGGTCCGCTCCGCGCCAATCCGAGGATCGAGACCGAGGCGCTCGACGCGCTCCTCGCCGACATCGACGGCGTCGCCGCGCAGCTGCTCGCGCAGTCCGGCAAGCTCGGGGCGCACCTGCGCGAGAACGAGTGGCTGATGGCGATCAAGCAGCGCAGCGGGATCCCCGGCGGCGTGTGCGAATTCGACCTGCCGGCCTACCACTGGTGGCTGCACCGGGACGCCGGGTCGCGGCGCGCGGACCTCGCCGCCTGGATCGAGCCGTTCGAGCCGGTCCTCGCGGGCCTCGCGATCGTGCTTCGCCTGCTGCGCGAGAACGGCCGGTCGAGCCGGCACATCGCCTACCGCGGCGTGTTCCAGCTGATGCTGACGACGGCCAAGGTCTCGCAGCTCCTGCGCCTCACCGTCGCACGCGATCTCGCGTGCGTGCCCGAGATCAGCGCGAACAAGTACGCGCTCAACATCCGTTTCATCGGCGTCACCGGCATGGACCGCGGCAGCGTCTACGACCGCGACGTCGAGTTCGACCTCGCGTTCTGCAATCTCTGAGCGTCCCCTGACGGGCACCGGGGAAGGTCCGGATCGCCGGGCGATCGCCGGCCGAATCCGGCCATTCGCGTCGCCGGGAAGTCGCCGCAGGCGTTGTCGTATCATCGCCACGTGGGACGGCAGGCAGCGTCCCGTTCCTGTCCGGGTGACCGCGCATGAACATCACCGATCCGATCCGACGCCTGGCGGAAGCGACCCCGGACGCCGTGGCGTGCGTGAGCGACCAGCGGCCGGACATCTCGTACGGCGACCTCGATGCGATGATCGACGCGATCGCGCGGCGCGCCCTCGACCTCGGCGTGCGCCCCGGAGATCGCGTGGCGATCGACAGCATGATCGGCGAGTTCCCGTTCCTGGCCGTCGCGCTCGCCATCGCGCGCATCGGCGCCCTGTCGTTCCACCCGGGTGCGCCGGACGAACGCATCGACGCGGCGATCGCCTTGCCCGGTCGCGGTTCGGACGTGCGCGCCCCGAGGCTCGACGTCGAGGCGGGGTGGTTCCTCGCCCCGCCCCGCGGCGGGCGACCCCCTCCCCTGCCTGCGCATCAGGACGGCGCGAGCATCTTCCGCATCTTCCAGACGTCGGGCACCACCGGTACGCCGAAGCAGGTGGCCATGAGCCACGACCTCATCGCGCGCCGCGTGGCGAGCAGGATCCGATCCCTGACGCTGCCGAAGCCGTTGCGGACGATGTCCAAGATCCGCACGGTCGCCACCTACGGCTTCATGACCTGCCTGCGCACGCTGTGGGAGGGCGGCACCATCGTCGAGCCGCCTCGCCGGGGCGACGATGCCGACGCCATTGGCGATGCGATCGCGCGCCATCGCGTGACCAACTTCGTCGTCCCGCCGGGAATCCTCGGCCCCATGGTCCTCGCGATGCGCGAAGGCCTGGGACCCTTCCCCTCGCTGGACGTCGTCGAGGTGAGCGGGAGTCGCCTGACCGACCAGCTCGCCCGGCTCGCCATCGAGAGGGTCTCCCCGAATCTCCTGAGCATGTACGGGTCCACGGAGACCGGCGTCACCTCCGTCGCGCCGATACGCGACGTCATGGGCCGGCCCGGCGCCGTGGGCCGCATCGTTCCGGGGATGGAGGTCCAGGCCGTCGACGACACCGGCGCGCCGCTGCCGCCGGATGCCGAGGGCATCCTGCGTTTTCGCAGCGAGATATGCGTGACCTCCTACGCCGACGAAACCGGGCCGTCGCACGCCTTTCGCGACGGATGGTTCCACTCTCGCGACGTCGGCTACGTGGCGACCGACGGAATGCTGGTGATCGGCGGCCGGCTGGACGAGCGCCTCAACGTCGGAGGGGCCAAGATCTCGCCCGAGACGCTCGAGCAGCGCGTGCTCGAGTTGCCCGACATCCTGGACGTCGCGGCATTCGCGTATCCCACCTCGCTCGGTGTCGACCGTGTCGGCATCGCGATCGTCGTCAGGCCGTCGTTCGATTTCGACAGGTTCAAGGCGCAGTGCACGAAGAAGCTCGGTGTCTTCGCGCCGGGAATCGTGCTCAGGGTGGACGCGATTCCTCGCAACGAGGTCGGAAAGACGTCGCGTGCAAGGCTGGCCGCGCTCGTCCCGGCCAGCGCGAGGGAAGTCTCCCGGGGCCGAACGGTCGACACGCGCGCGCCCGGCGCGAAGCCGCGATGACCCCGCCGACCGGCAGGGCCGTTGCGATCCGCCCCTGTCCGCGTTGCCGAACGCCCGTCGCGCTGGATCAGCAGTCGCCCTTTCGGCCGTTCTGCTCCGAGCGCTGCAAGCTCCTCGACCTGGGCGCGTGGGCCGACGAGTCCTACCGGATTCCCGTCGACGACCCGAACGACGACGATGATTCCGCCCCGGAGCCCGGCGCGCGTTAGCCGGGTCAGCGCGGCGGCAGCCCGACCGCCTTGACGAGCGCCCGCATCCTGGCCGAATCGCGGACGACGGTCGCGGCCAGTTCCTCCGGCGTGCTCAGGACGATGGTTTCGAAGTTCGCGACGAATCGTTCGCGGACGGAAGGCGTTTCCAGGACGCGCACGAGCGCAGCACGGAACCGGTCGACGACGTGTCCGGGCGTGCCGGCCGGCGCGAACATCGCGCTCCAGACAGGAACGTCCTCGGCAACCCCGGCCTCCGAGAACGTGGGCACGTCCGGCAGCTGCGAAAGTCGCGACGAGCCGGTCACGGCAAGCGCGCGTATCTTTCCCGCCTTCGCCTGGGGAATCGCCGTCGTCCCGGAGATCACCGAGACCTGCACGGTACCCGCGACGAGCGCGTTCAGTGCCGGTGCGCCCCCGTTGTACGGGATGTGCTGCATGTCCGCGCCCGTCCGGTGCTTGAACGACTCGGCCGCGAGCATGAAGGTACCCGTGACCGCGCTGTAGTTGACGGTGCCCGGGTGCGCGCGCGTGTATTCGACGAGCTCCCTGACGCTCGCGACCGGCAGCGACGGATGCACGGCTATCAGCAACGGCTGCCGCGCCACCAGCGAGACGGGGACGAGGTCGCGCTGCGGATCGTACGGCAGGCTCGCGAAGAGGGCGGGGTTGATTGCGATCTGCGATCCCAGCGCGAACAGCAGCGTGTAGCCGTCCGGGCGCGCAGACGTCACCTCGCGCACACCGATGATTCCGTCCGCGCCGGGACGGCTGTCGACGATCACCGGCACGCCGAGCTCCCTGGTGAGCCCTTCCGCAAGGATGCGGGTCGACGTGTCGTGCCCGCCGGGACCCACACCGATCACGAGCCGTATGACCTGCTCGGGGTAGCCTTCCGCCGCAGCGTGCATGGGCGCGAAAAGCCCGACCAGGCACGCGGACAGCAATGCGGCGGCCATTCGCGCGCCCGGCAGACCACGTCGCGTCGTCGTGCCGGACACGGCCCGCGAGATCCGGATCGGTTCCATGGAGAGGACTCCCTCGCTGTTTCGCATGCGCCCGGGTGCGGCCCCGGGGCGTCGAAGCCGGGAAACGCCCACCGCAGACGCGCCGATGGTACCGGATGCAGGTCCCCCCGGCCGATGAGCCCTGCCGACCTGGCCCGGTGCCACGGGTCACCACGCGCCGCGTCTCATCGCGATGCCGTGCGCGCCGTGGTCCAGCGCATCCCCGAGATCCGGCGACGCGAGGCCGCCCAGCGCATAGACGGGCACCCGCGTGCCCTCGATCACTCGAGCGAAGCCATCCCAGCCGAGCGGCGCCGCGTCCGGGTGCGTCGGCGTCGCCAGGACCGGGCCGGCGAGCGCGTAGTCGACGCCGAGCATCGCGGCGCGCGCGAGCTCCTCGCGCGAGTGGCACGACGCGCCGACCAGCATGCCCCCGGGTCGGCTCGACGCCGCAGCGAGCGACGCCGACGTCCAGTGCACGCCGTCGGCACCGACGCGCAGGGCGTCGTCCGGCGTGCCGTTGACCACGACTCTCGCGCCGCGCGCGTGCGCGAGCGGGACCAGACGCCGCGCGAACGCGTCGCGGCGCGCCCGCGTCCACGACTTCTCGCGCAGCTGGACGAGGCCGAGGCCCCGCGCGAACGCGCGCTCCGCGCGCTCGAGGAACGCATCCTCGCCCAGGTCCTCCGCGCACGTGATCCCCAGGGTCGGGGGCAGCGCGAGCGCGGCGAGCACGCGGGTATTGGCCGGCAGGAGCGGCGCCACGTCGAACGCGCCGGGACGCTGCCACGAGAACGCCTGGCCGTCGTGTCCGACCGGCTCGCCGTCGAACGCGAACACGCGGAAGAAGTGGAGCTCGACGTGCGCGTGCGGATAGACGTGCTCCTGCACGATCCACGGCGCGGCGCGGCGCACGACGATGCCCAGCTCCTCCACGAGCTCGCGATCGAGCGCGTCGCGCGGCGACTCGCCGGGCTCGAGCTTGCCGCCCGGGAACTCCCAGTAGCCCGCGTAGGGCTTGCCCGCGGGACGCTGCGCCAGCAGCACCCTTCCGTCGGCGCGCACGACGACCGCGGCCGCGACGCGCGTCACGCCCATCGTCAGGATCGACGCCTCAGCGCCTGCTGCCCCGCCCAGAGCTTCGCGAACTGCCACGCCACGCGCCCCGAACGCGATCCGCGCTGCAGCGCGAACTGCAGCGCCTCGCGCGTGCGCGTGTCGGCCTCCTTCGCGCTCGCGGGCGCGCCGAGACCGAACGACGCGAGCCAGCCGGCGACGGCGGCGAGATAGTCGTCCTGCGCGAACGGATAGAACGAGATCCACAGGCCGAAGCGCTCGGAGAGCGAGATCTTCTCCTCGACCGACTCGCCCGGGTGCACCTCGTCGCCGACGTGCTTCGTCTCGAGGTTCTCGCTCATGTACTCGGGCAGGAGGTGCCGGCGGTTCGACGTCGCGTAGATCACGGCGTTGCCCGACGGCCCGGCGATCGACCCGTCGAGCGCCACCTTGAGCGCCTTGTACCCGGCCTCGCCCGCGTCGAACGTGAGGTCGTCGCAGAACACGACGAAGCGCTCCCGGAGGCCCTCGATGCGCTCGACGATGTCCGGCAGGTCGACGAGGTCCGACTTGTCGACCTCGATGAGCCGCAGCCCCCTCGCCGCGTACTTCGCGAGCATCGCCTTGACGAGCGACGACTTGCCGGTGCCGCGCGAGCCGGTCAGCAGCACGTTGTTCGACGGCAGTCCGGCGACGAACTGGCGGGTGTTGCGTTCGACCGCTTCCTTCTGCGCGTCGATCGCGACGAGCGCCGAGAGGTCGACCGCGTGCGGATGGGCCACGGGCGCGAGCCATCCGCGATCGCCGCGCTTGCGCCAGCGCGCGGCGGTCGTCTTCGTCCAGTCCGGATCGGGCACGACGGGCGGCAGGAGCGCCTCGACGCGCGCGAGCACGCCCTCGGCCCGTGCGACCAGCGCCGCGAGCGCGTCGCTCGGCTTCGGGGGGACCTCGGCGACCGACGGGCCGCCCCGAGGTCGCCGGCCCCCTCGGGGGGAGGCGGCCGCAGGACGCTTCGGGGGGATGTCACCCTTCATGACCGGTAGTCGGCGTTGATCGACACGTAGTCGTGCGAGAAGTCGCAGGTCCATACCGTCGCGCGCGCGGCGCCGCGTCCGAGTTCCACGCGCACCGCGATCTCGTCCTGCTTCATCACGCGCTGCCCGTCCTCCTCGCGGTACGTGGCCGCGCGTCCGCCGCGGTCCACGACGAGAACGTCGTCGAGCCAGAACGAGATGCGGCCGGGATCCGTGTCCGGGGCCGAGGCGTTGCCGATCGCGCACACGATGCGGCCGAGGTTCGGGTCCGACGCGAAGAACGCGGTCTTGACCAGCGGCGAGTGCGCGATGCCGAACGCGACGGCCCTGCACTCGTCGACCGTGCGGCCGCCCTCGACGCGGATCGCGATGAACTTGGTGGCGCCCTCGCCGTCGCGCACGATCGCCTGGGCGAGGTCGACCGCGACGCCCTCGAGCGCGGCGCGCAGCGCCGGCAGGCGCGGGTCGGCGGCGCGCGCGATCGGCGCGATGCGCGCCCTGCCGGTCGCGGCGATCACGAAGCTGTCGTTGGTCGACGTGTCGCCGTCGACCGTCGCGCCGTTGAACGAAACGTCCGCGACCTCGCGGGCGAGCGTCGCCAGGAGCGCCCGGTCGACCGGAGCGTCGGTCGCGACGAACGAGAGCATCGTCGCCATGTCCGGGTGGATCATGCCGGCGCCCTTGGCGATGCCGGTGACCGTGACCGCCGCCCCGTCGATCGTCACGCACCGCGACGCGCCCTTCGGCACCGTGTCGGTCGTCATGATCGCGCGCGCGGCGTCGAACCATCCGTCCTCGCGCGCCGCGGCGCGCGCGGCGGGGAGCGCGGCGACCAGCCGGTCGACGGGCAGCGGCTCCATGATGACGCCGGTCGAGAACGGCAGCACCTGCTGCATCGGGCAGGCGAGCATCGATGCGACCGCCGCGGACGTCGTCTCGGCGTCGGCGATGCCGCGCTCGCCGGTGCCGGCGTTCGCGTTGCCGGCGTTGACGACCAGCGCGCGGAGCTGCCCGCTGGCCGCGAGGTGCCTGCGGCACACGATCACCGGTGCCGCGCAGAAGCGGTTCCGCGTGAACACGCCGGCGGCGACGGTTCCGGGCTCGCAGACGACGAGGAGCACGTCGTTGCGGTCCCACTTCTTGATCCGTCCGGCGGCGGCGCCGAGCGCGATGCCGGGGACGGAAAGGAGGGTCTCGGGCGTGGGCGGCGTGTAGTTGACGGGCATCGGGCGTCGGGAGTCGGTTGGCAGGCGTCAGCCGCCACGGCGTCGCGCCGGCCGGCGCATCGAGTGTCGGTGGCGGTAGCGAATGATAGCCGCACGGAGCGCGGTGGGGAGAGGCTGCGCGGCGGGCGAGCATCCGCCAAAAAATACCGTGCTGCGGTTCACGCTACGGAAATCGACTGCGCGCCCGGTCGACGCTCGACGGCTCGACCTACCTCGGTTCCGCCCCACGCCGGGCGACGGGCTCGGCGCGTTGACCGGCGCCGCAGGCGCCCGGTCCGACGCGTTGGGCACGCCGCCGTGAAATCAGGGCGGCTCTCCCACCGCCGCCCGCCGTGCCAAGGACGGTTACGCGAGCCGCCCGTGACACTGCTTGTACTTCTTCCCGGACCCGCAGGGGCACGGGTCGTTGCGACCCACCTTCTCGCCGGCGCGCACGAACGGCTGCGCCTCGACCACGGCCGCCGCGTCTCCGCCGGCGGGCGCAGACGCCAGGGCTTCCTCGTAGTCGGCATGCTGGTAGCGCACGTTGCTGACGGCCTCGGGCTCCTCGACCGCGGCGACGTCCTGCTGGCTGCGGACCTGGACGGTCAGCACGACCTTCACGACGTCCTGCTTGACCCGGTCGAGCATGTCCGAGAAGAGCTCGAACGCCTCGCGCTTGTACTCCTGCTTCGGGTTCTTCTGCGCGTATCCGCGCAGGTGTATGCCCTGACGCAGGTGATCGAGGTTCGCCAGGTGGTCGCGCCAGTGGTGATCGAGCGTCTGCAGCATCAGGCTGCGCTCGAACGAGCGCATCACCTCGGCGCCCGCCGCGGCCTCGCGCTCCTGCCACGCGGCGACGGCGGCCTCCGCGACGCGGCTGCGGATCGTGTCCTCGTTGACCTCCGCGTCCTTCGCCCATTCCTGCGCCGCGACGTGGATCTGCATCTCGCCCGCGAGCGCCGCCTCGAGCCCCGGCAGGTCCCACTGCTCCTCGACCGACTCCGCCGGCACGTAGCGGCGCACCAGCGAATCGATCTCGCCCCGGATCATGTTCCGGATCATGCCGCCCACGTCCTCGCTGTCCACCAGTTCGTTGCGCTGCTGGTAGATCACCCGGCGCTGGTCGTTCGCGACGTCGTCGTACTCGAGCAGCTGCTTGCGGATGTCGAAGTTGCGCGACTCGACGCGGTTCTGCGCCTTCGCGATCGACCGGTTGACGATCGCGTGCTCGATCGGCTCGCCCTCCGGCATCTTGAGCTTCTGCATGATGACGCCGAGCCGCTCGCCGCCGAAGATGCGCAGCAGCGGGTCCTCGAGCGACAGGTAGAAGCGCGAGCTGCCGGGGTCGCCCTGGCGGCCGGAGCGGCCGCGCAGCTGGTTGTCGATCCGCCGCGACTCGTGGCGCTCGGTCCCGACGATGTGGAGGCCGCCCGCCCTGACGACCTCGTCGTGGCGCGACTGCCACTCCGCGCGCAGCTTCGCGATCGTGGCGTCGCGATCGGCCGGGGGGATCGACTCGTCCTCCCGCATCCTGAGGAGCTGCTGCTCGATCGCGCCGCCCAGCACGATGTCGGTGCCGCGGCCCGCCATGTTGGTCGCGATCGTGATCGCGCGCGGGCGTCCCGCCTGCGCGACGATGTCGGCTTCCCGTGCGTGCTGCTTGGCGTTCAGCACCTCGTGCTTCAGCCCCTGCTTCTCCAGGTGGCCGGACAGGAGCTCCGAGTTCTCGATCGAGGTCGTGCCGACGAGCACGGGCTGGCCGCGCTCGTGGCAGCCCCGGACGTCGGCGACGATCGCGTCGACCTTCTCCTGGAACGTGCGGAACACGAGGTCGTTCTCGTCCTTCCGGACCATCGGCAGGTGCGTCGGGATCACGACCGTCTCGAGGTGGTAGATCTGCTGGAACTCGAACGCCTCGGTGTCGGCCGTGCCGGTCATCCCGGCGAGCTTCCCGTACATCCGGAAGTAGTTCTGGAACGTGATCGACGCGAGCGTCTGGTTCTCGCGCTGGATCGCGACGCCTTCCTTCGCCTCGACCGCCTGGTGCAGGCCCTCGGACCAGCGCCTGCCGGTCATCAGCCGGCCGGTGAACTCGTCGACGATGGTCACCTCGCCGTTCTGCACCACGTAGTGCTGGTCGCGGTGGTAGAGCGCGTGCGCGCGCAGCGCCGCGTACAGGTGGTGCATGAGCGAGATGTTCTGTGCGTCGTACAGGCTCGTCCCCGCCGCGAGCAGCCCCGCGTCGGCGAGCACCGCTTCCGCGTGCTCGTGGCCCTCCTCCGACAGCAGCACCTGGTGGGCCTTCTCGTCGACCCAGTAGTCGCCCGGCCCGGTCTCGGTCTCCTGGCGCGTCAGGCGCGGAGCGAGGTCGTTCAGCCGGTAGTACATCTCGATGTTGTCGTCGGCCTGGCCCGAGATGATGAGCGGCGTGCGCGCCTCGTCGATCAGGATCGAGTCGACCTCGTCGACGATCGCGTAGGCGAGCCCGCGCTGCACCCGCTCGCTCGCCTGGTAGACCATGTTGTCGCGCAGGTAGTCGAACCCGAACTCGTTGTTCGTGCCGTAGGTGACGTCCGCCGCGTAGGCCCTCTGCTTCGCTTGGTGGTCCATCTGCGACAGGTTGACGCCCACCTCGAGGCCCAGGAACCGGTAGATGCGCCCCATCCAGTCCGCGTCGCGCTGCGCGAGGTAGTCGTTCACCGTCACGATGTGCACGCACCTGCCGGTGAGCGCGTTCAGGTAGCCGGGCAGCGTCGAGACCAGCGTCTTGCCTTCGCCGGTCCGCATCTCGGCGATCTTGCCGTGATGCAGCGCCATGCCGCCGATCAGCTGCACGTCGAAGTGCCGCATGCCGAGCGCGCGCTTGCCGGCTTCGCGGACCACCGCGAACGCCACGGGAAGCACGTCGTCGAGCGACTCACCCTTCGCGAGGCGTTCCTTCAACTCCCCGGTCTTCCCGCGGAGCGCGGCGTCGTCGAGCGCGGAGATCGCCGGCTCCAGCGCGTTGATCTCGCGGACGACGGCGCGATACTGCTTGAGGAGCCGCTCGTTGCGGCTGCCGAAGATGCGGGTGAGGATGTTGGAGATCATCGGATGGAGGAAGTCACGGGCCCTCGGGACGACATCGCCGTCCCCGGCGCCCCGGCATCGGCGCACGTCGCGCCGGGAGGGAAGCCGGCCGCGCGGACGCGCCGGCGCAGCGTGCTAGTTCTGCAGGAAGCGGGCCGGGTTCTGCGGCACGCCGTTCAGCCTGACCTCGAAGTGCAGATGCGGCCCCGTCGACCGGCCGGTCGACCCGACCGAGGCGATCTTCTGACCGCGCACGACGAGATCGCCCTCCCGCACGTCCATCGCCGACGCGTGCGCGTACCGCGAGACGAGGCCGTTGCCATGGTCCACCTCTACCATTTTACCGTACTCGCGATGCGTCTCCGCGTAGATCACCTTGCCGCTCGCGGCGGCGACGATGGGCGTACCCGACTCCGCCGGGAAGTCGATGCCCTCGTGGTAGGACTGCTGGCCCGTGAACGGGTCGATCCGGTAGCCGAAGTTCGACGAGTACCACCCGTCGACGATCGGCAGCAGGCTGGGCAGGAACTTGAGGCTGGCGGAGTTCTGGATCAGGAGGGCGTCGAGGACCGAGAGCTGGTCCGTTCGCTGGTCGATCTTGCGGCGCAGGGCCTCGAGCAGCGTCGAGAACTCGTCGACCGAGAGATCGCGCGGCGCGATCGTCGTCGACTCGGCGCCGCCGCGACCGGGCGGGGTCCCCTTCGCCGGCAGTTCCTGAGGCTTCAGGCCCGCGACGCGCGCGAGGCGGTCGCCCAGATTGTCGAGCCGCATCACCTGCGCCTCGAGGTCCCCCAGCTTGAGCGCCATCGCGTTCAGGTGGCCGTGGACCTTCTCCTGGGTCCGCTGCGCCTCCTCGCGCTGGTCGGCCAGCACGATCGCCTGCAGCCACGGGGGATTGACCGCCGCGGCCCATCGCAAGGTCGCGTAGTTGAACACGAGCGTGAACAGCACCAGCGTGACGAAGGTCGCGACCCCGATCGCGACGCCGTGACGCCAGTCGAGCGAGAGGGTTCTCGCACGCGCACTCGCTCCGCTGACCAGTATGATGTCCAACTCGAAAGGCTCCTTCGACGCGAACGCTCCGATGCCGGGAAGACCGCTTCCGCCCGGGAGGCCGCTCGCCCGCGTGCTCGCGGACGATCCCCTGCTCGCCGCCTGGAACCGCCGCCGCCGCGACGAAACGCGGGTCACGCGGGCGGTCCATGCCGCATTGCCACGACCATTGGCGGCGCACGTCGCCGCATTGCTGCCCGAACCCGACCGGCTCGACCTCGTCGCGACGACCGGGACCATCGCTGCCGCATTGCGGCACCGCCTGCCCGCCGTCCGTACGGCACTCGGGCGCGAGGGCATGGAGTTTAGGGAAGTTCGGGTCCGAGTGCAACCCGCCTCCGTCCGACAGGCGGAAAGGAAAATCCTTCCGCGTCAATGGGATAGCGCCCAAAAAGCGGCGCTGGAGGGGCTGGCCGGCTCGTTGCCGGAAGGTCCTCTCAAGGCTGCGGTGGCCGGTTGGCTCAAGCGGTCCGGTCGCTGAGACGCTGCCGCCGGCGCCGGTGCGGGTCGCGGAGGGGACCCGGTCTCCCGCGCTACAGCATGATCAGCACGCGCTCGACCGCGAAGAAGACGAGTACGCCGGCGAGCGCCAGGACGAGCAGCTTCACCACCTGCCAGATGAACAGGAGGTAGCGGCGGTCGCGCGTGAACAGGTAGAGCAGGAACGCGACGCCGATCGCCGCGAGACCGAGCACCAGCAGCAGGCGGACGATGATCATGGCGATCGGGGGTCAGTCGGTGAAGGGCGCGTCCGGCGAAAGGGGGCGCCGCGGCGATCCGGCCGACCGCCGCCGGGGCGGACTCGCCCGGCCGGCGATGCGCCCCCTCAGGCCGTCGCGGCGCGCCAGTCGTAGAACGCGCTCGGCACCTCGTCGGCCGCGTCGAACGTGACGAGCCGGGCCGCGTCCGGCCGCGCGAGCAGCGCCCGGGCGAGCGCGTTGTTCAGCGCGTGGCCCGACTTGTACGCGGTGTACTGGCCGATGAGCGGATGGCCGAGCAGGTAGAGGTCGCCGATCGCGTCGAGGACCTTGTGCCGCACGAACTCGTTGTCGTAGCGCAGCCCCTCGGCGTTCAGCACGCGCACCTCGTCCAGCACGACCGCGTTCTGCAGGCTGCCGCCCAGGCCCAGGCCGGCGGCGCGCATCGCCTCGACGTCCTGCATGAATCCGAACGTCCGCGCGCGCGCGACCTCCTTCACGTAGGAGTGCTCGGCGAAGTCGATGACGACGTGCCGGTTCTCCGATCCGAACACCGGGTGCGGGAAGTCGATCGTGAAGTCGAGGCGGAACCCGTCGCAGGGGTCGAAGCGCGCCCACTTGTCGCCGTCGCGGACCTCGACCGGCGCGACGACGCGGAGGTAGCGCTTCGGCGCGGCCTGCTCGACGATGCCCGCGCCCTGCAGCAGGAACACGAACGGACCGGCGCTGCCGTCCATGATCGGGATCTCCGGACCGGCGACGTCGACGTGCAGGTTGTCGATGCCGAGGCCCGCGAGCGCGCTCATCAGGTGCTCGACGGTCGAGACGGTCGCCGCGCCTTCCCGCAGCGTCGACGACAGCCGCGTGTCGCCGACCTGCGTGGCCGACGCCGGGATCGCGACGGGCGGGGCGAGATCCGTGCGATGGAAGACGATGCCCGTCTCCGGCGCCGCCGGGCGCAGCACGAGTTCGACGCGGGCGCCGGTGTGCAACCCGACGCCGGTCGTGCGCGTGGCGGCCTTGAGGGTGCGTTGGCGGAGCATGTTGGGGTGGACTCCCGCGCCGGGCGGCGGTTCCGCAGGATCGCGCCTGCCGGGGGCGGAACCGGGGGATGCTAGCACAAGCCCCCGGCTTCCGCGCTCTCCCGTCAGTCGGCCTGCTTGCGCAGGAAGGCCGGGATCTCGATGTCCGAGGCTCCCGCCGTCCCGCCCCCCACCGAAGGCGAGCGGCGCCGGACGACCGCCGGCTGGTCGAGCTTGTCGTAGTCGATCGTCTCGACCGTCATGCCCAGCCCGTCGGTCCCCGTGCGCTCGACGACCGCCGGCTGCTGCAGCACCTGGAGCGTCGGGGGGACGCGCTTCGTCTGCGCGGCGGCGCCGCCGAGACCCGTCGCGATCATCGTGACGCGGAGCTCTTCGGCCATCGCGTCGTCGATGACGGTGCCGACGATCACCATCGCGTCCTCCGCGGTGAACTCCTTGATCGTGTTCATCACGTCGTGATATTCCTTCATCCTGAGGTCGGACGCGGCGGTGATGTTGACCAGCACGCCGCGCGCGCCGGCGAGGTTGACGTCCTCGAGCAGCGGGCTGCGGACCGCCGCCTGCGCGGCGGAGCGGGCGCGTTCCGCGCCGCTGGCCGAGGCCGAGCCCATCATCGCCATGCCGACCTCGCCCATCACGGTGCGCACGTCGGCGAAGTCGACGTTCACGAGGCCGGGGTTGTTGATCACCTCGGCGATGCCCGACACGGCGCCGTGCAGAACGTCGTTGGCCGCCGCGTACGCGTCGAGCACCGAGACGTCGTCGCCCAGCACGGCCATCAGCTTGTCGTTCGGGATGATGATGAGCGAGTCGACCCGCTTCGCGAGCTCCTCGATCCCGGCCTGCGCGACCTTCTGGCGCTTGCCCTCGAACGTGAAGGGCCGCGTGACGACCGCGACGGTCAGGATGCCGAGCTGCTTCGCGATGTCGGCGATGATCGGCGCCGCGCCGGTGCCGGTGCCGCCGCCCATTCCCGCGGTGATGAACAGCATGTCCGAGCCCGCGATCAGCTCGCCGATGCGGTCGCGGTCCTCCATCGCCGCGTCGCGGCCGATCTCCGGCTTCGCGCCCGCGCCGAGGCCGCGGGTCAGCGCGGTCCCGAGCTGGAGCTGCGTGCGCGCGTTCGAGCGCTTGAGCGCCTGGGCGTCGGTGTTGGCGCAGATGAAGTCGACGCCCGACAGGCCCCTGATGATCATGTGCTCCACCGCGTTGCCGCCGCATCCGCCGACGCCGATGACCTTGATGATCGCCCCGTCCTGCGGAGCCTGGTCGATGATCTCGAACATGTGATTACCCTTCCTTTCCTGTCTTCAAGCGTTGCCGGTTGGCGTGGTCGCCTTGTCGTCCGTCGGATTGCGCCGCCCTCGTGCCGGCGGCCGTTGCTGTGCAGCGATGCGTTGCGTGTCGATCGTCCCTTCGTGCTCCTGCCGCCGGGGATCGCCTGCTCGGCCGCGACCTCCGGGAAACCTGATCCGCCCGCTGCGGGCGCCTCGTCGCCGCCCGCCTCAGAAATTCGCCTTGAACCACTGCTTCATCCTCTCGGCGACGCCGGTGATGCCCTTCACCTGCGCGCGCGCCGCCTCGACGCGCATCCGCTGGTCGCGCCCGTGCATCAGCAGGCCGACGGCCGTCGAGTAGCGGGGACTCCGAACGACGTCGGCAAGCCCTCCCATGTACGACGGTGCGCCGACGCGGCACGGCAGGTGGAACACCTCCTCGCCCAGCTCGGCCATCCCCTGCAGCATCGACGTCCCGCCGGTGATCACGACGCCCGACGAGAGGAGCTCCTCGAAGCCCGATCGCCGCAGCTCCGACTGCACGAGCGTGTAGAGCTCCTCGATGCGCGGCTCGATCACCTCGGCGAGCATCGGGCGCGACAGCTTGCGCGGCGCGCGCTCGCCGACGCCGGGGACCTCGACGACGTCGTTCGCGTCGGCCAGCTGGCGCAGCGCGCAGCCGTGCCGGATCTTGAGCTCCTCGGCCTCCTTGGTCGGCGTGCGGAGCGTCATCGCGATGTCGTTCGTCACCTGGTCGCCGGCGATCGGGATCACCGCCGTGTGGCGGATCGCCCCGCCGGCGAACACGGCGATGTCGGTCGTGCCGCCTCCGATGTCCATCAGGCAGACGCCGAGCTCCTTCTCGTCGTCGTTCAGCACCGCCGCCGCGGAGGCGAGCGGCTGCAGCACGATGTCGGTGAGCTCGATGCCGCAGCGGCGCACGCACTTCGCGATGTTCTCGACCGCCGACACGGCGCCGGTGACGATGTGGACCTTCACCTCGAGGCGCACGCCGCTCATGCCCAGCGGCTCGCGCACGCCGTCCTGGCCGTCGATGATGAATTCCTGCGGAAGTATGTGGAGGATCTGCTGGTCGTTCGGGATCGCGATCGCCTTCGCCGTCTCGATCACGCGGTCGATGTCGGCCTGCGAGACCTCGCCTTCCTTGATCGCGACCATGCCGCTCGAGTTCAGGCTGCGGATGTGGCTGCCCGCGATGCCGGTCGTGACCGCGCCGATCCGGCAGTCGGCCATCAGCTCGGCCTCCTCGAGCACGCGCTGGATCGACGCCATCGTCGCCTCGATGTTGACGACGACGCCGCGCTTCAGCCCGCGCGACGGCTGCGTGCCCAGGCCGATCACGTTGAGCTCGCCGTCCGGTCCGATCTCGGCGACGATCGCGACGATCTTCGACGTGCCGATGTCGAGCCCGACGACGAGATTCTTGCTGTCCTTGACCATGCTCCCTCTTCCCCTGTCCCTCAGAGCGGGCGCTTCGCCGGCTTCTCGCGGAAGCCCGGCACGCGCGCCGCGAACCCGTTGCGATACCGGAGGTCGACCTCGCCCACGCGCGTGCCGCTCCGCGCGAGCGCGCCGACCGTGCGGCCGTACGCCGCCACGAATCGCGCGAGGCGCGCATCCGGCTCGTCGCGACCGAGCTCGATGGCGAGCGGCGCCGACTCGCTCCCGGTCTTGAGGCGCCAGCCTCCCCGGGCCGAGACCGCGACCGCGCGGAGCCTGAGATCGAGCGGCGCGAGCAGCGCGTCCCATTCGCGGTGCCGGGCCGTCACCTCGGCCGCACGCGCGTCCGGTCCGTCGAACTGCGGCAGCTCGCCGTCGTACGTCGCGGCGAAGATCTCGCCCTGCGCGTTGACGAGTCCCGAGTCGCCCCAGCGCGCGTACGGCAGGTGCTCCTCCACCGCGATCTCGAGCCGGCCCGGCCACTGCCGCCGCAGGGAGACGCTTCGCACCCACGGGACGCGCACCAGCGCCGCGCGCGCCGCGTCGAGGTCGAGCGTGAAGAACGTCCCCGACAGGTCGCTCCGGATCGCCGCCTCGAGGTTCTCCGGGCTCGAGCGCACGAGCGGCGTCGCCACGACGACTTCACGCAGCGCGAACGCGTCGTTGCGCGCCGCCCACACGACCGCGCCGACCGCCAGCAGCGCGGCGGCGATCGAGGCGAGCGTCGCGGCGAACGCGTTCAGCGCCTTCGGGTCATCCCACATGGGCCCCCCGGAGGATCTCGACGCACAGGTCGGGGAACGCGATGCCGGCCGCGCGCGCCGCCATCGGCACGAGACTGTGTCCGGTCATCCCCGGCGACGTGTTGAGCTCGAGGTACGACCACGTGCCGTCGCGGCGCAGGATCGCGTCGAGCCGGCCCCAGCCGCTCGCTCCGAGGATCCGGAACGCGGCGAGCGACTGCTCGCGGATCGCCGCCTCGACGGCGTCGGGCAGCCCGGCCGGACAGTGGTACTTCGTCTCGTTCGAGAAGTACTTGCTGTGGTAGTCGTAGTTGCCGCCGGGCGCCTCGATGCGGATCAGCGGCAGCGCCCGGTCGCCGAGGATCGACGCGGTGAGCTCGCGCCCCTCGACGAATTCCTCGGCGAGCACCAGGCGGTCGTGCTTCGCCGCCTCGCCGATCGCGAGCCGCACTTCGTCGCGGTCGACGGTCGACACCTTCGTGATGCCGATCGTCGAGCCTTCGCGCGCGGGCTTGACGATCAGCGGCAGGCCGAGCTCCGCGACCAGGCGCATCGGGTCGGTCGCCTCGTCGACGATGCGGTAGCGCGGCGTCGGGATGCCAGCGGCGATCCAGACGAGCTTGGTGCGCCACTTGTCCATCGCGAGCGCGGAGGCCATCACGCCGCTCCCGGTGTACGGAATGCCGAGCGTCTCGAGCGCGCCCTGCACGGTCCCGTCCTCGCCGTAGCGCCCGTGCAGCGCGATGAACGCGCGCGCGTAGCCGTCGCGGCGGAGCTCCCACAGGTCGCGCTCGGCCGGATCGAACGGGTGCGCGTCGACGCCGCGGTCGCGCAGCGCGGAGACGACCGCGGTCCCCGACATCAGCGACACCTCGCGCTCCGCCGACGGACCGCCCAGCAGCACCGCGACCTTCCCCATCCACGCGTTGCTCATCGCGCACCTCCGTTCCCGGCCGCGCCCACGATGTGCACCTCGGGCACCAGCTCGACGCCGAACCGCGTTTGGACCGTCGCGCGCACGTGGGCGATCAGTGCCTCGATGTCGGACGCGCGTGCGCGCGCGCCGGGATTGACGATGAAGTTCGCGTGCATCTCCGACACTCTCGCGCCTCCGATCGCGTATCCCTTGAGGCCCGCCGCCTCGATCAGCCGCGCCGCGTGGTCGCCCGGCGGGTTGCGGAACACGCTGCCCGCGTTGGGCATCGACAGCGGCTGCGACGCGATCCGCCTCGCGAGCAGTTCCCTGATGCGCGCGCGCGCCTTGGTCGCGTCGCCCGGCGCGAAGCGCATCCATGCGGCGGTGAAGATGCCGTCGGGCGGCGAGCCGTCCGCGCGGCGCACGCTGCGGTACCCGATCGCGTAGTCCGACGGCGTGCGCACGTCGAAACGGCCGTCCCGGGTCAGCACCTCGACGCGCACGACGTGATTCCACGTCTCGCCGCCGTAGCACCCGGCGTTCATCGCGAGCGCGCCGCCCACGGTGCCCGGCACGCCGGCGAGGAACTCGGCGCCTTCGCAGCCCAGCCGCGCGGCGAGCCGAGCGACCTTGGGGCTCGCGACGCCCGCCTCCGCGTAGACGAGGCCGTCCGCGACCGCGAGCGCCGCGCCGGGGTTGTGCATGACGACGACCGCGCCGCGCACGCCTCCGTCGCGGACGAGCGTGTTGCTGCCGAGCCCCATCACGTGCATCGGGACTTCCGCGGGAAGCTGGCGCACGAACGCCGAGAGGTCGTCGCGGTCCGCCGGACGGAACAGGATCTCGGCCGGCCCGCCGGCGCGCCAGCTGGTGTACCGCGCCAGCGACACGTCGAACTCGAGCGCACCGCGCAGGCCGGTGAACGCCACGCCGCGTCCGGCGCTCATGCCGGCCCCGCCGCGAGCTGGGGCGCGACCTGGCCGATCGAGCCGGCGCCCATGATCAGCACGACGTCGCCGTCGCGTGCGATCGCGCGCACCGCGTCGGCGACGCCCGGGACCTCCTCGACGAACAGCGGCTCGACCCTGCCTCCCACGCGGATCGCGCGGGCGAGCGCGCGTCCGTCGGCCGCGACGATCGGCGGCTCCCCCGCCGGGTAGACGTCGGTGAGAACGAGCGCGTCGACGGTCGAGAGCACGCGCGCGAAGTCCTCGAACAGGTCGCGCGTGCGCGTGTAGCGGTGCGGCTGGAACGCGAGAACGACGCGGCGCCCCGGGAAGCTGCCCCGCGCGGCGTCGATCACCGCGGCGATCTCCGCCGGGTGGTGGCCGTAGTCGTCGATCAGCTCGAAGCGCCCCCCCGCGGCGAGCGCGACCGCGCCGTGGCGCTGGAAGCGGCGTCCCACGCCCTTGAACTCCGCCAGCGCGCGCGCGATCGCCTCGTCGGGGACGCCGACCTCGCGGCCTACGGCGATCGCCGCCAGCGCGTTGCGCACGTTGTGCACGCCCGGAAGCGCGAGCTCGACCGCGAGGTCGGGGACGCCGGCGGCCTGCGCGACGAAGCGCATGCGCCCGCCCGCGTTCGTGACGCCGGTCGCGCGGATCCGCGCGTCGTCAGCGAGTCCGTAGGTGACGATCGACTTCGTGACCGACGGCACGAGAGAGCGCACGTTGTCGTCGTCGGCGCACAGCACGGCCACTCCCCAGAACGGCAGGCGCTGCACGAAGTCGACGAATGCGCGCCTGAGCCGGCCGAGGTCGTGGCCGTAGGTCTCCATGTGGTCCTGGTCGATGTTCGTGACGACCGCGATCGTCGGCGTCAGGTGCAGGAACGACGCGTCGGACTCGTCGGCCTCGGCGACCAGGTACTCGCCCGTGCCCAGGCGCGCGTTGGCGCCCGCCGCGAGGAGCCGGCCGCCGATCACGAACGTCGGGTCGAGGCCGCCCTCGGCGAGCACCGAGGCGACGAGGCTGGTCGTCGTCGTCTTGCCGTGCGTGCCCGCGACGGCAATGCCCTGCTTGAAGCGCATCAGCTCGGCGAGCATGAGCGCGCGCGGCACGATCGGAATGCCGTGCTCGCGCGCCGCGACGACCTCGGGATTGTCCGCCGCGACCGCCGTCGACACGACGACCGCATCGGCGTGCTCGACGTTCGCCGCCGCGTGGCCGACCACGATGCGCATGCCGAGCGACGCCAGGCGGCGCGTCACCGCGCTCTCGGCAAGGTCCGAGCCCGACACCTGGTAGCCCTGGGTCGCGAGCACCTCGGCGATGCCGCTCATCCCGGAGCCGCCGATCCCGACGAAGTGCACGCGGCGGACCTTGCCCTTCACGACTTCCTCCCCGCGGCCTCGAGGCACGCGTCCGCGACGCGGTCCGAGGCATCCGTCCGCCCGACCGCCCGCGCGGCCGACGCCATCGCGAGCGCCTTCGGCCGGTCGAGCGAGGAAAGGATCGACGCGAGTCGTTCCGTGCCGAGAGCGTCCTGCGCGATGCGGATCGCGCCCCCCGCGCGCACGAGGAACTCGGCGTTCGCCGTCTGCTCGTCGGCGATCGCGCCGGGCAGCGGGACGATCAGCGAGCCCAGCCCCACGGCGGCGAGCTCGGAGACCGTCAGCGCGCCGCCCCGGGCGATCGCGAAGTCCGCCCACGCGTAGCGCGAGGCCATGTCGTCGATGAACGCGACGCACTCGGCCTCGACGCCGGCGTCGCGATAGGCACGCGCGAGCGCGTCGATGTGCTTCGCGCCCGCCTGGTGGACGACCTGCGGGCGCGCCACCGCGGGCAGCCGCGCGAGCGCTCCGGGCACGCGCTCGTTCAGCCCCTGCGCGCCGAGGCTGCCGCCGACGACGAGCAGCCGCAATGGCCCGCTGCGGCCGGCGAAGCGCGCGGGGGGAGCGGGCAGCGCCTCGATCGCGGCGCTGACCGGGTTGCCGGTCACGACGGCATTCCTGGTTCGCCTTGCCGCATCGCCATCGAAGCCGAAGGCGATGCGGTCGGCGACCGCCAGCAGCGCGCGGTTGCTCAGCAACAGCGTGGCGTCGGCGTTCACGAGCACGAGCGGCTTGCCGAGCAACG
>CALDKM010000291.1:0-3276 GCA_937898875.1 uncultured Pseudomonadota bacterium | reverse complement strand
CGCCGCGGCCCGCCGCGGGGGTCAGCCGGCCGTGAGGGCCAGCACGGCGTCGAGGACCTCGTGCGCGTGGCCCGGCACCTTCACGCCGCGCCACTCGCGCACGAGCCTGCCGTCGGCGCCGATCAGGAAGGTCGAGCGCTCGATCCCGCGCACCTGCTTGCCGTACATGTTCTTCATCCGGATGACGCCGAAGACCTGGCACAGCTTCTCGTCGGCGTCGCTGATGAGCGCGAACGGGAAGCCCATCTTCTCCGCGAAGTTCAGGTGCGACCTGATCGAGTCGCGCGAGATGCCGGCGACGACCGCGCCCGCCTTCGCGAACTTTCCGTGGAGGTCGCGGAACTGCGCGCCTTCCGTCGTGCAGCCGGGCGTGTTGTCCTTCGGGTAGAAATAGAGCACGACCGGATTGCCGCGATACTCGGAAAGCGTGAACGGGCCGCCGGTGGCCTCGGCGGTGAAATCGGGGACTGTCTTGCCGATCATGTCGCTCCTCGTGGGGTGTCGTGCGGGGGGGCCGGGCAGGTCAGGCGGCGCGCGGAAGCGCTTCGCCGGGGAACGGTTCCTGCTGCACGAACAGCGTGCCGCTGCGGCCGGGGACGCCGCCGATGCCGACCGAGCAGCGCGGCAGCGCGAGCGGCTCGACCGACTCGTGGAGCGAGCGCAGGCTGCCGGGCGACCAGCCCTGGGCCTTCCAGCCGGCGATCAGCTGTTCGATCACGCCAGGCAGGCGCAGGCCCTCGAGCTCGGCATGCAGCGTGAAGACGTGGCCCGCCGCGGATGGCGTCTCCGTCAGCCCGAGCACGCGGTCGGCGACGTTGGAGGGCTCGACGCCGTCGAGCCCGATCAGCTCGTCGAGGGTCGGCAGCGTCGTCGGGAACTGCGGGCAGCGGACCGGCTCGGCGTTCCAGTAGGGCAGATGCGGGTGCGTGCCGCGCCCGTCGGAGCAGTACTCGTAGCCCAGGCGCTGCGTGAGCCGCAGCGAGTGGACGTTCATCTGCCATCCCGCGGCACCGTGCACGAGCGGGGGCTCCTTCAGCACGTCGGTGTAGCGTTCGCACGCGCGCCGCATCTCGTTCTCGGTCCACGCCGCGTCGGCCGTCGCGACGCCGGCCTGCCAGCGGACGTTGTCGTAGCCGTGCACGCCGGTTTCGAAGCCGGCGTCGCGCGTCATGCGCATCACGTCGCCCGCGCGCCTCGCTATGTCGGGCGCGGGCAGCAGCGTCCCGTACATCAGCGTCTTCATGCCGTAGTGCCCGACGGCGCCGGAGCGGCGGATCTTGCCCGCGAACCCCGACTTGAGGGCGCGCCCGATCGCACGCCCCGTCCGGTCGGGCCCCAGCGTGAACAGGAACGTCGCGCCCACGCCGTGGCGGCGAAACAGCTCGACGAGCGCGGGGACGCCCTCGCGCGTGCCGCGCAGCGTCGCGACGTCGACCTTGAGCCCGATGCGCATCGCTTCAGCGGACCTGCGCGCCCGCGGCTGTCGCGGCGCACCGCCGTCGTGGCGCGGTCGGCCCGCCGCGGCGTCGTGCGGCGCGCTTCGTGCGGGATGTCGGGGAGCGGGGCATGGTCGTCGGAGCCGCGGGGAGCGACATTCTACCGGGGCCGACGCGGCAAAGGCCCTGCATCGCGTCGCACCCGGCGGCGCGTCAGGCACAATGCCGCATGGACGCGTTGCTCACGCTGCCGCAGGCGGCGACTTTCATCGCCGCCGCGTTCTTCGTCGCGCTCGCGCCGGGGCCCGACAACCTGATGGTGCTCTCGCTCGGCGTGGCGCGCGGGCGCAGGGCCGGCGTCGCGTTCGGCCTCGGCTGCGCGCTGGGTTGCCTCAACCACACGCTGCTCGCCGCGGTCGGCGTGAGCGCGCTGATCGCGGCCTCGCCGGCGGCGTTCACCGCGCTCAAGGTCGCCGGCGGCCTGTACCTCGTCTGGATCGGCGTCCAGGCGATCCGCCACGCCCGTCCGCTCGGGGCACCGGAGGCCCGGGCGGTGTCGCCCGAAACGCCGGGAAAGCTCTTCGCGAGGGGCCTCCTCGCGAACGCGATCAATCCGAAGGTGATCCTGTTCTTCCTCGCGTTCCTGCCGCAGTTCGTCGAGGCCCCGCGCGGTCACGTCGCGTGGCAGATCGCGCAGCTCGGCGTGCTGTTCACGATCGTGGCCATCGTCGTCTTCGGGGCCGTCGGCTACTTCGCGGGCGGCATCGGCGAGCGCCTCGCGAAGCGCCCGGCCGCCGGGGCATGGCTCGATCGCGCTGCGGGCGGAATCTTCGTGGCGCTGGGCCTGCGGCTCCTCGTCGCACGTTGAGGCGCGCGGGTCGCGGGCGTGCGCGGGCACGAGTTCGAACCGTTACACGCCGAGCTCCTGCCGCAGTCGGTCGAGCGTGGCCAGCGCTTCGGATTGCACGCCGAGCGCGCGATGCCGGTCGCCCTCGAGCGTGAGCAACTGGCGCCGCAGCATGTCGCGCCGCACGTCGGACGTGGTGCGGTCGGCGATGTCGCGACGGCTCGCCGCGATGTCGCGTTCGATCGACGCGACGCGGCTGCGTGCGTCGTGGACTCGGCGCGCCGCCGTGTAGAGGCGTCCGTAGCGCGGGTCCCTGCACACGCCGGCGTAGCCTCGACCGGCGAGCCCGGCATCGACCGCACGGCGCGGCTGGCAGTACTCGGCGAGCCCGTCGCGGCGGCCTTCGAGCCACGCGCGCTCGTCGGGGACGGCCTTGGTGTCCGGGCAGGCCTCGCGGTGCCTGGCGATGCGGTCGGACGCGTAGCCGGCCCGCCCGTCGGCGACGCCCTGTGCGTACCAGTCGGTGATCGGGCACGCCTGCGCAGCCATCGTCGCGCAGGCGACGAGCGCCGGACCGGCCCAGGCGAGGATCGCGGGGCGCGCCGCGGGATGGCGCTTCATCGCGAGCTCCTGAGCAGCCGGCCGCGCGGGTCGAACCGCACCCATGGCTGCGGCACGCGGTAGTTGTCGTAGAACACCTCGATCGCGAGCCCGCCGCAGTCGCGCGGCCGGTCGATCACGAAGCGCGCGTGCCTTTCGCTCTCGTCGTCGAGTCCCGCGGCGAGCACGCCGTTGCGCGGGAGATGCGTGAGCACCGTCCAGTCGACGTCGCTCTCGGACCAGCCCTGCTCGCACAGGAAGCTGCCGTCGTATCGCGGTCCCGGGGTAAGCGTGTGCGTGGCGTCGAAGCGCCACGTCGACCGGTCGGCGAGCGTGAACGCGATCTCGCCCCTGGTGACGCGCACCGCGCCCATGCGCGTTGCGGGCACCTCC
>CALDKM010000290.1:0-6755 GCA_937898875.1 uncultured Pseudomonadota bacterium | reverse complement strand
CAGCGCGGCCTCAACATCATGGAGTTCTGCAAGGCGTTCAACGCCCAGACCCAGAAGATGGAAGCCGGGCTGCCGATCCCGGTCGTGATCACGGCGTACGCGGACAAGAGCTTCACGTTCGTGATGAAGACGCCGCCGGCCACCGTGCTGATCAAGAAGGCCGCCAAGGTCGACAAGGGCTCGCCCAGGCCGCACACCGACAAGGTCGGCAAGCTCACGCGCGCGCAGGCCGAGGAGATCGCGAAGGCGAAGCAGCCCGACCTGACCGCGGCGGATCTCGACGCGGCGGTGCGCACGATCGCAGGCAGCGCCCGTTCCATGGGCATCACGGTCGAAGGGGTGAAGTGATCATGGCCGAACAGAAGACTCCGCGCCTCTCCAAGCGCATGAAGACGGTCCTCGGCAAGGTGGACCGCAGCAAGTTCTACCCGGTCGACGACGCGCTGAAGCTCGTCAAGGAAACCGCCGTCGCCAAGTTCGACGAGTCGGTGGACGTCGCCGTGAACCTCGGCGTCGATGCGAAGAAGTCCGATCAGACCGTCCGCGGCTCGGTCGTGCTGCCCGCCGGCATCGGCAAGAAGGTGCGCGTCGCGGTGTTCGCGCAGGGCGACAAGGCGAAGCAGGCCGCCGACGCCGGCGCCGACATCGTCGGCTTCGACGACCTCGCGGCGAAGATCAAGGAAGGATTCATGGACTTCGACGTCGTCATCGCGTCGCCGGACGCGATGAAGGTCGTGGGCCAGCTGGGCCAGATCCTGGGACCACGCGGCCTGATGCCGAACCCGAAGGTCGGCACCGTGTCGGCCGACATCGCCGGCGCCGTGAAGAACGCCAAGGCGGGCCAGGTGCAGTACCGCACCGACAAGGCCGGCATCGTCCAGTGCACGATCGGGCGCGCGTCGTTCACGCCCGAGCAGCTCAAGTCCAACCTGACCGCGCTGATCGACGCGCTCTCCAAGGCGAGGCCGCAGGGCATCAAGGGCATCTATTTCAGGAAGGTCAGCGTCTCGTCGACGATGGGCGCGGGCGTGCGGGTCGACACCGCGAGCCTGAACATCTCGCAGTCGGCGGCGCACTGATCGGGGAACAGGCAACAGGCAACGGGTAGCAGTTGAGGGTAGACGCACCGGAGGGATCGGTGCGCGAGCCGTCAAAGACCGCTGGAGCGAACGGCTCAAAACGGGCGACGGGTCGGGTGGGGGAGGTTTCTGTTCCCCGTCATCCGACCTCCGTTGCCTGATCCAGCGCAGATGGTGCCCTCGCAGGACAGGACTCTCCTGGACTCGAAGGTCACCGAAACACGCGCGACGCCGCGGTCGGGCCGGGCGCGGGAGCCGAAATGGCTCGTACCGGAGGCAGTCGGTCGGCAAGCGATCGTTCCTGATCCCTGTCCACTGACGTCGGTCTCCTGAAACGGAGGTGAACTTGAGTCTCGATCTTCAGAAGAAGGAAGCGGTCGTCGCGGAAGTCGCGAAGCAGGTGTCCACGGCGCAGGCGATCGTGCTTGCGGAGAACCGTGGCATGCCCGTCTCCGACATGACGCGGCTCCGCGCGAAGGCACGGGCGTCCGGCGTGTACTTCAGGGTGGTGAAGAACACCCTTGTGCGCCGCGCGGTCGTCGGCACGCCGTTCGAGAAGCTGTCCGACAGCATGGTCGGTCCGCTCACGTACGGGATCGGCGCCGACCCGGTGGCCGTGGCGAAGGTGCTGAACGACTTCGCCAAGGGCTACGAGAAGCTCGTGATCATGGCCGGCGCGATGCCGGGCCAAGTGATGTCCGCCAAGGACGTCGCCGCCCTCGCCTCGCTCCCCTCGCGCGACGAGCTGCTCGCGAAGCTGATGGGCACGATGCAGGCGCCGGTGGCGAAGTTCGTCCGCACGCTCAACGAGGTCCCGGGCAGGTTCGTCCGGACGCTCGCGGCGGTGCGCGACGCGAAGCCCGCCGCCTGACGCGAACCGACCGCCGAATCCACCCGATCCAATCCATTCACGAATCAGGAGTCCACGATGTCCGCTGTCCAGACTGAAATCCTCGACAAGATCTCTTCGATGACCGTCCTCGAGCTCTCCGAGCTCATCAAGGCGATGGAAGAGAAGTTCGGCGTCTCGGCCGCCGCCGCCGTCGCCGTCGCCGCCCCGTCGGCCGGCGCGCCCGCCGCCGCCGCGGAAGAGAAGACCGAGTTCACCGTCGTCCTCACCGCCACCGGCGAGAACAAGGTCAACGTGATCAAGGCGGTCCGCGAGCTCACGAGCCTCGGCCTCAAGGAAGCGAAGGACCTGGTCGACGGCGCGCCGAAGCCGGTCAAGGAAGGCATCCCGAAGGCCGATGCGGAAGCCGCCAAGAAGAAGCTCGAGGAAGCCGGCGCGAAGGTCGAGATCAAGTAGCGGAGAGGTCGGAAGGCGCGCGAGGCCTTCCGGCCGCGCGCCCTGGAAGAATCACCGGGCTGACAGCCTGACGCAGAGGCTGATCAGGCGAAAACCGCGGGCGGAGCCCGACGGTTTTCGAAGGCACGAAAAACCGGGCGCGAGGTGGGGCGACCTGCCACGCGATCGGTTCCGGCAATGGGCGGGGCGGCGGCGCAGGTGGCCGCTTCGCGCGTCGTTCCCTCGGCAACGAGGGAACGAAGCACAGCGGTCTCCCGCGAGACCGCTGCGCTTCGTTTTCCGACGCGACTGCGGAAGACGGGTTTGGTCGGGCGTTCCCCCGCAACGGGGCACGTCGTCCGCCAGCGGCTGGTAGAGGCCAGCCACCAGGCCAGGGGCGCAACGCCCCCGGACAGTCGAAGTGAGCGACCGCGCGGCGTCATGCCGTCCGCGGTCCGCGCGGCGGCAACCCGCCGCATGCAGGATTCGCACGAGGGATCGATCCGGGCCATGGCGACCACCACAACGTCTCACCAGTACACGTTCACCGAGAAGAAGCGCATCCGCAAGAGCTTCGCGAAGCGCGCGAGCGTCCTCGGCGTCCCGTTCCTGCTCGAAACGCAGCTCGCGTCCTACCGCGCGTTCCTGCAGGCCGACACCGCGCCCGACGCGCGCAAGACCGAGGGCCTGCAGGCCGCGTTCGCGTCCATCTTCCCGATCTCGAGCCACTCGGGCAACGCCCGGCTCGAGTTCGTGAGCTTCTCGCTGCTGCCGCCGGCGTTCGACGTCGTCGAATGCCAGCAGCGCGGGCTGACGTTCTGCTCGGCGCTGCGCGCGAAGGTGCGCCTGATCCTGATGGACAAGGAAGCGCCGAAGCCGACGATCAAGGAGGTGAAGGAGCAGGAGGTGTACATGGGCGAGATCCCGCTCATGACCGAGAACGGCTCGTTCATCATCAACGGCACCGAGCGCGTCATCGTCTCGCAGCTCCACCGCTCGCCGGGCGTGTTCTTCGAGCACGACCGCGGCAAGACGCACAGCTCGGGCAAGCTCCTGTTCTCGGCGCGCGTGATCCCGTACCGCGGCTCGTGGCTCGACTTCGAGTTCGACCCGAAGGACTTCCTGTTCTTCCGCGTCGACCGTCGCCGCAAGATGCCGGTCACGACGCTGCTCAAGGCCATCGGCCTGACGAACGAGGACATCCTCGCGACGTTCTTCGACTTCGACGCGTTCCACTTCGGCACCCGGGGCATCGAGCTCGAGCTCGTGGCCGAGCGCCTGCGCGGCGAGGTGTCGCGCTTCGACGTCGCCGGGAAGGACGGCAAGGTGATCGTGCAGAAGGACAAGCGCATCACCGCGCGCCACGTGCGAGAACTGGTCGACGGAGGCGTCAAGCGCATCGTCGTACCGGCCGACTACGTGCTCGGCCGCACGATCGCGAAGAACGTGGTCGACAAGTCGACCGGCGAGCTGGTCGCGAAGGCCAACGACGAGTTGACCGAGGAGCTCCTGAAGAAGCTCGCCGACGCCGGCGTGCAGGAGATCCGCACGATCTACACGAACGACCTCGACCACGGCCCGTTCATCTCGCAGACCCTGAAGAGCGACGACACGCCCGACCAGTACGCGGCGAAGGTCGCGATCTACCGGATGATGCGTCCGGGCGAGCCGCCCACCGAGGACGCCGTCGAGGCGCTGTTCCACGGGCTGTTCTTCTCCGAGGAGCGCTACGACCTGTCGGCCGTCGGCCGCATGAAGTTCAACCGCCGCGTCGGCCGCGAGGAGCTCAAGGGCACGGGCACGCTGACCAACGACGACATCATCGCCGTGATCCGCATCCTGGTCGAGCTCCGCAACGGCCGCGGCGAGATCGACGACATCGACCACCTCGGCAACCGCCGGGTCCGGTCGGTGGGCGAGCTCGCCGAGAACCAGTTCCGGTCGGGCCTCGTGCGCGTCGAGCGCGCGGTCAAGGAGCGACTGGGCCAGGCGGAGAGCGAGAACCTGCTGCCGCACGACCTGATCAACGCGAAGCCGATCTCGGCCGCGATCAAGGAGTTCTTCGGCTCGTCCCAGCTGTCGCAGTTCATGGACCAGACCAACCCGCTGTCCGAGATCACGCACAAGCGGCGCGTGTCCGCGCTCGGCCCGGGCGGCCTCACGCGCGAGCGCGCGGGCTTCGAGGTGCGCGACGTGCACCCGACGCACTACGGCCGCGTGTGCCCGATCGAGACGCCCGAAGGCCCGAACATCGGCCTCATCAACTCTCTCGCCCTCTATGCGCGCACCAACGAGTTCGGCTTCCTCGAGACGCCGTACCGGAAGGTGAACGACGGCAAGGTCACCGACCACATCGACTACCTGTCGGCGATCGAGGAGAGCCAGTTCGTGATCGCGCAGGCGAACGCGAAGGTCGACGGGAAGGGCCGCCTCACCGACGAGCTCGTGAGCTGCCGCAACCGCAACGAGTTCATGCTGTCCTCCGCCGACAAGATCCAGTACATGGACGTCGCGCCGAGCCAGATCGTCTCGGTGGCCGCCTCGCTGATCCCGTTCCTCGAGCACGACGACGCGAACCGCGCGCTGATGGGCTCGAACATGCAGCGTCAGGCGGTCCCGTGCCTGCGTCCCGAGAAGCCGCTCGTGGGCACCGGCATCGAGCGCACCGCCGCCGTCGACTCCGGCACGGCCGTGATGGCGCGTCGGGGCGGAAAGGTCGACTACGTCGACGCGAGCCGGATCGTCGTGCGCGTCGACGACGCGGAGACCGCGGCCGGCGACGTGGGCGTCGACATCTACAACCTGGTCAAGTACAAGCGCAGCAACCAGAACACGAACATCAACCAGCGGCCGCTCGTGAAGGTCGGCGACCACATCGCGCGGCACGACGTCATCGCCGACGGCGCATCCACCGACCTGGGTGAGCTCGCGCTCGGGCAGAACATGCTCGTCGCGTTCATGCCGTGGAACGGGTACAACTACGAGGACTCGATCCTGATCAGCGAGCGCGTCGTCGGTGACGACCGCTACACGTCGATCCACATCGAGGAGCTCTCGATCGTCGCACGCGACACCAAGCTCGGGCCCGAGGAGATCACGCGCGACATCAGCTCGCTGGGCGAGTCGCAGCTCGGACGCCTCGACGACGCGGGCATCGTCTACATCGGCGCGGAGGTCGAGGCCGGCGACGTGCTGGTCGGCAAGGTGACGCCGAAGGGCGAGACCCAGCTGACGCCGGAGGAGAAGCTGCTACGGGCGATCTTCGGCGAGAAGGCGTCCGACGTGAAGGACACGAGCCTGCGCGTGCCGTCCGGCATCTCGGGCACCGTGATCGACGTCCAGGTCTTCACGCGCGAGGGCATCGAGCGCGACAAGCGCGCGCAGCAGATCATCGAAGACGAGCTGAAGGGCTACCGCAAGGACCTGAACGACCAGCTGCGCATCGTCGAGAACGACGCGTTCGCCCGGATCGAGAAGATGCTCCTCGGCAAGACCGTGAACGGCGGCCCGAAGCGCATCGCGAAGGGCACGAAGATCACGAAGGACTATCTCGAGGGGGTGAACCGGCACGACTGGTTCGAGATCCGCCTCGCGGGCGAGGACTCCGCGCAGCAGCTCGAGGCGATGAAGGACTCGCTCGTCAAGCTGCGCGAGCAGTTCGACGCGATGTTCGAGCTCAAGAAGAAGAAGCTGACGCAGGGCGACGAGCTGCCGCCGGGCGTCCAGAAGATGGTCAAGGTGTACGTGGCGGTCAAGCGGCGCCTTCAGCCCGGCGACAAGATGGCGGGCCGGCACGGCAACAAGGGCGTCGTCTCGAAGATCGTTCCGGTCGAGGACATGCCGTACATGGCCGACGGCACGCCGGTCGACATCGTGCTGAACCCGCTCGGCGTGCCGTCGCGGATGAACGTCGGGCAGATCCTCGAGGTGCACCTCGGCTGGGCGGCGAAGGGGCTCGGCCGCAGGATCGACGACCTGCTGAAGCGCGAGGCGAAGGTCGCGGAGGTGCGCAAGCTGCTCGAGCGCATCTACAACACGACCGGACACCCCGAGCCGCTCGACACGCTCGGAGACGCCGAGATCGTCATGCTCGCGGAGAACCTGCGCGGCGGCGTTCCGTTCGCGACGCCGGTGTTCGACGGCGCGACCGAGGAGGAGATCAAGGGGATGCTCGAGCTCGCCGAGCTGCCGACCTCCGGGCAGGTCGTCCTGCACGACGGGCGCACCGGCGAGGCGTTCGACCGGTCGGTCACCGTGGGCTACATGCACATGCTGAAACTGCACCACCTGGTCGACGACAAGATGCACGCCCGTTCGACCGGCCCGTACAGCCTGGTGACGCAGCAGCCGCTCGGCGGCAAGGCGCAGTTCGGCGGCCAGCGCTTCGGCGA
>CALDKM010000289.1:0-6755 GCA_937898875.1 uncultured Pseudomonadota bacterium | reverse complement strand
ACAGGGCCGCGATGAAGTCCAACCGTCCTTCGATCGCGGGCGAAACGGTGCGCGGTCCGGCCTCGATCCTGGCCGCAGGCGCCTCGCGCTCGCCGGAGGCCGGGCCCGGCGCGTTGCCGGCCCCGCGAATGGCCCGCTCGGCGTCCTGACGGTTGCGGCGCATCAGCGCATCGGCCTGCTCGAGCAATTCGCGCGCGGTGGGCATCGGTCAGCTTCCCGGCTCGAGCGCGTGATGCTGCATCGCATACCCGCGATCGCGGTAGAACTTCCATCGGCGGCGCCCCGCTTCGGCCGCCGCGTCGTCGCGGCCGACGATGTCGGCGAGGCGCTCGAAGCGGCTGAAGAACGGCGGCGGGTCCGGGTGCAGGTTCACGAGCACGCAGGCCTCGCCCTCGTGGTCGAGGACGTCGTCGACGAGGATCGGCGTCTGCGCCGCGAGCGGGCTCGCGAGCCGGCAATGGGGGAGAAAGCCGGTCGCGGGCACGGTCCAGAGCCGCCGGTCGAGCGCTTCGGTGGTCGCGGAATCCGGCGTGAGCACGCGGACGTGCCCGTGCTGACGCCACGCTTTCGCAACGATGCGCGCGGCGACGTCGAGCGGGTCGTCCGCGCCGGTGTAGAAGTCGATCGAGGTCATCGCGGATCGTGCGCCCGGATTCGCGGTCAGCCGGGACCGGCCTCCTCGGCCAGCAGCCACGTCACGAGCAGAGGCACCGGACGCCCGGTCGCGCCCTTCTCCTTGCCTTCGCGCCACGCGATGCCGGCGATGTCGAGATGCGCCCAGTCGAACTTCTTCGCGAACTTCGACAGGAAGCATGCGGCGGTGACGCTGCCTCCCGCGCGCCCCGCGACATTGGCGAAGTCGGCGAAGTTGCTCTCGAGCCCCTCGTGGTACTCGTCCCACAGCGGCATCGGCCAGCCGCGGTCGTACGCGTCGTCGCCCGCGGCGACCAGCGCGCGCGACAGCGTGTCGCTGTTGCTGAACACCCCGCAGGCGACGTGGCCCAGCGCGATCACCATCGCCCCGGTGAGCGTCGCGACGTCGACGACCGCCTCGGGCTCGTAGCGCTCGGCGTAGGTGAGCGCATCGGCGAGGATGAGTCGTCCCTCGGCGTCGGTATTGAGCACCTCGATCGTCTGGCCCGACATGCTCTTCACGATGTCGCCGGGCTTGGTCGCGCGGCCCGACGGCATGTTCTCGCAGGTCGGCACGAGGCCGACGAGGTTCACGGCGGCCTTGAGCTCGGCGACCGCCCGGAACACGCCGAAGACGCTGGCCGCGCCGCACATGTCGAATTTCATCTGGTCCATGTCCGTGGCCGGCTTGATCGAGATTCCGCCGGTGTCGAACGTGACGCCCTTTCCGACCAGCACGACCGGCTTCGCCTTCTTCGGCGCGTTGCGGTACTCGAACACGATGAATCGCGGCGGCTCGTCGCTCCCGCGCGTCACCGAGAGGAAGGATCCCATGCCCAGCGCCTCGATCTGCGCCGGCTCGAGCACCTCCACCTTGAGCTCCGGGAACTCGGTCGCGAGCTTCACCGCCTCGGCGGCGAGGTAGCTCGGCGTGCAGACGTTGCCCGGAAGGTTGCCGAGGTCGCGCGCGACCTCGACGCCGCGGGCGATCGCGAGGCCGCGTGCGGCGGCCTTCTCGCCGGCCGCGAGGTCGGAGCGCTGCGGCACCGACAGCGTGAGCTTGCGCAGCGGCCGGCGCACCTCGGCTGGCTCGCTCTTCATCCGGTCGAAGCGGTAGACCGTCTCCATCGCGACGGCGACGGCGTGCTCGACGCGCCACGCCACTTCGCGCCGCTTAACCTTCTCCTCGGTCAGGTAGACGACCGCCTCGTACGAGCCGGTTTCGTTCAGCAGCTTGACCGCCGACCGCACGGCCTTGCGGAACTCGCGGTCGCGGAAGTCGCGCTCCTTGCCGAGGCCGACGAGCAGCACCCGGTCGGCCAGCGTGCCGCGGACGTTGTGGAGGAGCAGCGTCGATCCGAGCTTGCCCTCCATGTCGCCGCGACGGATGATCTCGCCGACGTAGCCGTTCGAGGCGCGGTCGATCAGTTCGGCCGACAGCGAGAGCTTGCGGTTGTCGAACACGCCGACGACGACGCAGGCGCTGCGCTGCTTCTCGGGGCTGCCGCTTTTTATGGTAAATTCCATCGACTGTCCTTCCTGCCCGTCCGGCGCCGCTTTAGCGCACATTATTGCCGTTAGCGACCATTCCGGGCATTTTCGACAAATGATGGCGAAAAAGTCAAGACTTTTCCAGCCGTCATGATCTTTCGGCGAACGCTGGTCCGCGAGCTCACGGCGACGGCCATCGGCCTGTTCGTCATCCTTGCGGCGATCCTGTTCACCAACCTCGTGCTGCGACTGCTCGCGCAGGCGGCCGGCGGCGCCGTCGCGCCGGACGGCATCATGGCGCTGCTCGGCTTCGCCGCGCTCGTCCGCGTCAACATCCTGCTCGCGGTCGCGCTGTTCCTGACCGTGCTGCTCACGCTGTCGCGCTGGCACCGCGACAGCGAGATGATCGTCTGGATGACGTCGGGGCAGTCGATCACGGCGCTCCTGAAGCCGATCCTGTGGTTCGCGGCGCCGTTCCTCGTCGCGATCCTCGCCCTGTCGCTGTTCCTGTCGCCGTGGGCCGAGCAGCGCAAGGCCGAGTTCGAGCGCCAGCTCGAGTCGCGCGACGAGCTCTCGTTCATCACGCCGGGGCTCTTCCGCGAGTTCAGGTCCGCGCACCTCGTCGTGTTCATCGAAAGCATCAACACGTTCGACGGCACGATACGCAACGTCTTCCTGCACTCGATCGACGACGAGAAGGACTCGACGACGGTCGCGCGCGTCGCGCGCCTGCAGGAGGGGCCCGACGGCGCGCGCTACGTGGTGCTCGAGGACGGTCGCCGCTACGAAGGGGCGCCGGGCAGCCCGGACTTCCGCGTCGTCGAGTTCGAGCGCCTGGGCCGCGTCATCCAGCCGGCGGTCGCGCGCGCGATCCCGGTGTCGCGCAAGGCGATGCCCACCGAGGGGCTGCTGATCGCGGACGGAGACGCCGAGCGCGCGGAACTGTTCTGGCGCATCTCGATCCCGATCCTCGCCTTCGCGCTCACGCTGCTCGCGATCCCGCTGGCGCACGTGAACCCCCGGCTCGGGCGTACATTCAACCTGTTCTCCGCCGCCTTCATCTACTTCAGCTACACGAACTGCATCAACGTCGTGCAGAGCCTGATCGCCCAGGGCAAGCTCGACTTCTGGGTCGGGCTCCTGCTGCTTCACGGCACGGCGTTCCTCGTCGTCTTCGTGCTGTTCCGTCACCATCTCTCGGCGTACGGCCTGTTCCGCCGCCCGCCGCGCGCCGGCCCGCCAGCGGTCGGGGGAGTGGCCGCGTGAGGACGCTCACGCGCTACGTCGGACGCGACGTGCTGTTCGCGACGCTCGCGATCTTCGTGGCGCTGCTGTCGCTGTTCGCGTTCTTCGACCTGATCAACGAGCTCACGGACGTCGGCAAGGGCGGCTACACGCTCTCGGCGGCGGCGCTGTTCGTCGCGCTCCACCTTCCGTCGCGGCTGTACGAACTGTTCCCGGTCGCCGCGCTGATCGGCACGCTGTTCGCGCTCGCGCAGCTCGTCGCCAACTCCGAGTACACGGTGATGCGCGCATCGGGCGCGTCGCTGTGGCAGATCGGCTGGGGCGTCGTGCGCGTCGGCATCCCGCTCGCGCTCGCGACGTTCCTCGCCGGCGAGTTCATCGCGCCGCCGGCCGAGCGGCTCGCGCAGACGATCCGCGCCACCGCCCGGGGCGACAGCTCGCGCTTCGTCGCGCAGCAGTTCTCGTCGGGCTTCTGGTTCAAGCAGGACCGGACGTTCGTCAACATCCGCACCGTGCTCGCGGACCTGACGCTCGTCGGCGTGCGCATCTACGAGTTCGACGACGGTATGCGGCTCACCGCGTCGCGGTCGGCCGAGAGCGGGCGTTTCAGCGGCGACGGGACCTGGGAGCTCCGCAACGTCAAGGCCACCGAGCTCGACGGCGATCGGGCCCGCGTCAGCACCGTGCCGACCTGGACCTGGACCACGGTGCTGCGCCCCTCGCTGCTCACGGTCTACCAGGTCGCGCCCGAGCGCCTCGAGATCGCGACGCTCTGGGACAACATCCGCGTGCTGGGAGCGGGAGGAGCGGCCAGGACGAGCCGCTTCGAGATCGCGTTCTGGAACAAGGTCTTCTATCCGTTCGCCGTGCTGGCGATGATGGTCGTCGCGCTCCCGTTCGCGCACTTCCAGCGGCGACAGGGCGGCGCGGGCTTCCGGATCTTCGTCGGGACCATGCTCGGGCTCGCCTTCTTCCTCGCGAGCCGGCTGTTCTCGAGCCTCGGCGTCCTCAACGACTGGCCGCCCCTCCTCGCGGCGACGCTTCCGCTCGTGATCTTCACCGGACTCGCCGTCGGGATGCTTGCCTGGATCGAGCGCCGGTGAGCGTCGCGCGCGCGCTCGTGCGCGACGCCTCGGTCTCGGCGCTGGTCGCGGGCTTCGTCACGGTCCTGGTCGGCTACTCGAGCTCCGCCGCGATCGTGTTCGAGGCGGCGCGCGCGCTCGGCGCGTCCGAGCGCGAGCTGGGCTCGTGGATGGTCGCGCTCGGACTCGGCATGGGCGTCACATGCATCGTGCTGTCGCTCGTCTGGCGCGTCCCGGTCGTCACCGCGTGGTCGACGCCGGGGGCCGCGATGCTCGTCACCGGCGTCGCCGGCGTCACGATGTCCGAGGCGATCGGCGCGTTCATGCTGTGCGGCGCGCTGTTCGCCGTCGCGGGATTCTCCGGCGTCTTCGAGCGTGCGATGTCGCGCATTCCCGCGGGAATCGCAGCGGGCATGCTGGCAGGCGTGCTGCTGCGCTTCGGCCTCTCGGCGTTCGCGGCGCTCGCGACCGACTTCGCGCTGGTGGCCACGATGCTGGCGGTCTATCTGGCGGGACGGCGCCTGTTTCCGCGCTATGCGGTGCCCGCGGTGCTCGCCGCCGGCATCGCGATGGCCGCGACGAGCGGGTCGATCGGCCTCGCCTCGGTCTCGCTCGCGGTCGCCCCTCCCGTGTTCACGGCGCCGTCGTTCTCGTGGCAGGCCACCGTCGGCGTCGCGATCCCGCTGTTCCTCGTGACGATGGCGTCGCAGAACGTGCCCGGCGTCGCGACGATGCGCGCCGCCGGCTACACGACGCCCGCCTCCCCGCTCGTGGGCTGGACCGGCGTCACGACCGTCGCGCTCGCGCCCTTCGGTGGCTTCGCCTACAACCTCGCCGCGATCACGGCGGCGATCTGCATGGGCCGCGAGGCGCACGCGGATCCGGCGCGGCGCTACGTCGCGGCCGTGTCCGCCGGCGTGTTCTACCTCGCACTCGGCGTGCTCGGCGCGACCGTGGGCGCGCTGTTCGCCGCGTTTCCCCGCGCGCTCGTCGTGACGGTCGCCGGGCTCGCGCTGCTGGGCACGATCGGCGGCGCGCTCGCGGCGGCGCTCGAGAACGAGCGCGAGCGCGATCCCGCGACGATCACGTTTCTGGTCACCGCGTCGGGGGTGACGCTCGCCGGCGTCGGAAGTGCTTTCTGGGGCCTGTGCGCCGGCGCTCTCGCGACGACAGTCCTGGTGCCGCGCCGGGCGACGGGCCGCTGACCGGACGCCGGGGGCGTTCCCGACGAAAAGGCCCCGGGGCTCGCGCCTGGGGGCCTTCGATCTTGCGCGGGGCCGAAGCCCCGAATTCGCCCCCGGGGGAAGCGCGCGCAGCGCGCCTCGGGGGGACCGCACCCGCCCCCGGGGGAAGCGCGCGCAGCGCGCCTCGGGGGGACCGCACCCGCCCCCGGGGGAAGCGCGCGCAGCGCGCCTCGGGGGGACTGACTACCCGTCAAACGCCCGCTTCGGGGGCGCCCGGCGAAACGTTCGCGTACTTGTGCTGCCGCTCGCCCTTGACCGTGAAGTTCACGGTGCCGTCGCACAGCGCGTAGAGCGTGTGGTCCTTGCCGATGCCGACGTTGGTGCCCGGATGCAGCACCGTGCCGCGCTGGCGCATGATGATGCCGCCGGCGCGGATCTTCTCGCCGCCGTACACCTTCATGCCGAGCATCTTCGGGTTCGAGTCGCGCCCGTTGCGGGAACTCCCGCCTGCCTTCTTGTGTGCCATGGTGTGTCTTCCTTACCCGACGATGGCGTCGATCTTGAGCTCGGTGTAGCCCTGCCGGTGGCCCTGGTGCTTCTGGTAGTGCTTGCGCCGGCGCATCTTGAAGATCTTCACCTTCTCGCCGCGGCCGTGCGAGACGACCGTCGCCTTCACCGAGGCGCCCGAGAGGATGGGTTGACCGAGACGGACGCTTTCGCCTTCGCCGACCATCAACACCTGGTCGAGAATCACTTCCGCGCCCACGTCCGCCGGTATCTGTTCTACTTTGAGTTTGTCGCCGGCGACGACGCGATACTGCTTGCCGCCGGTTTTTACGACCGCGTACATGGTTGGACTCCGAGGTTTCGTGCTTCGGGGTTGTCGTGCCGCACCGCCTGCCGAAGCAAGCCGCTGGCGGAAAGCTTTGAATTATAGCGGCTTTCCTGCCGGCCTGTCAAAGCGGGCGGGGCGCCGGGGGTGCCCCGCCCGGGAACGGCCCGGACCGGGTTCCCCGGTCGGCTACAATGGCGGCCGCCTGCGGTCCCCTTCTCCGGGCAACGCATCGTCCCCACCGGCCCGCCCGCCCCACCGTGACGCTCGACTTCCTGAAAGCATCGA
>CALDKM010000288.1:0-4414 GCA_937898875.1 uncultured Pseudomonadota bacterium | reverse complement strand
TGTTCGGCGACCTGTCGTGGGTCGAGGAGCGCCCGCTCGCCGACGGCGCGCGCGCGTTCGCCGACCTCGACGCCGGCCGCACGGCGGCGGCCAAGGTCGTGCTGCGGCCGTAGCGCGTGACCGCGGCGTGGCACGCGCGTGCGAAAGGCCTCGCCGGCGGGCCCGGCGACCGGCCCCCTACTCCCACTCGATCGTCGCCGGCGGCTTCGACGAGACGTCGAAGACGACGCGGTTGATGCCGCGCACCTCGTTGGTGATGCGGTTGCTGACGCGCGCGAGCAGCTCGTGCGGCAGGTGCGCCCAGTGCGCGGTCATGAAGTCGGTCGTCTGGACCGCCCTCAGCGCGACCGCGTGCTCGTAGGTGCGGCCGTCGCCCATCACGCCGACCGAGCGGATCGGCAGGAACACCGCGAACGCCTGTGCGGTCAGGTCGTACCAGGACGTCCCGCTCTCGTCGCGCGTCGCGCGCAGCTCGTCGATGAAGATCGCGTCGGCGCGGCGCAGGAGCTCCGCGTATTCGCGCTTCACCTCGCCCAGGATGCGCACGCCGAGCCCCGGTCCCGGGAACGGGTGCCGGAACACCATCTCGCGCGGCAGCCCGAGCTCGAGGCCGAGCTCGCGCACCTCGTCCTTGAAGAGCTCGCGCAGCGGCTCGAGGAGCGCGAGGTGCAGCGTCTCGGGCAGACCGCCGACGTTGTGGTGCGACTTGATCGTGTGTGCCTTCTTCGTCTTCGCGCCGGCGCTCTCGATGACGTCCGGGTAGATCGTCCCCTGCGCGAGCCACTTCGCGCGGGGCAGCTTCGACGCCTCGCGCTGGAACACGTCGACGAAGAGCCTGCCGATGACCTTGCGCTTGAGCTCGGGATCGCCGACGCCCGCGAGCGCGGACAGGAACTCGTCCGACGCATCGACGTGGATCACGCGCACGCCCAGGTTGCGTGCGAACGTGTCCATCACCTGCACCGCCTCGTTCAGGCGCAGCAGGCCGTGGTCGACGAACACGCAGGTGAGCTTGTCGCCGATCGCACGGTGGATCAGTGCGGCCGCGACCGACGAGTCGACGCCGCCGGAGAGCCCGAGGATCACCTCGTCGTCGCCGACCTTCGCGCGCACCGACGCGACCGCCTCGCCGACGTAGTCGTGCATGTTCCAGTCCTCGCCGCAGCCGCAGATCTCGTGCGCGAAGCGCGCGAGGATCGCCTTGCCCTGCTTCGTGTGCGTCACTTCGGGATGGAACTGCACCGCGTAGAATCGCCGCGCGTCGTCGACCATCGCAGCGATCCCGCAGGCGTCCGACGAACCGATCAGCCGGAACCCCGGAGGCAGGCCGGTCACCTTGTCACCGTGGCTCATCCAGACGTCGAGGAGGCCGTGGCCTTCAGCGTTGCTGCGGTCCTGGATGCCGCGGAACAGCGCCGAATGGCCGCGCGCGCGCATCTCGGCGTAGCCGAACTCGCGCACTTGCCCGGGCTCGACCTTGCCGCCGAGCTCGTGCGCCATCGCCTGCATGCCGTAGCAGATGCCGAGCACCGGTCGCCCAAGCGTCCACACGGCCCCCGGCACTCGACCCGCACCCTCGTCGTAGACGCTCGCGTGGCTGCCCGACAGGATGACGCCCTTCGCGCCGAAGCCACGCACGAACGCGTCGTCGACGTCGTTCGGGTGGATCTCGCAGTAGACGTGCGCCTCGCGCAGCCGGCGCGCGATCAGCTGCGTCACCTGCGAGCCGAAATCGAGGATCAGGATGCGGGAATGGGACGTGGCGGCCATGCGGTCGGGGGGAGGAGGATCGGCGGAGTTCGGGTCGCGCCGCGCGAGCGCTTCCCGTCGCTTGGGACGTCGTGCGGCGAGGTCGGGACGGCAGGACGTTCCCAGCGGGACACCCGGCCGGCGCGCGCCTCACCCCACGCGGTAATTCGGCGCTTCCTTGACGATCTGCACGTCGTGCACGTGCGACTCGTGCATGCCGGCCGAGGTGATCTGCACGAACTCGCCCTTCGACGACAGCTCGGCAACCGTCGCGCAGCCGCAGTACCCCATGGCCGCGCGCAGGCCCCCCATCAGCTGGTGGACGACGTTGACGACCGGCCCCTTGTACGGCACCCGGCCCTCGATGCCTTCGGGCACGAGCTTCTCGGCCGCCGCGGCCGGATCCTCGCCCTCGAGCTCCTGGAAATAGCGGTCCGAACTGCCCTGCTGCATCGCGCCCAGCGATCCCATGCCGCGATAACCCTTGTACGAGCGGCCCTGGTAGAGCTCGATCTCGCCGGGCGACTCGTCGGTGCCGGCGAACAGGCTGCCGAGCATCACGCACGACGCGCCTGCCGCGATCGCCTTCGCGACGTCGCCCGAGTAACGAATGCCGCCGTCGGCGATGATCGGCACGCCGGCGGCCGACGCCCCCTCGAGCGCGTACTGGATCGCCGAGATCTGCGGAACGCCCACGCCCGCGACGATCCGCGTCGTGCAGATCGAGCCCGGCCCGATGCCGACCTTCACGCCATCGGCGCCGTGGTCGGCGAGCGCCTTCGCGCCGCTCGCCGTCGCCACGTTGCCGCCGATCACCTGGACGTTCGGGAAGCGCTTCTTGACCCAGGCGACGCGATCGAGCACGCCCTGCGAGTGGCCGTGCGCCGTGTCGACGACCAGCACGTCGACGCCTGCCTCGACGAGGCGCTCGGCGCGCTCCTCGTTGTCCGACGCGACGCCTATCGCCGCTCCGACGCGCAGGTGCCCGAGGTCGTCCTTGCACGCGTTCGGGTGCTCGGTCGACTTCTGGATGTCCTTGACGGTGATGAGGCCCTTCAACTCGCGCTCGGGCGAGACGACCAGCACGCGCTCGAGGCGATGTCGGTGCATCAGCGCCTTCGCCGTCTCGAGGTCCGTGCCTTCCGGCACCGTGACCAGCTTGTCGCCGGGCGTCATGATCGCCGAGACCGGCTGGTCGAGCCGCGTCTCGAAGCGCAGGTCGCGATTGGTGACGATGCCGACGACGCGCCTGCCGTCGACGACCGGCAGGCCGGAGATGCGGTGGCGGACGATCAGGTCGAGCAGCTCGCGCACCGTCATCGTCGGCGGGATCGTGATCGGATCCTTGACGACGCCGCTCTCGAAGCGCTTGACCTTCGCGACCTCGGCGGCCTGGCGAACCGCCGTCAGGTTCTTGTGGACGATGCCGATGCCGCCTTCCTGGGCGATCGCGATGGCGAGGCGCGACTCGGTGACCGTGTCCATCGCAGCCGACACGACCGGGATGTTGATGCCGATGCCGCGCGTGAGGCGCGTGCGCAGCGAGACTTCGCGCGGGACGACCGTGGAGTGCGCGGGGATGAGCAGGACGTCGTCGAACGTGAGTGCGGTGCGGACGACACGCGTGGACATTCGGGCTCCTCGTGCGCAAAAACGAATTATACCCGCGCTCCCGCACGCGCTTCGGAGACCCCCGGGGCAGCGCCCGGCCGCCTCCGCCGCCCGGCCGCCGGGCGACTGCGTTGACGCCGGGCTCCCGGCTCGGGTACCTTGCCCCGATGGGAACGACGATCATCGCAGAAAGGCGGCGCACCGCGCCGCTGGTCGCGGCGGCCGCGCTGGCGTGCGCGCTGGCCGCGGGGGGCGCCGGCGCGACGCTTTACAAGTGGACCGACGCGAACGGCCGCGTCGTCTACTCGGACCAGCCGCCCGCGGGCAACGTCAAGGTCGAGATCGTCGGCGGCGCCCCGCCCCCCGACAATCCGAACGCCGCTCGCGACATGGCCAACAAGGACGTCGAGATGAAGAAGGCCCAGCGCGAGCGGACGGAGGAAGCCGCCAAGTCGGACCAGGCGCGGGCCGATGCGGTCAGGCGCGCGGGGGTGTGCGACCAGGCCCGCGCGGCCGTCCGGATGTACCAGGCCGACAACAAGATCCCGCTCTACCGGCTGAACGAGAAGGGCGAGCGCGTCCTCGTCGGCGACGACGAACGGCGCCGCAAGCTCGAGGAGCAGCAGAAGCTCGCCCGGGAGTACTGCGTCAACTGAACGCGGGGGCGCGCCCGCGCGGCGTCGGAGGCCTCGCGCGGCGCCGCTACTTCTTCTCCAGCTGCGACTGGGTAATCTTGACGTCCGCACGCGCCCGGAGCGAAGCCAGGTAGGCGTTGACGAACTCGCGGCCGAGCTGCTCGCCCATGCGTTCGCCGGCGAGCTTGAGCCGGGCCTCGTCGAGCGAATCCGGCTCGATCACGCGGGTCAGGCGGTGGATCGAGAAGCCGCCGCGCGCGTTGGCGCCCGACACGTAGACCGGCAGCTTCGTCGCGTCGGCCTGGAAGACCTTCGCGAGCACGTCCGGCGGAAAGTCGGCGTTCGCCTGCATGCGCTGGAGCTCGACCGGCTTGCCGAAGGTCAGGCCCGCTTCCTTGTCGGACTTCCCCTGCTCGAGG
>CALDKM010000287.1:0-4414 GCA_937898875.1 uncultured Pseudomonadota bacterium | reverse complement strand
TCTTCCGGCCCCCGCTTCCCGTGCCGCTCGCAGTCCTCGCCTACCACTCGCACCACGTCGTCGGCCGCGCCTACGGCGAGAACGACCACGTCGCGTTCGCGCGCGACCTCGACGGGCTGACCGACGCGCACTGGCGCATCGTGCCGCTGGCGGACCTCGTGCGCGCGCATCGCGAAGGCGCGTCGGAGCGACTGGTCGCGCTGACCTTCGACGACGGGCCGCTCTACGACGTCGAGGACGTGGTGCATCCGGACTTCGGCCTGCAGCGGGGATTCGCGAACGCGATGCGCGCGTTCGCCGCCCGGCGGCCCGGTGCGCAGCCGGCGCTGCACGCGACGAGCTTCGTGATCGCGTCGCCCGAGGCGCGGCTCGCGATGGAGGCGAGCGCGGACCCGCTCTACACGTGGCTCGCGCCCGGGTCGATGGGCGAGGCGTGGTGGTCGCCGGCGATCGACTCCGGACTCGTCGCGATCGCCAACCACAGCTGGGACCACCTGCACCCTGCGCTCGCCACCGTTCGGCATTCGCGCGACGCGCGCGGCGACTTCGCGCAGGTGCGAAGCGTCGCGGACGCCGACGCGCAGATCCGCGACGCGGCGGCCTACCTCGCCCGCGCGACGGGCGGGCGGGCGTCGCCGTATTTCGCCTATCCGTACGGCCACCACAACGCGTTTCTCGCGGGCGACTACCTGCCGTCGCTGGGCGACGCGATCTGCGCGGCCGCGTTCACCTGCGAACCGCGCCTCGTCGCGCCGGGCGATTCGCGCTTCCTGCTTCCGCGGCTCGTGTGCGGCGCGGACTGGCGCTCTCCGGAGGAACTGGCCGCGCGGCTCGGCTAGTGGCCGGCGACGACGCCTCGGCATGCCTTGATGGGCATCAATTCCGTCCCGCCTTCGCTGCGTATGATGGATCGGTCGTCTCCCAGGGCGCAATCCCGCCGATGCGTTTCGACCGCACCGTGACCTTCGTCGCTCGCTGGCTCGCGTACGCCGCGATGCTGGCGAACGTCGTGTTGCCTGTGCTTGCGCACGCGCATGCCCTGCAGCGTTTCGACGCGGCGGGCCGCGCCCAGGTCTGCGCGGGCGGCGAGCTTCGTTGGGTCCGGGTCGATGCCGACCGGCGGGTCGGCGGCTCGGCAGTCCCGCTTCCCGGCGAGCGCTCGGCGGCGACTGACGCGTCCGCCTGCCCGGTCTGCGCGGCGTTCGCAGGTCACGACGCGGTGTCGACGGCCGGCGCATTGCCTGTCGCCGTCGTCGACACCCGCGCTCTCGGCGCTTCCGTTCCGGACGCGTCCGCACTGGCGCACGGACGCTGGCTCGTCGCCGCCGCCCGGGCTCCTCCGATCCTCCTCGTCTGAGCCGCGCGCCGGGGCATTGCCCCGTCGCCCACCCACGCAGCACCTGGACCGCCGTGTGCGCATCGCGCAACGCGGAGGCGTCCGCGATGGCCCGCCCTGGCCGTCGGCTGCCATGCGGGACTCGAGCATCGGATCGCCGTCCGGCCGTGCCAGGCGGCGTCCGGACGGAAAGGGAGTGAGGTCATGCATTCGATCGGCAACGAATCAGGCTCCGGGGCGATCCGGGATATCCACCGCGGGGGAGTCCTCTTCACCGCCGGCACGTCGACAGGGGTATGGCGCATCCTGAGCGGGGCCGTCCGCCTCGACCACGTCGACGCGAGCGGGTCCCGTTTCGTCCGGCTCGCGGTCGCAGGCGATTGCGTGGGCGAGGAGACGCTCGCGGGCGGCAGTCACACGTCGGATGCCCGTGCCGTCGTCCAGTGCCGGGCGCAACGGATGGCGACGGGCGACGGCAACGAAGGGAGCGCGCTGGCGGCCGGCATTCTCCAGCAGCAGCACCAGCGGTTCCTCGACGTGGTCCGGCTGCGCACCGGCACGACGTCCGACCGTTTGCGGTGCCTGTTCGCCATGCTCGCGGGATCGGCGGTGCGTGCGGTCGGCACGTTCGCCTGCCCGGTGCCGACGCTCGCCGATCTCGCCGCGATCGTCGACGCTGCGCCGGAGACGGTTTCCCGCTCGCTCGGCGACCTGAGGCGGGACGGCGTGCTGCGTGAACGCAAGCGAGCTGGCTTGATCGTCGACGGCGGGCGCCTGCGGATGCATCCGCGGCCGGAGGACGCGGGACACGCGGAGGGTCGCGCGGCGAGCCTCGCGCGCCGGCGCGGGCACCGCCCGCTACGCGCGCCCGCCGTCGGCGGAGTCGTTGCAGGCGTGTCGTGAGACTTCCCGTCCGGCCGGGCGATGCGCCCGATGCGCGCTCGACTCCGCATCGCGCCCGGCGCGCGGACGGGCAGCGACATCGACCGAGTTTATCGGTTCGATAACGACAATCGATTTGAGTTATTGATGAGAATCACTATCATTCAGGCATGCGCCACCGAATCGATCCTTCGCTCGCCAAGACGCTCTCGTTCGCGGCGGTCCACTTCACCGTCGCGTTCACCGTCGGCTACCTGCTGACCGGCAGCATCGTCGTCGGCAGCGTGCTCGCGCTCGTCGAGCCCGCGTGCAACACGGTCGCCTACCACTTCCACGAGAAGCTGTGGGCGCGCCGGTCGGCACGCAACGGGGGCGCCGCCGCAGGCACGGCGCCGGGGCACGCGTGATGTTCCACGGCACGCTTGCCGCGACGATCGCGCGGATCGGAAGTCGGTCTCCTGTCGTCGGGCGCGGTGGCGCCCGAGGCCAGGATCAGCTCTTGCGCGCCTCCGCCTCGGCCGCGTAGGTGAAGCTGTCGGCGAAGAACTCGTCGGCCGGCAGGCGGCATTCGCCGGTGAAGTCGCGACGGGCGGCGTCGATCATCGGCGGCGCGCCGCACGCGTAGACCTGGTAGCCGGACAGGTCGGGAAAGTCGTCCATCACCGCGCGATGGACCAGGCCGGTGCGGCCGGGCCACGCGTCGTCCGGCAGTGGATCGGAAAGGACCGGGACGAACGTGAAGTTCGGGCTCGCCTGCTGCCAGCGGCCGGGCAGGTCCGGCAGGTACAGGTCCTTCTTCGAGCGCGCGCCCCAGTAGAGCACCATCGGGCGGTCGACGCCGTGGTGCAGCGCGTGCTCGATCATCGCCTTGATCGGCGCGAAGCCGGTGCCGCCCGCGACGAAGATCATCGGCTTGTCGGATTCCTCGCGCATGCAGAACGAGCCCAGCGGCCCCTCGATGCGCAGGATCTCGCGCCCCTTGAACTGCGTGAAGAGCTGGTCGGTGAAGAATCCGCCCGGAACGTGGCGGATGTGCAGCTCGAGCAGCGCGTCGTCGTGCGGCGCATTCGCGATCGAGAAGCTCCGGCGTCTGCCGTCCTTGAGCAGGAAGTCGACGTACTGGCCGGCGAGGAACTGCAGCCGCTCGTTGGCGGGCAGTTTCACTCTTACGATCGCGACGTCCGCGGCGGGCCGGTCGATCGACTCGATCCGGCAGGGCACGCGCTTGATCGGGATGTCGCCGGCGCGGCGCACCTCGCGCACCTCGATCGCGATGTCGCTCAGAGGCTTCGCGCAGCAGAAGAGCGCGTAGCCCGCGCGCTTCTCGTCGTCGGTCAGCGTGGTCGCCTGGTGCGGGCCGTAGTCGACCACCCCCGACAGGAGCCTGCCCTTGCAGGTCCCGCACGCGCCGTTGCGGCATCCGTAGGGAAGCAGTAGGTCGGCGCGCGTCGCCGCCTCGAGCACGGTCTCGTCGGCGGCGCACGCGAACGCGTGGCCGGCGGGCTTTATGGTAACCTCGAACGTCATGTGTATCGTGGTCTCGCGCGCCGGACCGGTCGTGCCCGGCGCTCCCGGCGTTCCCGCCCCCGGCGCATGATCCGAGTGCTCGTCGTCGGCTGCGGCGACGTCGCGATGCGCGCGGCGCGGCTGCTTGCAGGCCGCGCCCGCCTGGTCGGCCTCACGCGCAGCGCCGACGACGTCCCGAAGCTTCGCGCCTGCGGCTTCGTCCCGATCGTGGGCGACCTCGACGATCTTCGCGCGCTGCGGCGACTTCGCACCGCGCCCTACGCCGTCATGCACTTCGCGCCGCCGCCCCCGGAGGGCCGCAGCGACCCGCGCACCGGCCAGTACGCCAAGGTGCACGGTCGCTACTACCTCGACCTGATCGTCCCGCTCCTCGCGGACATGCTGCCCCTGGTCAACGGACGCCTGGCGCTCGACGCCGAGGTGACCGTGGTGCTCAACTGAGGGGGATGCGATGACGCACCGCACCGGTGACCAGCGTGGGCAGGCGCTCATGGTCATGGTCATCTTCCTGACCGTCCTGCTGGGCTTCACGGCCATCGCCGTGGACGCCGGCCGCTTCTTCGCGGAGCGCCGCTTCCTCCAGAACGCGGCGGACGCGGCCGCCCTCGCCGGCGCGACCGCGCGCACGCTCGGCCGGACGCGGACCGACTCCATCACGATCGCCCGCGG
>CALDKM010000286.1:0-16022 GCA_937898875.1 uncultured Pseudomonadota bacterium | reverse complement strand
TCCGACATCGGCGACTGCCTGTTCACCGCGATGGACATCGAGCACACGGCGCTGGTCGCGCCCGGCTACTACGCGACGATGGGCTTCGGCGTTCCCGCGGGCCTCGGCGTGCAGGCGGCGACGGGGTCGCGCCCGCTGGTGCTGGTCGGCGACGGCGCGTTCCAGATGACCGGCTGGGAGCTCGGCAACTGCCCGCGCTACGGGTGGGACCCGATCGTCGTCGTGTTCAACAATGCGAGCTGGGAGATGCTGCGCACGTTCCAGCCCGAGTCGTCGTTCAACGACCTGGGCGACTGGAAGTTCGCCGAGATGGCTGCGGGGCTCGGTGGCGACGGCGTGCGCGTGCGTACCCGGCGCGAGCTCGCGGCGGCGCTCTCGCATGCACACGCGACGCGCGGGCGCTTCCAGCTGATCGAGGCGGTGATCCCGAGGGGCGTGCTGTCCCAGACGCTCTCGCGGTTCGTCGCCGGCGTGAAGCGGCTGTCGATGCCGGGGTAGGGCCCGCCGGAGCACCCGGGGCACTCGTGCCGGTGCGCGGATCGCCGGGCGCGGATCCGTGCGGGAAGCATCGCTCGCGCCGGCCACGGCGCATCGGCCGACGACCTGCTTCGACCCGGCATGGCTGCCGGCGGGCGGGTGACCCGTTCGCGCGCGCGCCTGCGAGAGGCTTGGCTGCGCTCCCGGCAGCCGCTAGAGTGACCGCGATGTCCTCCCGCCAAAGCGCTACGCGCCGATCGGCAACGCGTTGACCGTGCAACGGCCGACAACGGCGGGCGTACGATCATGGTAGCCCCGGCCGGCGGCGCGGGGCAGGCGCGTGCGGCAAGCGGCTGGCTCGAAGCGGCGGCATTCGTCGTCGCGATCGGCGCGCTCAGCCTCGTCTACGCGATCGGTCACACGGTCGGCGCGCACCCGATCGCGTTCATCCTGTATGCGATGCTCGCTTCCGCGGCGGCGACGCTCGCGGTCGTCGGGGTCGGCCCGAACGCGCGGCGCATCGTGCTGCATCCGGCGAGCTGGCTCGTCGGGATCGCGATCATCCTGATCGAGGTCTTCTACTACCAGACGCTCGCCTACGTCGCGCCCGCCCATGGCAACCTGATGGTGCGCGCGGGGGTTCCGCTCGCGATGGCCTTCGGCTGGGCGGCGCTCGGTCGGCGCCCGCCTCCCCTCGCGATCGCGGGCGGCGTCGCGATCGTCGGCGCCATCGCGTTCCTCGTCGGCGTGACGGCGCCGGAGGCGCGCTGGCCCATGGCGGTTTCGGGCATTCTGACGGGCCTGTTCATGGTCGTTCGCGGATATGCGAGCGAATTCCACCCGTGGAATCGCGCCGCGCGCACGGTTCGCGAGAAGCTGCGCGTCACGGGCCTGGTCGTGCTGGTCACCTCCCTCGCGAGTGTCGCGCTGACGGCGCTCGCGGCGGCCGCGATCGCCTCCGAAGTCCTTTCCGGGTCCCGCCTCGTGCCGACCGTGGCGCAGTTGCTGCACGCTCCCACGATCCTGCTCGGATGCGTCGCCGGCGGTGCGATCCTGACGCTGATGATGTACCTGAACTTCGCGTCCGTCGTGAAGATCACCACGGAGAACCTGACGGCGGTGATGGCGTTCTCTCCGGTGACGGTCTGGGCTTTCCAGGAGGTCGGCGTGATGGCCGGGCTGATCGACGCCGGCAGGCCCGAGCCGCGCGTCGTGGCGGTCATGGTCGTCTGCATCGCGGCGGTTCTGATGATCATCGCGGCCGGCGTGCGGGCGAGGCGACGCGAACGTCGCACCGCGGCGCCGGTCGCTCGCCCGCTGGCCTGACGGCGCAGCGCGGAGGATCGTCTGCGCGAGAGCGCGGCAGACCTCGAGCGCCCGGCCATGCACCGGCCTCGGCGATCGATCGCGAACTGGCGGGCGGAGACGATCTCGCGGCGCTCGGCCCAGCGGAACGTCGGGTGGCCTCCCAGGTACCGGAAGTTGTGCCGGTCCCGACGGTCGGGAACGTCGAGCCACGGCACGTACCGGATCCGCTCCTCGATCGATTGGGCGCCGGCCGTACCGATTTCCTCGGCCCGAAAGGCGTCGAGCTCGCCGCCCGCGGTCACGACAGGCTCGCGGGCGGCGATGCCGAACTCGAGCGTGACGTTCCGGACCAGCCCGCCTCCGCGAAGGGTATGCGCCGGAACAAGGGCGGCGAATCGCCGGTGCCGTTCCGAAAAAAAAAGCTACCGCGAGGGTGGCTTCTTCGTCGTCTTGCTGCGCATTGCCTTGTCTCGTCGCATTCCATCACTTCGAGCAAGGCGGGACTTTAGGGGGGCGGCCCGAAGACCCCGCCGAAGCCCCACCAAATCCGGCATAAGTGGCGGAGAGAGAGGGATTCGAACCCCCGATACGTTGCCGTATACCTGATTTCGAGTCAGGCGCCTTCGACCACTCGGCCATCTCTCCGACAGCCGCGAATTATACCCGAGTCCGGCGCGGCGCCGGGCAGGTCCTCCGCTTGCTAGACTGGCGCGCTGCGTGGGCACAACCAACGCCAGCATGAGCGCCGAATCCGCCCCCGACCCGACGTCGCAGCTCCCGACGAGTGCCCTCCGCGGCGACCGGGAGGCGGTGTGAACACGGGCGATCCTCGCGTCCTGGCCCGTCTCTCCCGGGCGGGTCTCGTCGCCGCGGTCCTTGCGGGCGCCGTCATCGGGGGGCTGGATCTGGCCGCGCCGCTGCAGCGCCGGCTCGCCGATGCGGGCTTCGCGCTGCTGCGGGATCGCGCTGCGCCCGCACCCGACGATGAGATCGTCGTCGTCGGCATCGACGAGGCCACGGTCGCGTCGCTCCCCGAGCCGATGACGCTGTGGCACCGCCACCTGGGCGCGCTCCTCGCCGCCGCGGCGCAGGCGCGCGCGAAGGTCGTCGGCGTCGATCTCGTGCTGCCCGACCGCAGCTTCGCCGGGATCGCGCCCGACCTCGACCGCTCGCTCGTCGACGGCATCCTGCGCATGCGCCAGTCGGGCGACGTCGTGCTCGCGCGCACCGTCGACGAAGGAGGGCGCCCGCGGGCCGTCTACCCGGTCTTCCAGGTCGCCGCGGGTCCGCAGTCCGCCGGCTTCGCGCTGTGGCGCGCAGATCCGGACGGCGTCGTTCGCGCGTTCGACGAGCGGCTGGGCGAAGACGGCGGGACGATCCCGACGTTCGTCGGCCAGCTCTCGCGCACGCTTGGCGTCGAACCGGTCGCAGGACGGATCCAATTCGCCCTCGGCCCCGGGTTCGACGTGCTGCCGATGAAGGACGTGCTGGCATGGGCGCGCGCGGGCGAGGAGAGGAAGCTCGCGAACGCGCTCGCCGGCAAGGCCGTTCTTGTCGGATCCGTGCTGCCGTTCTCGGACCGCACCCGCGTTCCCGTTCCGCTGGTCCGCGGCGCGACGTCCGGCGGCGACGAGGCGGGCGTGCTCGTGCACGCGCAGGCGCTGCGCTCTCTGCTGGCGGGGCGGATGGTCCGGCCGCTGTCCGCCGGGCTGGCGGCATTGCTCGCGGGTCTTGCCGGATTGGCCTGGCTCGCGGGACGCCGGCCGGTCCCGGCGGCGGCAACGGTGCTCGCGGGCACTGCCGTCGTGCTGGGGGTGGGCCTGTGGGCGCTGTCGCGCGACCTGCTCGCGCCGGTCGCCGCCATCGTCGTCACGCTCGCGCTCGCGGCCGGGGGCCGGCTAGCCTTCGAGGCCGCCGTCGCGTGGCGCGAACGCGTCCGGCTGCGCGGCGTGTTCGCGGGCTACGTGAGCCCCCAGGTGATGGCGGAGATCGAAGCGGGCCGCCTGGAAGGCCTCGCGCACGCCCGCCGATTCATCTGCGTGCTGGTGATGGACGTTCGAGGGTTCACGACGCGCGCCGAGCGCGATCCTCCCGACCGCGTCCTCGCGCTCCTGAACGAGCTGTGCGAGCAGGCGACCGAGGCGATCCACGGGCGCGGCGGCACGGTGGACAAGTTCATGGGGGACGGCATCCTCGCGTTCTTCGGCGCGCCCTTGCCGATGGACGACGCCTGCGGCGCGGCGTTCGGGGCGGCGGTCGACATCCTTGAGCGCGTCCGGCGAATCGGCGACACTTCCCGTGCGGCCGACGGTACGCCTCTCGCCGTCGGGGTCGGCCTCGCGTGCGGCGAGGCGACGGTCGGGCACGTCGGTGCCGCGGCGCGGCATTCGTACACGGCCATCGGCGACTGCGTGAACGTCGCCTCGCGGCTCGAGTCGCTGACGAAGGAGGTCGGATTTCCGCTGGTGATGACGAAGGAAGTGGCCACACGGACGGGCGGGCGCGCAGGGCTCGTTCCGCTCGGGGTTCACGCGATCAAGGGGCACACGTCGCTGGAGGTGGTCGGATGGCGCTGACGTCGGTCGGAAGGGTGGTCCCGGCGCGCGCGCGCAGCGCGGCGGGCACGCTTGCGCTCGCGCTCGCCTGGGGTTGTGCGTTCGCCCAGCCGGTCGCGGTCGTGACCGACGTGCAGGGACCGGCGGCGCTTGCGAACGCCGCGGGCGCTCCTGTAGCCATCCTCCAGTCGCTCAGCGCGGGCGACAGGGTGCGGCTCGCCGCCGGCGCCCGCGTCGCGCTGCTCTACTACGCGGACGGCGCGCAGTTCGACGCGCGGGGACCGGGCGAAATCGCCGTCGAGACGCAGCGTCCGCAGGTGTCGTCGGGGGCCGTCGTCCAGGCGCGCGTGGCGACGGGGGCGTCGGCGATGCGTCTGAAACCGGGCGGGCTCGTGCAGGGCGCAGTCGTGATGCGCAACCTCGGACTTCGCGTCGTCGCACCCGATCCGCAGGTGCTGTCGACGCGGCCCGACCTCGGGTGGACCGACTCGCGCACCGGCACCGTCTACGACGTCGCGGTGATCGACGCGTCGGGGGCGCGTGTGTTCGAGCAGACGACGCAAGCCCGCGCGACGCAGGTTTCCGGAGCGAACGCGCTCGTGCCGGGCCGGTCGTACGCGCTTCAGGTGACCGCGCGCATCGGCGGCGAGGTCGTTCAAGTGGCACGCGCCGAGTTCCGCGTGGCGCCGGAGGAGTTGCAGGCGCAGGCGAGGGTGCTCGCTCCGGCGGCGGACGCCGCGGTGTCCGATCGCGTCGCCTACGCGCTGTGGCTCGAGCAGAACGACCTGCGCGACGAGGCACGGCGCTGGTGGGCCGCCGCAGCGCAATCGCGCCCCGAGCAGGGAAGCCTGATGGAGCGCGCGGGCGCTCGCTGAGGCACGCACGCGCGCGTCAACGAAAGTGGAGCTCCGATGAACGTACGCCGTCCCACGCGCCGCGAATTCCTGCAGCTGGGCGCGGCTGCGGCACTCGCGCGCGGAATCGTGCGGCCGGCGAACGCCGCGGCTGATCCATCCCGCCTCGCGCTGGTCGTCGGCAACGATGCGTATGCCGGCGCACCGTTGACCAATGCGGCGAACGACGCGAAGTCGATGGCGGGACTGCTCGAGAAGGCGGGATTCGGCGTCGACCTGCGAACGAACGCCGACCGCGCGACGCTGTTCGACGCGACGAAGCGCTTCGCCGAGGCCGCGCAGAAGAGCGACGTGAAGCTCGTCTTCTTCTACTACGCGGGGCACGGCGCCCAGCTCGACTGGCGCAACTACCTGCTGCCGGTCGACGCCAGGGTGAACACCGCGGCGGATCTTCCGGCACAGTGCCTGGACATGGCGTCGCTCCTCACCGGCCTCTCGCAGGCGAAGGGCAGGACGTTCGTGATCGTGCTCGACGCGTGCCGCGACAATCCGTTCGGCGCCGCGTTCCGGCCGACGCAGAAGGGGTTGTCGCAGTTCGACGCGCCGCCCTCGAGCCTGCTCGCGTTCTCGACGGCACCGGGGAGCGTCGCGGCGGATGCGACCGGGAGTGCGGGGCAATCGGGACTCTACGCCGAGCATCTGGTGCGCGAGCTGGGGGTGCCGGCGACGCGGCTGGAGGATGCGCTGAAGCGGGTGCGCCTTGCCGTGCGGATCGCGTCGAAGGGGACGCAGGTTCCGTGGGAGTCGACGTCGCTCGAGAGCGACGTGTTCCTGTTCCCGGCGGCGAAGAAGCTCACCGAGGCCGAGATCGAGCAGGCGCTCGAGCGCGAGCTCGAGGCGTGGAACCGGGTCAAGGGATCGAAGCGGACGGACGACTGGATCGCGTACCTGCGCGAGTATCCGAGCGGGCGCTTCGCCGAGATCGCGCAGACGCGCCTGGTGTACTTCGTGGCGCGGGACGAGGCCGCGCGGGTCCCCGTTCAGGTCGCGGCCACAGCTGTCCAGCCGATGCCGGCGGCGCCGACCGCGGTGCCGGCGCAAGTCGCGGCGCCCGCGGCTGCGGCGCCGTCCCCGGCCTCCGCGGATGCGCGACCGAGGGAGCCGGCGCAGCTCGTCGTCGCGCCGGGAGGCGACTTCCCGGTGCTGATGCGTCCGTCGCCGAACCCGAATTCGGCGGGGACGTACGCGATCGACCGCGGCTACTCGGTCGGCGACGAAGTCGTCTACCTGCAGTCCGACCCGGTGTACGGGGGACCGACGCGGCGGCTCGAATGGCGCATCACGAGCGTCGACCTCGATGCGGACCGCGTCGTGATCAACAACGGGTTCATCGTGCTCGACAGCATGGGCAATCCGCTCGCCTGGGACGGCGCCACCTACGAGCCGCGCCTGCAGGCGATTCCCGCCGAGGTCCAGGTCGGCAAGCGCTGGACGACGCGCTTCCGGTTCCAGCGCGGCGCCGAGCGCTCGGACTCCTACTACGACTACGTCGTCGTCGCGCGCGAGCGCGTCAAGCTGCCGTTCGGCGAGGTCGAGGCTTTCCGCATCGACGGCGAGGGCTTCAACAATTTCGGCTCCCGGCTCACGATCCGCCACTGGCTCGTGCCGGGCGTCAACTACTCGCTGCGCACCGACACGATCCGCTACGACGGCCGCAGCATGCGCGCCCAGTACTCGGAGCGGCGCGAGATGGTGTCGTGCCGGCAGCAGCTCTGGCGGCAGGCTTGAGCGGATGGGCCGAGCCGGACACGTAATCCGCCGCCATCCCACGCGTCGCGAGTTCCTGCAACTCGGCGCGGCGCTCGCGCTCGCGCCGACGGTCGTGCTGCCGGCCGATGCGGCAGCGGATCCGTCCAGGATCGCGCTGGTCGTCGGCAACGACGCCTATCCGGATGCGCCGCTGGGCAACGCGGTAAACGATGCGAAGGCGATGGCCGCGCTGCTCGAGAAGGCGGGATTCGGCGTCGACCTGCGGACGAATGCGGGCAGCGCCACGCTCGCCGACGCCGCGAAGCGCTTCGCCGAGTCGGCGCAGCGGAGCGACGTGAAGCTCGTGTTCTTCTACTACGCGGGCCACGGCGCGCAGCTCGACTGGCGCAACTACCTGCTGCCGGTCGACGCCAGGGTGAACACGGCGGCGGACCTTCCGGCACGGTGCCTGGACATGGCGTCGCTCCTCACCGGCCTCTCGCAGGCGAAGGGCAGGACGTTCGTGATCGTGCTCGACGCGTGCCGCGACAATCCGTTCGGGGGCTCGTACCGTCCACAGCAGAAGGGGCTTTCGCAGTTCGACGCTCCGCCGGGCAGCCTGCTCGCGTTCTCCACGGCGCCGGGAAGCGTCGCCGCGGACGCCTCGGGCTCCGCGGGCCAGGCCGGCCTGTACACCGAGAATCTGGTGCGCGAGCTCGGGGTGCCGGCGACGCGGCTGGAGGATGCGCTGAAGCGCGTGCGGTTGGCGGTGCGCGCCGCGTCGAAGGGGGCGCAGGTGCCTTGGGAGTCGACCTCGCTCGAGAGCGACGTGTTCCTGTTCCCGGCGGCGAAGAAGCTCAGCGAGACGGAGATCGAGGCGGAGTTCCAGCGGGAGCTCGAGTCCTGGAGCCGGATCCGGGAATCGAAGGACGCCAACGACTGGGTTGCGTACCTGCGCGAATACCCCAGCGGGAGATTCGCCGAGATCGCGCAGGCGCGTCTCGCCTACTTCGGGGCACGCGACGAGGCTGCGCGCGCAGCGGAGCGACACGCCGCGCAGGTCGCGGTCGGGCCGACGGCCACACCCGCCGAGGGTCGTGCCGCGGAGCCGCCGGCGCTTGAGTTCGGTCCCGGACGCGCGGCGCCACCACTCATGCGGCCGTCGGCGAACCCGCTCTCGGCCGGAATGTATGCGCTGGACCGCCATTTCTCGGTCGGCGATTTCGTCGTGTACGCGAGGTCGGACCCGGTCTACGGGGGAGAAACCGAGCGGCGGAGGCTTCGCGTGACCCTGGTCGATCTCGACGCCGATCGCATCGAGATCAACGATGGCAGGATCGTGCTGGACAGCATGGGCAACACGCTCGTGGCGCAGGGGGTGACGGCCAATCCCCGGATCCAGACGGTGCCGGTGGAGCTCCAGCTCGGCAGGAAGTGGTCCAGCCGCTTCACGCGATCGGCGGGAGGCGAGACGGCCATCGACGGCTACATCAACTTCCACGTGACGAAACGCGAGCGGATCCGCGTCGTGGCAGGCGAATTCGACGCGTTCCGGATCGACGGCGAGGGTTTCGGTCAGGCCGGCCGCCGCCAGGTGATCGTCGCGTGGCTCGTGCCCGGCTTCAACTTCCCGTTGCGCACCGACCGGCGGCTCTACGACGCGCGCAGCCTCCGGGTGCTCGACGCGGAGCTGCGCGAGCTGGTCGCGTGCCGGCAGCAGATCTGGCGGCAGGCCTGAATGCCGCGCACCCCGGCGCGAGCCCGCGCCGACGCGGATCGCGAGGTCAGATCGGCGAGCAGAACGCCACGCCGTTCGTGCCCTCGGGCACCCAGCCGCGGTTGATCATCGCGCGCCTCGCCGAGAGGTCCGGCGTGTGCCGGTGGTTCGCGTCCTGGCGGTTGTTGAAGAAGCGGTAGATCGGGATCGTGCCTTCGCGGCAGGCGCCGTTCGCATCGGGCACCTCGATCCAGAAGGCCGCGCTCGACTCGAGGACCCAGGTGCCCGGCCAACGAGCGATGACGAACTGGCACTCGGGCGCGCTCGCGGTGAAGAAGTGCGAGTTGACGAGGCCGCCCGCGAAGAACCGGCAGACGGGCTGCACGGACGGCGGGGCGAGGAACGATCCGGGGTAGGCGAAGAACACTGTCCCGGTACGTTCGAACACGCCGTGCATGTGGACGTCGAGGTACGCGACCTCGTTCGGGTCGGCGGTGATGAAGTAGTGGTCGCTGTCGGCGCGGTAGTACTCGATCACCGGAACCGCGTTCGGCGGGATCGTCGCGCTGGCCGGCGGCGTGCTCGCGACGGCCGCTCCCGCGTCGAGCAGCCCGGCGCCGCAGAGCGCGCCCGCGCGGCACTGCGTGCCCAGCGGGAACTCTCGCGTCGTGCCCTGCAGGATCGACAGCGCGCGTCCCGCGGTGAGCGTCGGGTTGCGCGCGAGCATCAGCGAGACGGTGCCCGAAACGAGCGGCGCGGAGAAGCTGGTGCCCGCGGCGATCGCGTACGCCGGGTCGCCGGGCGTCGTCGATCCGAAGGCGTAGGTCGATGCGATGAGCGACGTCACGTCGTCGCCGTCGCCGCCGGGCGCCGAGAGATCGACGCGCCTGCCGAAGTTCGAGTAGGAGGCCCGCTCGGCCGTGTTGCCGGTCGCGCCGACGGTGATCACGCCCCCGCAGTTGGCGGGCGAGAACGACTCGACGTCGATCGACGCGTTGCCGGCCGCCACGACGACGACCGCGCCCTGTGCGAGCGCGTCGTCGATCGCCTCCTGGACGGCCGACGAACAGGCGCCATGGCCGCCGAGGCTCAGGTTGATGACGCGCGCCGGATTCGGGTTCGCGGGCACGCCCGCGATCTGCACGCCCGACGCCCAGAGCATGCCCTCGAACACGTCGGCGTCCGTGCCGCCGCACCTGGCGAGCGCGCGCACCGGCAGGATGTTCGCGGCCCAATCCATGCCCGCGATGCCGATGCCGTTGTCGGCGTTCGCACCGATCAGCCCCGAGACGAAGAGTCCGTGGAAGAAGCTGTCGAAGCCCGGGACGCCGTCGCCGCACTCGTTGTCGCCGGCCCAGTCGCCTTCGTCGTGCGGGTTCGGATCGCGGCCGTCGCCGTCGCGCGCGGCGTCGGGGTCCGTGACGAAGTCGTAGCCGGGCAGGACGCGGCCGGCGAGATCGGGATGCGACACGGTGCCCGTGTCGATGACGGCGACGGTGATGCCGACGGAGCCCCGCTGCACGTCCCACGCGGCCGGCGCGTTCACGCCTGCCACCGGGTCCGTCAGCGACCACTGGATGGGAAACAGCGGGTCGTTCGGGGTCGCCTGCGCGACGACGCGGCGCACCGGGTCCGCATACATCACCGAGGAGTCCTGCTGCAGTGTCGCGGCGATCGACGCGAGCGCGTCGGGCGCGCGGGCGATCGCGATCGAGACCAGCCAGACGTTGCCGACCTTGCGCTCCGCGGCGACGGGCATCCCGATGCGCTGCGCGAACTGCGGCGCGAGCACCGACCAGTCCTCGGCGACGCCGTCGGCGAGCCTGACCATCAGCCGGCGGCCGGGCGCGTTGAATCGCGCGTCCGCGGTCGCGCTCTTCGCGAGCGGCCCGGGTTCGCGGAGCGGTTGCGCCCACAGCACCGCTCGATCGTCGCGCAGCAGCTTCGCGAGGCGCGCAGCGTCGGCTTCCCCGACCGAGGCCGGCAGTGCGAGATCCAGCGCGCCGGTGCGCGTGGACGCTGTGAGTGCGAACTGCGTGCCGGCGGCGCGCTCGAGCTTCGCGCGTGCGGCGTCGGGCAGCGTTCCGCGCGGCGCGACGGACGGGTGGATCATCACGCGCAGCGTCGAGACCGTTTCGGCCTCGACCGGCGCGGCGAGTGCGGCGGCGAGAGATGCCGCGGCGGCGGCGAGCCGGAACGAACGGGTCGGGCGGCGGGCGGGGAATGTCATTCGGGACTCCGTCGGTCGGATCTCATGCCGGAAACCGGGCGATCCCGCGCCGCCGCAATATCGGTGCCACTGACGCCGCGCGAGGATCCCCTCGTCCGATGGTAGCGAATCCCCGGACGGGCGTCAGGCGTCGGGCGCCTTCCGGGCGACCTCGCGCGCCATCGCCGCGCGAAAAGGCGACAGCGCCTGGACCATCTGGGCGAAGATCTTCGGGTTGGCGGCGATCACCTGCCCCCCGCGGAGATAGTCGCCTTCGCCGGAAAGGTCGCCGATCAGGCCGCCGGCCTCGAGGACGAGCAGGCTGCCCGCGGCCACGTCCCACGGATTCAGGCCCACCTCGAAGAAGCCGTCGTAGCAGCCCGCGGCGACGTACGCGAGGTCGAGCGCCGCGGCGCCGGGCCGGCGCAACCCGGCGGTGTGGGTGATCATCTCGCGCATCATCGCGAGGTAGGTGTCGAGGAAGCTGCCGTCGCGGAACGGGAAGCCGGTCCCGATCAGGCAATCCCGCAGGTGGTGCCGCTTGCTCACGCGGATGCGCCGGTCGTTCTGGAACGCGCCGCGACCGCGCGTCGCCGTGAAGAGGTCGTTGCGGACCGGGTCGTAGATGACGCCCTGCGTCACGACGCCGCGGTGCTCGAGGGCGATCGACACGCAGTACTGCGGGAACCCGTGCAGGAAGTTGGTCGTCCCGTCGAGCGGGTCGATGATCCAGACGTACTCGGCGTCGGCATTCTCGCCCTTCGCCGTGCCTTCCTCGGCGAGGATCGCGTGGGCCGGGTAGGCGCCGAGCAGCGTCTCGACGATCGCGGCCTCGGCCGCGTGGTCGATCTCGCTCACGAAGTCCTTCGGGCCCTTCGAGCTGACCTTCAGGAGGTCGAGGTCGCGTGCGCCGCGGTTGATGATGTTGCCTGCGCGGCGGGCCGCCTTGACGGCGGTCGTGAGCATTGGATGCATGGCGGTCGGGGCGCGACTCGGGGGCCGCGCGGAACAAAGAGCGGGAATTCCCGCTATTCTACGCGCCCCGCCATGATCACGGACGACCCCCGCGCCTCCCCGCTCGACCGCGTCCGCGTGGTGCTGGTCGCGCCCAGCCATCCGGGCAACGTCGGCGCCTCGGCGCGCGCGATGCTCGCGATGGGGCTGTCGCGCCTCGCGCTGGTCGCGCCGTCGCGCTTCCCCGATCAGGAGGCGACCAGGCGCGCCACCGGTGCGACCGCCGTGCTCGACGCGGCGCGGGTCGTCGATTCGCTCGATGCCGCGCTCGAAGGCGTCTCGTGCTCGGTCGGCTACACCTCGCGGCCGCGCGAGTTCGCGGGCGTCGTGCTCTCGGCGCGCGAGGCGGCAGTGCTCGTGATCGCGTCGGCGCGCGCGGGGCGCGAAAGCGCGCTCGTCTTCGGCACCGAGATGTCCGGCCTCTCGAACGACGACCTCGCCCGCTGCACCGCGGTCGCGACGATCCCGGCCAATCCCGGGTTCGCGTCGCTCAACCTCGCCGCGGCGGTGCAGGTCGCCGCGTACGAGGCGCGCGTCGCGTCGCAGGGCGACGCCACCTGGCGGGCGCCTCGCTTCGCGCCGGCCACGCACGACGAGATCGAGGGGTTGCACGAGCACGCGGAGCGCACGCTCGTCGCGATGCGCTTCCTGCACCGCGAAATGCCGCGGCGCCTGATGCCGAGACTGCGGCGGCTGTTCGCGCGTGCGGGCCTCGAGAAGGAGGAGGTCGGCATCCTGCGCGGCATCCTCGCGCGCGTCGACCAGCTGATCGAGAGGCGTCGATGAGCGTCGCAGGCCGCGACGACCGTGCGCCGGGCGACGTCGCTTGCCGCAACTGCGGCGCCGACGCGACCGGCGCGTTCTGTCCGGCGTGCGGCCAGGAGACGGCGCTTCGGCTGCCGGGCGCGGGGAAGTTCATGCGCGAGGCAGCGGGGCGCTACGTCGCGTTCGACGGCCGGATGTGGCGAACGCTCTTCTCGCTCCTGTTCCGCCCGGGCTTCCTGACGCGCGAATACCTCGCGGGACGTCGCAAGCGCTACGTGCGCCCGGCGCGGCTCGTGCTCGTGCTCGCGATCGCGCTCTTCGCGGCGGCGAGGCTCTCCGCCGACCCCGACGCGCTCATTCAGATCGACGCCGACACGCCGGCGGCGGGCAGGAGCGAGGCGTCGGCCGCGTCGAAAGCCGCTCCGGCTCCGAAATCGCCGCCGCGGCCGGCCGGCCCCGCGAACGCACCGGGAAGCGCGCCGACCGGCGGCGACGACCACGCGCCGCTCACGATCGGAGGCGACGGCGCGGGACTGCGCATCGACGACGCGCTCAACATGCACCTCGTCGGCGTCGCGCTGCCGCTCTCCGACCGGATCGAGAAGCGCTTCGAGAACTTCAACCGGCTCGACCGCGCGCAGAAGTCGCGCGAGATCGTGGGCGGCATGCTGCGCTACGGCCCGTACGCGCTCGTCGCGATGCTGCCCGCGTTCGCGCTGCTGATGCAGATCCTCTATGCAGGGCGCAGGCAGCGCTATCCCGACCGCCCGCACCGCTATGCCGAGCACCTGGTCTACGGTGCCCACAACCACGCGTTCGTCGCCCTCGCCGGCACCCTCGCGCTGGCGATCCAGGCGGGGTGGGCGACCCTCGTCCTCGTCGGCTGGACGATTCTCTACCTGCTGCTGTCGATGCACGCCGTCTACGGCGGGCGATGGTCGGGCGTCCTCGCGCGCGGACTCGTCGCGCTCGTCGCCTACGTCGTCTTCTTCGCGCTCGCGGTCGCGGGGCTCCTGCTCGCCGCGGTCGTGCTCCGCTGATCGCGTCAGGACCGCGCGGTAAGCCACGCGAGGATGTCGCGTGTCGCCTCCTCGCGCACGTCGTCGAGGAACAGGTGGTGGTAGGCGCCCGGATAGGTCTTGAGCGTCTTGTCGCGCGAGCCGGCGAGCGCGTGCAGCGCGATCGTGCCGTCGGCCGGCACGACGCGGTCGGCGAGGCCGTGGAGCAGGAGCAGGGGCACGGCGAGGTCGTCGGCGTGGTGCATCACGCGCTCGATCCCCGACAGCGTCGCCGCGGCGAGCGCCGGCGTGATCCGGCCGATCTGCATCGACGGGTCGGCGAGGTACGCCGCGAGCGCCCCGGAATCGCGCGCGATGCCGCTGACGTCGAGCCCGGGGTCGAGCCGCCAGTGGGGCGCCGCCAGCGCGAGCAGCGGCAGCAGGCGCTTCATCAGCGGCGACGCGCCCGTCGTGTCGAGCGCCGGCGCCGCGGCGACCACGCCGGCGAGCGACTCGTGCGGCTTCAGCGCCGAGGCGATCGCGAGGAGGCCGCCCAGGCTTCCGCCGATCACGAACACCGGGCGACCCTGCGCGTCGTCCGCCGCGACACCGACGGCCCGCGCGACGTCCTGCTCGAGAACCGCGAAATCGCGCGCGTAGAGCCGCGGCCCGTCCGATGCGCCGTGGCCCCGAAGGTCGAACGCGAGAACGGCGTAGCCGCTCGTGGCGAGCTTCTCGTAGAACGGCACGTACGGCAGGGCGCGACGATGCTCGCCCAGCCCGTGCACGAATACGACGTGCGCGCGCACTTCGCGCGGGGGCACCCATCGCTCGGTGGCGAGGTGCACCCCGCCCCCCGTCTCGAGCGCGTGCGTGGCGTTCATCGGCCGCGGCGCCGGCCGCGCGTCAGGTCAGCAGGCGGACGAGCCACAGCGAAAGGATCGGAAATGCAACGAGCAGCACGACGCGCACCGCGTCGGAGATCAGGAACGGGACGACGCCGCGGAACGTCTCGGCCATCGGCACGTCGCGTGCGAGGCTGTTGATGATGTAGACGTTCATGCCGACCGGCGGCGTGATGAGCCCGATCTCGACGACCATCAGTGCGAGGATGCCGAACCAGATGGCCTTCTCGGTCGGGTCGAGACCGTGGAAGTCCATGCCCATCACCATCGGCAGGAAGATCGGCACCGTCAGCAGGATCATCGACAGGCTGTCCATCAGGCAGCCGAGCACGACGTAGATGCCCATGATCACCGCGAGCACCGCGAGCGGCGGGAGCCCGAGGCCCACGACCCAGCTCGCGAGCTCGCCGGGCATCTGCGTGAGCGCGAGAAACACGTTCAGGACATCCGCGCCGAGCAGGATCAGGAAGATCATGCCGGCGGCCTCGGCGGTGCCCGCGAGGCACTCGAAGAATGCCTTCCACCGCATGCCCCCCAGCCACACGGCGAAGAAGAGGGCGCCGACGGTGCCGATCGCGGCCGCCTCGGTCGGCGTGAAGACGCCGCCGTAGATGCCGCCGATGACGACGACGAACAGCGTCGCCACCGGCCAGACCTCGCGCAGCGCGCCGAGCCGCTCCCGCCAGGTCCGCTCGACGTTCGCGGGACCGGCCTCCGGACGGATGCGCACGTAGACGGCGATCGCGATCAGATAGCCGATCGCCGCGAGGATGCCCGGCACGAACGCGGCCATGAACAGCTTCGCGATGTTCTGCTCGGAAAGGATCGCGTAGACGACCAGCACGACCGACGGCGGGATCAGGATGCCGAGCGTTCCGCCGGCCGCGAGCGCGCCGGTCGCGAGCGCGGGCTGGTAGTTCAGGCGCCGGAGCTCGGGCAGCGCGACCTGGCCCATCGTTGCGGCGGTGGCGAGCGAGCTTCCGCAGATCGCGCCGAAGCCCGCGCATGCGCCGACCGCCGCCATCGCGACGCCGCCGCGCCAGTGGCCGATCAGTGAATTCGAGGCATTGAACAGTGCGCGCGAGAGCCCGCCACGGCTCGCGAACTGTCCCATCAGCAGGAACATCGGGATCACCGACAGGTCGTACACCGAGAAACGCGCCCACGCCACCGTCTTCAGGTAGTTGAGCAGCGGCGCCCAGCCGGTCATCGTCACGTAGCCCGCAACGCCGGTGACGAGCATCGCGATGCCGATCGGCACGCGGATCGCCAGCAGCACGAGCATCGCGCCGAACATCAGGAAACCGAAGCCGACGCCGGTCATTCGGTCCGCTCCCCCGGGCTCGTCGCTGCGCGGACTTCGCGCCCCCTCTCCCCGAGGAGGCGGCGAGCGCCTTGGGACGGCCCGGCGGCGGTGTGATCCCCCCGAGCCTCGCTGCGCGAGTCGCCCCCCGGGGGGCGAGCGCCTTGG
>CALDKM010000285.1:0-37281 GCA_937898875.1 uncultured Pseudomonadota bacterium | reverse complement strand
TCGCGATGACGAAGCGCATCGTCGCGCAGGCGAAGAACTACGAGAGCGACACGATTCCCGGCGACTTCGCGACGCTCACCGCGCCGTGCCCGAAGTGCGGCGGCGAGGTGCACGAGAAGTACAAGAAGTTCCAGTGCATCAAGTGCGACTTCGCCTTCTGGAAGATCCTGGGCGGCCGGCAGCTCGAGCCCGCCGAGGCCGAGACGCTGCTGCGCGAACGCGAGATCGGCCCGCTCGACGGCTTCCGCAGCCGGCTGGGGCGACCGTTCTCGGCGAAGCTCAGGCTCAACGACGCGAACGAGGTCGAGTTCGATTTCGGGCCGCGGCTCTCCGACGACGACGGCGAGGCGCCCGACTTCACCGGGCAGGTTCCGCTCGGGCAATGCCCCAAGTGCAGCCAGCGCGTGTTCGAGACGCCCGCCGCGTATGTCTGCGAGCGCGCCGTCGGCCCGGACAAGACCTGCGACTTCCGCTCGGGACGCACGATCCTGCAGCGCACCGTCGAGCGTGCGCAGATGGAGAAGCTGCTCGCGACCGGCAGGACCGACCTGCTGCAGTTCGTGTCCTCGCGCACGCGCCGTCCGTTCTCCGCGTTCCTCGTGCGCCAGCCCGACGGGAAGGTCGGCTTCGAGTTCGAGAAGCGCGAGCGCACCGGCGGCGGCCGCGGCGCGCGCGCCGCGCCGGCGGCGCTCAAGGTGCTCGGCAAGCACCCGAAGGACGGCAGACCGGTCGAGCTCCATGCGGGCCGATACGGCCCCTACGTCAAGCACGGCGACGTGAACGCGACGATTCCCGACCGCGAACGCGCCGACGCGATCACGCTCGACGAGGCGGTGGCGCTCGTCGACGAGAAGGCCGGCCGTTCGCCGTCGAAGACCGCGCGCGGGAGCGCAACGACGCGCCGGACGGCCAGGGAACCCGCGCCGACCGCGCGCAAGCGCGCCGCGAAGACGCCGTCAGGAGCGGCGAAGACCGCTGCCCGTCCCGCCGTGAAGAAGTCGACCGCCGCGCCCGCGGCGAAGTCGCCGGCCGCGAAGACCGCGACGAAGAAGGCGGTCCCGGCCGCGCGCAAGACGGTTGCCGCGCCCGCGGCCAGGAAGCCGGCCGCGAAGAAGCCGGCCGCGAAGAAGTCGACCGCGAAGCGCCGCTAGCGGCGCTCCGATACGCCGGTGCGCGTCACTGCGGCGCGCAGAACCGGATCCCCTCGCCGCTCCAGTTCCGGTGCGTCGTGAAGTCCTGGTAGATCGCGAGGCTCGTCGTGAACCGGTGGTTCGGCGCGCCGGTCTGGCCGTTGTTGTACATACGGTAGACCGGCAGCGTCCCTGCGGGGCAGGCGCCCGCCGTCGGGACCGCGATGTGGAACGCGATCGTCTCGTACTGCCAGTCCGGGTTCGTCTTGACGCCCGCGCACTCGACCGGATCGGCCGTGTAGAAGTGCGAGCTCCTCGGCGCGAACGCGGAAGTGAAGAAGCGGCAGACCGGCTGCGTCCCGGCGACGGGCGCATCCCAGGCGCCGAAGCCCGCGCCCGTCCGGACGAACGCACCGTTGTACGCGCCAGCATCGAGCCCTGCGATCTCGTCCGGCTGCGCGGTCATGAAGTAGTGGCCGAAGCCTTCGTTGAAATACTCGACCACCGGCACCTCGCTGCCTCGAGCGGTCGCGTGCGCCAGCGCGACTGCCGCCTCCGCGTTCACGATGCCCTGGCCGCAACTGAGGGACGTGCACAGCGAAAATGCCGGAAACGGCTTCGTCGTCGTCCGGATGATCGACCGCAGTTCCTGCGGCGTCAGCCCCGGCGCGACCGCGAGCATGAGGCTCGCGACGCCGGCAACCATCGGCGCCGCGAAGCTCGTTCCGCCGCCCGCGCCGATCCCGTGCGCGCCGGGCACCGTCTTGCCGGCATTGAACAGGACGTAGACGAGCCCCCCGAGCCCGCCCCGGTCCCCGCCGGGGGCGGCGACGTCGACGCTGGACCCGTAGTTCGAGTAGGTCGCCCGGTCACCGGTGTCGGAGGTCGCGGTGACTGCGATCGTCGACGGGCACGACGACGGGAAGTTCAGGTTCGCATCGCCCGCTTCGTTACCCGCGGCGGCGACGAACGCGCGCAGTCCGTCCGCGGAGAGAAGCTGCGCGAACAGCGCATCTTCTTCGGCCGAGCACGTCACGACTTCGGTGCTTCCGAGACTCAGGTTGACCACCTGGGCCGGCGTCGGGTTGGCCGGAACGCCGGGAACCGCGAAGCCCGCAGCCCACGCGATGCCGTCGAAGATGTCGGAGAAGTACCCTCCGCACTTGCCGAGCACGCGCACCGGCAGGATGCGCGCCGCCCAGTCGATGCCTGCGACGGCATAGGCATTGTTCGTGTTGGCCGCGACGATGCCCGCGACCGACGTGCCGTGCCAGCTCGAACTCTCCTTTTCGCAATCGGGGAACTTGCCGCTTTCGATGTCGGTCTGCGTCACCCAGTCGCCCGGGTCGGCCGGATCCGGATCGCGGCCGTCGCCGTCGTTGGCCGTATCGACGTCGCTGATGAAGTCGTATCCCGGAAGGACCCGGCCCGCGAGGTCGGGGTGCGGCAGGATGCCCGTGTCCAGCACTGCCACCACGACCGACGACGAGCCGGTCGTGAGGTCCCACGCGCCGTACGCGCTCACCGACGCGTAGTCGTTCGTCAGGTACCACTGCGACGCCACGAACGTGTCGTTCGGGATCACCGCGCGCTTCAGGCGTCGGTCGGGCACGGCGATCTTCGCGCCGCCGCTCGCCATCGCGGACTTCGCGGCCGCCTTCGCGTCCGCGGCGCCGTCGAGCTCGACGAGGTGGACGCCGCGCGCCATCCGGCGCACGTAACGCCCCTCGACGCCGGACTCGCGCGCCATCTTCGCGACGCGCGTCACCGGCGAGAAGGCCGCCTCGACGTCGTCGTCGCGGAACTGGACGATCAGCCGCGGGCCCGCGGCGTGGGCGGCGGCGGACGCCGCGAGCGCGCAGGCGAGCGCCATCCGAAGCAGTGTCGCGTAGCCGGTGAAAAGTCGCCGCATCGTCCCGCCTTTCGGGGAGCCTCGTCGCGATGATCGCGAGGCGGATTGTCGCACGAGGTCCGGCACCGCCCTCGAGCGAGCGCGGCCCGCAGCCACGCCACGATCGCCGGGATCGGCGACCCGGGAACGCCGGGCGAGCTTCCCGAGGCGCGGTCCGAAGGACCAGCCCCTCACCGGCCCCGCAGCAAGGCGAGGTGACGCCTGCCGTGTGCCTGCGCTAGGATGGTCGAAGGGGAGGCCATGGCATGCGCTTCGGGCGCGTCGGGGCCTCCGCACGAGCATGAACGTCCTGTTCGTCGTCACGCGGAACGAGGCCGAGCTGCTTCGGCTCAACCTCGCGCACCATCTCGCCTGGGGATTCGATCACGCCGCCATCGCGGACAACGACAGCACCGACGCGACGCGCGACGTGCTCCACTCCTTCGGCGATGCGGTGACCGCGGAGACCATCGCCGATCCGAACGATCGCTTCGCGGCACTGCGGCGTCTCCTGCGTCGCATCGAGGCGCGACACGGCCAGGCGCAATGGGTCGCCGTCTCGGACACCGACGAGTTCTGGTGGCTTCCCGGCGTCGACCTTCGGGAACTGGTCTCGCAGGTTCCCGCGGAGGCGCCGGGGCTCAACTCGGACCAGAAGCTCTTCCTCCCGACGGCTCTCGATCCGCGCGACGGACCGGTCTTCGTTCGCCGGACGTGGCGCACGACCGGTTCGTCGAGCCCGCTGCACACGAGCTACCGGAAGGGCAAGTCGATCTACCGCGCAAGCCGGGTGCGCGAGCACGAGATCACCAGTCCGCACTGGTGCTTCGCGGTCGCGGGCGCGGCCTGGCGCCCGACGCGCGCGCTCGTTCATCACTACATGATCGACGACGAGGAGAGCTTCGTGCGGAAGGTCGTCGCGCTGGCGCGCTGGAGCCCGCAGGTGCGCGGCGCGGCGCCCGATGCGGCGGGCGAGACGGGCGGGACGAATCCGCAGGTGCGTTTCCGCGACTTCAAGACCGCGTGGTGGCGCATCTACGAATCGGGCGGCGAGCGGGCCCTGCGCGACTACTTCCGCACTTCCTATTTGATCTCCGCCACTGCGCTGCCGGGCCACGTGGAACGCCGGGAACTGGTTCAGGACACCGCGTTCGCGGACTGGATGCGCACGAGCTGATCCGCGGGGTTCGCGACCGGCCTGCGACCGCGGCAGCGCCTCAGGACGATCGCCTATCGATGCCGGAGGTCCCCAGCACCGCGTCGAGCTCGTCCCGCCATGCCACCGCCTGACCGCCGAACAGCTCCGCTGCCCGCCGTATCTCGTCGGCGAACCGTTCGTACAGATGCCGCCGGACCTCGGCACGCATGTCCGCATGCCACTGCCCTTTCTTCCGGTTGTAGTCGGGCGGAATGCCCACCGGAGCGCCCCGCAGGCCCGCGAACGCCATGATCTCGTCGCGGATGCGCACGGGATCGCGCGCGATGTCCTCGAGGAACCAGTAGCGGATTCCGCCGCCCTTCACCACCGCCGACCACTTGTCCCATATGCGCGTCGGATACGAGCGCTCGGTGTGCTCGGGCCGGGCGACGATCGCGGCGACACGCGACGCGTCGGCGAGATCGGCGGCCGACAGCTGCGACTTGCGCACGCGCATGCACAGCGCGCTCCAGAGACGCCGCACCGGGTTGCGCAGCAGAAGCACGTAGCGCGCGTCCGGGCACTCGCGCACCGCGGCGTCGATCTCGCGGGCGTCCGCCATCGCGTAGTTGGGCGAGATGTCGCCCGAGAGGAGACCGTCCTTGAGCGCGAACGTCTCGCGATACCAGGCGTCGCCCCCGCCGCCCCGCGAGCCGTCTTCGAAGGCGCGCAAGAACGCGCGGTCGCGAGGAGACAGATCCTGCCGCCGCTTCAGCTCCTCGAGCCGCTGGAGGTTGAACGGCGAGAACGGATCGCCGCAGTAGCGGTTCAGCTCCTTGATCGGCGGCATCCACGCGCCATCGGCGTGGGCGAGCTGGTCGTAGAGCCAGCCCGTGCCCGCCTTCTCCATCCCGACGCAGATGACGTCGGGGCCGCCCGGGATCATGCGGCGCCCGCTCTCGGCGAGCACGCCGCGACCGGACCGCGCGTCACCGCCTGCGCGCCCCCGCGGACTTCTTCGCGGACTTCTTCGCCGGCTTCTTCGCGGGCCCTTCGGCGGCCCTGCGAACGACGGATCCGGCCTTCCGCGCAGCCGTGGCGACGCTCGCGGCGCCCTCCTCGATGGCCGACTTCGCGGCCGCGGTCATCCGTCGCACGGTCGTCTTCGCGGAGGCCGGCCTGCGCTTGGCCGGCGCCGGCCTGCCGCCCATCGCGCGCTCGACCTTGCCCGCCGCCTTCCTGACGCCCGCCGCGGCGGACCGCGCCTTGCGCTTCACCGCGCGCTTCGCACCGGCAAGCGCCGCTTCCGCATCCGCCTCGACGACCTGCGCCTTGCGCGCCACCGTGCGCTTCGCCTTGCCGAGCGCCCGCTTCGCCTCGGCCTGCGCGGCGGTCGAATCGCGCTTCGCCTTCGCCTTCACGGCCCGGGCCTTCCGCGCGAGCGTCGCGCCGACTTCCTGCGCCTTCTCGCCTGCCGCCTCGACGGCGTCGCCGATCCTGCCCAGCAGCCCCCCGGCCGTCTTCCTCTTCGCCATCGTCGTCTCTCCCCGCCGATCCTGAAGTCGCTCGCGTCCGCGCCGCCGCCGCGCGTCAGACGTCGAGGTTGCGCACGCCCAGCGCGTTGCTCTCGATGAACGCGCGGCGCGGCTCGACCTGCTCGCCCATCAGCTTGTCGAAGATCTCGTCGGATGCGATCGCGTCCTCGATCTGCACCTTGAGGAGGCGCCGCACCGCCGGATCCATCGTCGTCTCCCACAGCTGTCCCGGGTTCATCTCGCCGAGCCCCTTGTAACGCTGGATCGACACGCTCCCGCGCGCCTCCGCGAGCAGCCAGTCGAGCGCCTCCTTGAACGACTTCACCGGCCGACCCTTCTCCCCGCGGCGGACGTTCGCGCCCGCCCGGATGAGCCCCTGAAGCATGCCGGCCGCCGACGCGATCTGCGCGCCGTCGCCGCTCTCGAGGAAGTCGGCGTCGAGCACCGTCGTGTGCGGCGTGCCGTGGTGACGGCGCACGATGACGAGCCGCCGGCTTTCGCTCGCGGCATCGTAGCGGGCCTCGACCGTGACCTCCGGGTCGGCGACCGCCTCCGCGAGCGCGCCGGCGCTGCGGTTCGCTGCGGTCTCGGTCGAGAGGTCGACCTTCGCGCCCGCCAGCAGCGCGTAGAGCACCGCCGCGTCGACGACGCGCGACATCCGCTCGACCACCGCTTCCGCGAGCAGGTACTCGCGCGCGACCGAAGAGAGCGTGTCGGCGGCGAGCGCCTGCGCGCCCGCCGCGGGAACGAGCTCGGCGCCCTTCAGCGCGACCTTGAGCAGATGCTGCTTCAGCTCGTGCTCGTCCTTGAGATAGACCTCCTCGCGTCCCTGCTTGGCCCGGTAGAGCGGCGGCTGCGCGATGTAGATGTGGCCGCGCTCGACGAGCTCGCGCATCTGGCGGTAGAAGAACGTGAGCAGCAGCGTGCGGATGTGCGAGCCGTCGACGTCCGCGTCGGTCATGATGATGACGCGGTGGTAGCGCAGCTTGTCCGGGTTGTAGTCGTCCTTGCCGAAACCGGTGCCGAGCGCCGTGATCAGCGTCACGATCTCCTGCGAGCTGATCACCTTGTCGATGCGCGCGCGCTCCACGTTCAGGATCTTGCCGCGCAGCGGGAGGATCGCCTGGAACTTGCGGTCGCGACCCTGCTTCGCCGAGCCTCCCGCCGAATCGCCCTCGACGAGGTAGATCTCGCACAGCGACGGGTCGCGCTCCTGGCAGTCGGCGAGCTTGCCGGGCAGGCCCATGCCGTCGAGCACGCCCTTGCGCCGCGTCAACTCGCGGGCCTTGCGCGCCGCCTCGCGAGCTCGCGCCGCCTCGACGATCTTTCCGCAGATGATCTTCGCGTCGGCCGGATACTCGAGCAGGAATTCGGCGAGCTTCGCGCTCACGACCTCCTGGACGATCGGCTGCACCTCGGAGGACACGAGCTTGTCCTTGGTCTGGCTCGAGAACTTGGGCTCGGGCACCTTGATCGACAGCACGCAGCACAGACCCTCGCGCATGTCGTCGCCCGAGGTCTCGACCTTCGCCTTCTTCGCGACCTCTTCCTTCTCGATGTAGCTGTTCAGCGTGCGCGTCATCGCCTGGCGCAGGCCCGTGAGGTGCGTTCCGCCGTCGCGCTGCGGGATGTTGTTCGTGAAGCACAGCACGTTCTCGGCGTAGCTGTCGTTCCACTGCATCGCGACCTCGACGGTCGTGCCGTCCTTCTCGCCGACCGCGTGGAAGACGCGCGGGTGGAGCACGGACTTCGCGCGGTTCATGTATTCGACGAACCCCTTGACCCCGCCGGCGTAGGCGAAGTTCTCGCTCTTCCCGTCGCGCTGGTCGAGGAGCTCGATCTTGACGCCGTTGTTGAGGAACGACAGCTCGCGGATGCGCTTCGCGAGGATCTCGTAGTGGAACTCGATCCGCCCGAACGTCTCGGTCGAGGCCATGAAGTGCACCTCGGTGCCGCGCCGGTCGGTGGCGCCGGTCACCGCGAGCGGCGCCACCGCGTCGCCGCGCCGGAATTCCATCTGGTGGACCTTGCCCGCGCGCCAGATCCGCAGCTTGAGCCAGTCGGAGAGCGCGTTGACGACCGACACCCCCACGCCGTGCAGGCCGCCCGACACCTTGTAGCTGTTCTGGTCGAACTTGCCGCCCGCGTGCAGCTCGGTCATCACGATCTCGGCGGCCGATCGCTTCGCCTCGTCGTCGTCCTTGACGTCGGTCGGGATGCCGCGACCGTTGTCGATCACGGACACCGAGTTGTCGGCGTGGATGACGACCTTGATCTCGTCGCAGTGTCCGGCGAGCGCCTCGTCGATCGCGTTGTCGAGCACCTCGAACACCATGTGGTGCAGGCCGGTGCCGTCGGACGTGTCGCCGATGTACATCCCCGGACGCTTGCGGACCGCGTCGAGTCCCTTGAGGATCCTGATGCTCGACGAGTCGTAGTCGGCGGCGGCGGGCTGGGGCTTGGGCATTGCTGGGGTCATGCGCGGGGGACCTTCATCGAAAGACGTTTGCCGCTGCCGTCGTCGACGGCTCGCGCGGCGCCCGGCGGACACGCCTCCCGCGAGGGCAGGCGTGGCACGCGCGGAATGCGGATCACCTGGCGGCGATCAAATGCGCATCGGCATCACGACGTACTTGAAGTCGTCGCGGCCGGGGATCGTGATCAGCGCGCTCGAGTTCGCGTCGCCGAACGCGAAGGCGACCTCGGTGCTCTCGATGTTCTGGAGCACGCCGAGCAGGTAGGTGATGTTGAAGCCGATGTCGAGCGCCTCGCCCTTGTAGGCGACCTCAAGCTCCTCCTCGGCCTCCTCCTGCTCGGCGTTCGAGCAGATGATCTTCATGTGGTCGGGACCGAGCACCAGCCGGACGCCGCGGAACTTCTCGTTCGCGAGGATCGCCGCGCGCTGGAGGGCCGCGAGGACGACGCTGCGGTCGAGCGTGATCGACTTCGTGTGTCCCACCGGGATCACGCGGTTGAAGTCGGGGAACTTGCCGTCCACGACCTTCGACACGAGCTCGACGTTCGCGAAGCGGAAGCGCACCTGGTTCGCGAGGATGTCGATCGAGACCGGATCGTCGCCGTCGGTCAGGAGCTTCCCGAGCTCGAGGACGGTCTTGCGCGGCAGGATCACCTCCTGTCGCGTGAACTCGCCGTCGACCGCCAGGCTCGCCCAGGAGAGGCGGTGGCCGTCGGTCGCGACCGCCTGCAGCGACCCGCGATCGATCACCAGAAGCATCCCGTTCAGGTAGTAGCGGATGTCCTGCTGGGCCATCGCGAACTCGACCAGGCGGAACAGCGCGCGAAGGTCCTTCTGCGGCAGCGACAGCGACTGCAGCTTGTCCTGCCCGAGGCTGATCCGGGGGTAATCGCCCGCCGCGAGCGTCTGCAGGTTGAAGCGCGAGCGTCCCGCGCGCACCGTCATGCGGCTCCCCGAAACGTCGATGTTGAGCGACGTATCGTCGGGCAGCGCCCGCAGGAGATCGTGGAGCTTGCGTGCCGAGACGGTCGTCGCGGCACCGGCCCTGGCGGTGCATTCGGCCAATGCGGTGATCTGCATCTCGAGGTCGGTCGCGGTGAGCTCGAGCGCGCCGTCCTTCGGCTCGATCAGCACGTTCGCGAGGATCGGCAGCGTGTGCCGCCGTTCGACGATCCCGGATACCGCCTGAAGGGGTTTCAGCAGCGCGTCGCGTGCGATCTGTTTGAGTTGCATTGTCAAAGACTAGGATTCGTTAATAAGGGCCGCCCCGGGGCGGGGAGAAGTGCCTGTTTCCACGACGAATCAGCATGTTGGCGACGGTATCCCGGACGGGAGTAGCGCGGGGTCGTCTGTGGATGTTTTGGGGACGGTCCGGAAATCCGGGAAAAAACCCGATTAATCCACAAATTATAGGCCAAAAACCCCCCGGCTTCCAGCCGTCCGACTGCCCGGAAATCGCCGGATCGCCCCGTCAGCTCCGCAGCACCTGGAGCAGGAAATTCACGTCGTGGTTCAGTTCCGGAAGGCTCTCCCGCAGCTTCGCGATCTGCCGGCAGGCGTGGAGCACGGTCGTGTGGTCGCGTCCGCCGAAGTTGCTGCCGATCTCGGGCAGCGAGAGCTGCGTCAGTTCCTTCGCGAGCGCCATGGCCACCTGGCGCGGCCGCGCGATCGCGCGCGAACGCTTCTTCGAGTGCATCTCCGAGGGCCGGATCTTGTAGTAGTCGGCGACCGTCTTCTGGATGTTCTCGATCGAGATCTGGCGGTTCTGGACCGCGAGCAGGTCGCGCAGCGCTTCCTTGGTGAGCGCGAGCGAGATCTCCTGCCCGTGAAAGTTCGCGTAGGCGATGATCCGCTTGAGCGCGCCTTCGAGCTCGCGCACGTTGCTGCGAATGTGCTTGGCGACGAAGAACGCGACCTGCTCGTCGAGGCGCACCCGGGACTGCTGGGCCTTCGCGAGCAGGATCGCGACGCGCATCTCGAGCTCGGGCGGTTCCAGGGCCACGGTGAGGCCCCAGCCGAAGCGGGAGATCAGCCGTTCCTCGATGCCCGCGATCTCCTTCGGGTAGGAGTCGCAGGTGATGACCACCTGCTTGTGGCCTTCGATGAGCGTGTTGAACAGGTAGAAGAACTCTTCCTGCGTGCGGCTCTTGCCGCCGAAGAACTGGATGTCGTCGATGAGGAGCAGGTCGAGCGACCGGTAGTAGCGCTTGAACTCGTCGAACGCCTTGTGCTGGTAGGCGCGCACGACGTCGGAGACGTAGGTCTCGGCGTGGATGTAGCGGATCTTCGCGTTGGGCTCGCGCTTCAGGATGTCGTGGCCGATCGCCTGGATCAGGTGGGTCTTGCCCAGCCCCACGCCTCCATAGACGAAGAGCGGGTTGTACGACGTCGGGTGCTCGGCGACCTGGATGCCCGCGGCACGAGCGAGCTGATTGGCCTTGCCGGTCACGAACGAGTCGAACGTGAACGTGCCGTTGAGGCTCGTGGGCTCGATCCGGCGCGGCACGGCGGATTGCGGGCGCGACGGCTGCGGTGCCGGGGCGATCTCCGGAATCGTGGGCGGATCGTCGAACGCACCCTCGTCGTCCCCGGGCGCGGTTTCGATGCTCGCGTCGATGGCGGAGGCGGGCGGCGCGGAGACCTGGTCCGCGACCGAGTATTCGATGGCGAGCGGCACGCCGGCGGCCTCGCGGGCCACCGACGCGATCCGGCTGCCGAACCGGTCCTTTACCCACTGGAGGACGAAACGGTTGGGCGCGCGGAGTCTCAGGCTGCCCTCGCCGGGCTCGACCGCGAGCGGCCGGATCCACGTGGCGAACTGCTGCGGCGTGAGCTCGCGCTCGAAGACGGAGAGGCAGGCCGTCCAGGCGGCGGGCGTCGGGGAGGGTACGGACATCGTGTGAGTGGCTCGGTTCGCCGGCCGTTCTTGTGCCTGGGTTTCCCTGGAGGCGGCCTTGCGGAAAAACGGACGGGCGCCCCGCCGGATGGTCCGACCTCGGGCGGGGCGCCCGCGGTTATGCACATTCTAGCCGTCGCGGGCGCAGTTATCCACAGACCGGCCCGTACGCCGGCGGCCGGTCGGGGTTCCCGGACGCCGGGACGCCACCGCCGTGATAGTGAATGCTCGCGTCATCGCACGCGAACGCGGGGCTCCGGGGGGTTCCTTGACAGAAACGTCATCAACGCGTTCTAATACAAGGCTTTTCCCCCAGCCAATCCGGACAGCCCCGGTGCGTTGGGCCAGAACTCCGGACCGCGATCGGAAACGCCATGAAACGCACGTTCCAACCCTCGAAGATCCGCCGCGCGCGGAACCACGGCTTTCGGGCCCGCATGAAGACCGTCGGCGGGCGCAAGGTGCTCTCGGCGCGCCGCGCCAAGGGCCGCGTCCGGCTCTCCGCCTGATCGTTCCCTCCCACCGTCCCGGCCGCCCGCCCGCGGGCGAGCGACGCTTTCGCCTGACCGGGATCGGGACGTTCGAAGCGCTGTTTCGCAGCGGACGTCGCCGCCAGGGCCGATGGATCGAACTCGTAGCCGCCAGCGCGGCGCGAACGCCAGGACGCGCCGGCCTCGTGGTCGGACGCAAGGCGCTGCCTCGCGCGGTCGACCGCAACCGGTTCAAGCGCAAGGTCCGCGAAGCACTGCGCCGCGCGCGACCCGGGATCGAAGCCTACGACCTGATCGTGCGGCTGAAGCGTCCCGCGCCGGGGCCGGACCTCGATGCGGCGGCCGACGAGGCCGCGGCGTTGATCGCCTTGCTGTGCGGGCGGCAGACCGCGTGAGCCCGGACCGATGAAGCAAGTGCTTACCGCCGCGATCCGCGGCTACCAGTATGCAATCCGGCCGATGCTTGGTTACAACTGCCGGTTCTTCCCGAGCTGCTCCGACTACGCGCGGGAAGCCATCGAGCGCCACGGCGCGGCACGCGGCAGCTGGCTCGCGGCGAAGCGCGTCTGCCGGTGCCATCCCTATCACCCGGGCGGCTACGACCCGGTTCCCTGAGCCTTTCCTCGCCGGACTCGCGCCGGCGGCTCCCAGGACACGATGGACACGCAACGCCTGATCCTGCTCGTCATCTTCTCGTTCTCGCTCGTGATGCTCTACGAGGCGTGGAACCGCGAGAAGAGCCCGCCGCCTCCGGTCCCCGCGAAATCCGCGTCGGTGCCGGACAAGCCGGCCGACGTTCCTTCGGCGGCCGTCCCGGCGGCTGCCGCGCCCGGCGCGCAGGCCGTTCCCGGCCCGGCGCAGGGCGGCATTCCCGCGGGGGCAGGCGTCGCGGCGGCGCCCACGAAGCAGCCGCTCGTCGTCAGGACCGATCTCTTCACGGCCGAGATCGATCCGGTCGGCGGCGTGATCTCCCAGATCGCGCTGACGCAGCATCGCGATGCGTTCGACAAGGCGAAGCCCTACCTCGCGCTCCAGCGCAACGCCGAGCGCACGTTCGTCGCACAGGCGGGGCTCCTCGGCGAGGGGATGCCGAACCACCGAACGGTCTACGAGGTGCTGCCGGGCCCGCGCGAGCTCGCGCCGGGCGAGGACAAGCTCGAGGTCAGGCTGGCCGCGACCGGCGCCAACGGCGACAAGGTCGTGCAGACGCTCACGTTCCATCGCGGGAGCTACCTGATCGACGCGACGTTCGACGTCGCCAACGCAGGCTCCGCGCCGGTGGCGCCGTACGCGTACTTCCAGCTCACGCGCGACACCAAGCAGGCGGTGCCGCAGAACTCGATGGCCCCTGCCGCCTACGTCGGTCCGGTCGTCTACAACGCAACCGACCATTTCAAGAAGGTCGAGCCCTCCGAGATCGACAAGCTCGCCGCGGACCCGACGCGGAAGGTGCCGTACGCGAAGAGCACCACCGACGGATGGGTGGGCATGATCGAGCACTACTTCGTCTCGGCGTGGCTGCCCTCGGACGAGAAGAAGCTGGCGCGCGAGTTCTACACGCGCAAGCTCGACGGCGGGCTCTATGCCGCCGGCGTGATCGTGCCGATGGGCGCCGCCGCCCCGGGCGCGAGCACCCGGGTCACCGTGCCGCTGTTCGTGGGTCCGCAGGACCAGGATCTGCTGAAGAAGGTCGCGACGGGGCTGGACCTGTCGGTCGACTACGGCATCTTCACCGTGATCGCGGCGCCGCTGTTCTGGCTGCTCAAGTGGCTGCACGGCCTGATCGGCAACTGGGGCTGGGCGATCATCGCGATGACGGTCATGATCAAGGGCGCGTTCTATCCGCTGAACGCCGCGGCGGCGCGATCGATGGGGAAGATGAAGCTCGTCGCGCCGAAGCTGAAGGCGCTGCAGGAGCAGTACGCGAACGACAAGCAGCAGCTCCAGATGAAGATGATGGAGCTCTACCGGCAGGAGAAGATCAACCCGCTGGGCGGCTGCCTGCCGATCCTCGTGCAGATCCCGGTGTTCATCGCGCTCTACTGGGTGCTGCTGTCCGCGGTCGAGTTGCGCCACGCGCCGTGGATCGGCTGGATCCACGACCTCTCGGCGCCCGATCCCTGGTACATCCTGCCCGTGATCTACGCGATCACCGCGTGGCTGCAGGTCAAGCTCTCGCCGACGCCGATCACCGACCCGGTGCAGGCCAAGATCTTCCAGATCATGCCGATCGCGTTCTCGGTGCTGTTCCTGTTCTTCCCGGCGGGCCTCGTGCTCTACTGGCTCGTCAACAACGTCCTGCAGATCGCCCAGCAGTGGCAGGTGAACCGGATGCTCGAGAAGGAACAGGCGCTCGCGGCCGCGAAGCGGCGCTGACGGCGACCGGCCTGCGACGTCCCGCGAAGCCCTCCCCCCCGGAGGGCTTCGCGATTCCGGCCGGCGCAGGCAATGCGCGGCACGGGGAGCGTCCCGGCAGCGTCTACGAGCCCTGGGAAGCCCTCGCCGACGGGTCGGGGCGAGCGTCGCGCGGCTCCAGCCGGACCACGCTCGACGGCAGCGGACCGTAGAGGACGTCCACGTCGACGAGACCGTCCTTCCATGCGCGCTCGAGGTCCCGCTCGGCTGCCGCGAGCGACGCATCGCCGTCGCCCTTGAGCCGCTGGATGCCGTACGCGCGGTTGCGACCGTTCACCTTCGCCATGTAGAGCGCCATGTCGACCAGACCGATGGCGCGGTCCCACGAGAGCGGGGTGCGCGCGGGCGGCAGCGGCAACGGCGCGTAGCCGATCGACACCGTCGCGCGGATCACCTTGTCGTTCAGCACGATCGGCTCGGCCGCCACCGCGCGCAGGATGCGCGCGGCGATCTCGTCGACCCGCTCGGGGGCGGTCTTCGCGAGCACGAGGAACTCCTCGCCGCCCCAGCGGACGATCATGTCGGACTCGCGCAAGGTATGGCGCAGCCGCTCGGCGACGGCGACGAGCACCGCGTCGCCGATCGCGTGGCCGAAGCGATCGTTCGTCTCCTTGAAGTGGTCCAGGTCGATCAGCAGCAGCGCGCGGGAAGCGTCGCGGTCCTCGCGGCCGGGCCGGACCGGCGACTGGACCTCGGCGTCGATGAAGTTCTGGAAGTAGCGCCGGTTGTAGAGTGCGGTCAGCGGATCGCGGCTGCTCAGGAAGCTCAGCTCGACGTTCGTGTGCGCGAGCAGCCGGTTCGAGGCCCTCAGCTTGCGATAGAGCACGGCGACCACGACGAACGACAGCGCGAACAGCGCGGCCAGCAGCCACCAGATGCGCTGGACGAGCGCCTGGTTCGCGATCGCGGTGGTCTTGATGGCGTTCTCGCGGTTCAGGAGGTCGATCTCGCGGCGCGCCTTCTCGGACTCGTACTTCTCCTGGACCTCGAGCAGGATGCGCTGCCGGGCCTGCAGCGCGATCTCGTCGTGCAGCTTGCGCTCGCGGTGGAACATCGCCAGCGCTCCCCTGAAGTCGCCGTACTGTTCGAGGCTGCGGCCGTACTCGCCGGCGAGCTCGGCGATTTCCGTGATCGCGCCGGCGCGCTCGTACTCGGCCATCGCTTCGTCGGCGTAACGCTTGCCCTCGGCGGCGCGCCCGAGGCCGAGGAGAGCGAACCCCAGGTTCGCCTTGCTGGTCGCGTCGAGCCCGATGTCGCCGAGCGACTGCGCGAGCGCGGAGGCCCGGCGCGCGAGGTTGGCCGCCTCGGTGAACTGCTTGCGACGCAGGCGGATGTCGGCCAGGTTGATGAGCGCCTTCGCCTCCGCGGTCGTCGAGCGCGAACTGCGGGCGATGGCCAGCGCCTCCTGCATGGCCGCGAGCTCGCGCGCCGGTCGGTCGAGGAGCTCCATCACCGCCGATTCCGCCATCCGCGCATTGACCATCGCGTACGCGCTCTTCGCGGCCTCCGCGAACCGGTACGCGGAGAGGCTCGAGGCGAGCGCTTCCGGTGCGTTCCTGAGCTCGCGCTGCAGCACCGACAACTGGTAGAGCGCGCTCGATCGGCGGAACGCGTTGTCGGCGGCCTCGGCGAGCGACAGCGCGTCCTGGAGGCTCGCCAGCGCATCCTCGGGGCGCCCGCGCGTGCGCGCCACGGTGCCCGCCGCCATCGCGGCCCAGTACTGCAGGTGCGGGTCGCCGGTGCCGGTCGCCAGCTCCCGCGCCATCTGCGCGAGCGCGAGCGACTTCGACGCTTCGCCGAACGACGACTCGATCGCACCGCGAACGATGAGCGCGGCGGCGCGGTCCGCCGGGTCTCCGGAGCGGGGCGTCGTCGTGCCTTCGAGGGTGTCGGCGAGATCTTCGGCGTCGGCGACCTTGCCGGTCAGCACCTTCGCCTGGCCGAGGAGCACCAGGACGACCCGGCGTTCCGCGACCGGGGCCGCGTCGGCGTTCGCCGCCAGCGCCGCCAGCTCGGATTCGGCGCGACCGGGAAATCCCTGCAGGTTCGCCTCGATGGCGAGCGCCTGGCCGAGCAGCGTGCCCTGGGCGAGCGCGCCGGATGCCGTCACCAGAGCCGCCAATGCGACGGCCCACGTCAGGCGTGGCCGACGCGCGGCACCCGCCGACAGCGGTCGGAGGGCAGGGACTGCGGACTCGATCACGGGGTCGCTTTCGGGGGTCAGGCCATTCCGTGGCACGACGTGACGACGATGCTTCGGCCATGCAATCCGCATGCCGCGACCCGCTCCGGTAGAGTCGCGGCCATGGAATCGCGCCCGCCCGTCGTCACGATCGCCGCCGTCGCCACGCCGCCCGGGCGCGGCGGGATCGGCGTCGTGCGCGTGTCCGGGACGGCCGGGGGCGTCGCCGCCATCGTCGCCGGCGTCCTCGCCCGGGACCTCGCGCCGCGGCTCGCGACCCACGCGACGTTCCGCGACGCCCGGGGCGGACCGATCGACCGGGGGCTCGCGATCCTGTTCCCCGCGCCGGCGTCGTACACCGGCGACACGGTCGTCGAGCTCCACGGGCACGGCAGCCCGGCGGCGATGCGGCTCCTGCTCGCCCGCTGCATCGAACTGGGCGCGCGGCTCGCCGAGCCCGGCGAATTCACCAGGCGCGCGTTCCTGAACGGCAAGCTCGACCTCGCGCAGGCCGAGAGCGTCGCCGACCTGATCGACGCGGCGAGCGCGACCGCGGCGCGCGCCGCCGCCCGGAGCCTGGCGGGGGAATTCTCGCGCGAGGTGCGCGCGATCGTCGACGCCGTTACGGAGCTCAGGATGTTCACCGAGGCGACGCTCGACTTTCCCGAGGAGGACGTCGAGTTCGTCCGCGCGTCCGACGCGTCGGTCCGGCTCGGGCGCCTGCGCGCGGACCTCGATGCGCTCCTCGCGCGCGCCGCGACCGGCGTGCGGCTCGCCTCGGGACTCGTCGTCGTGCTCGTGGGGCGCCCGAACGTCGGCAAGTCGAGCCTGATGAACCGGCTCGCGCGCGAGGACGTCGCGATCGTCACGGCGATTCCCGGCACGACGCGCGACACGGTCGAGCGCGCGATCGAGGTCGGCGGCATCCCGCTCACGGTCGTCGACACGGCGGGGCTGCGCGAGACCGGCGATGCCATCGAGCAGCTCGGCATCGCGCGCACCTGGAGCGCGGTCGAGCGTGCCGACCTCGCACTGGTGCTCGTCGACGCGCGCGAATCGGGCGACGGCCTGCACGACGAGGATCGCGCGATCCTCGCGCGGCTCCCGCCGGCGCTTCCGCGCATCGTCGTCCACAACAAGTGCGATCTTGCCGCGCGTGCGCCGGGGGTCGAGAGCCGAACCGGCGACGTCGCAAGTGCGCACGTGTGGCTGTCGGCGCTGTCGGGGGAGGGCGTCGACCTGCTCGAGCGCGAGGTGCTCGCGATCGCGGGCGTCGAGGGTGCGCACGAGGACGCGTTCATCGCGCGCGCGCGGCACGTGGTCGCGCTCGAGGACGCGGCCGCCCGGCTGCGCGAGGCGTCCTCGCATCTGGCCGAAAGCCGGCCGCCGCTCGAGCTCTACGCGGAGGCGTTGCGCGAGGCGCAGGTCGCGCTCGCGTCGATCACCGGCGAGTTCACCGCGGACGACCTGCTGGGGGTGATCTTTTCGCGGTTCTGCATCGGGAAGTGAGGCGGGTGGGCGTGGTCGACCGCTCCGATGCATGCGCGCCGGACAGGGGATCGCGCGGGACGCGGGAGCGGTCCTGCGGGAGCGCGCGAGGAAGCCCGCCTGACGGGAACACCACCCCTGGCCGCACCCACCCCGCTCGTCGGCGTTGCGGGTGCCCAACCTCGCCAGCGTCCGGGCCGGCCCGTCAGCGCGGGAACGGCGAGGGTCCGGGAACCCGACGCAATCTGGCCGCCCGCAGGCGGCGGTCCGCTCCTGCCGCGCGCACGGTCGGCGTCCTCGCCCTCGCCCGGGAACAGGAGCAGCAGGGTGAGCGGATCGGGAGATCCGTGCAGACCCCGGCTTCCCCCGAACCATCGCGGACTCGCGCCACGGTTTCCGGACCCCGATTGAATTTCCCCCCGAATCCGTGGACCATGAGCGCCCCCGGTGCGCGCGACTGCCGGCGCCTACCCGCTCCTTCCCCCCCAAGAACGCCCTGGAGAACCCCATGACTCTCACCTGCACGCTCGTCCGCGGCGCCCGGCGCGGCATCGCGTTCACGATCCTCGCCGGCGCCCTGCTGGCCTCCGGCGGCGCCGCGGCGCTCGACAACGTCAAGATGATGATCCCGGCCAACCCGGGCGGCGGCTGGGACCAGACCGGCCGCGCGCTCGCGGCCGCGATGCAGTCGGCGAAGGTCGTGCAGTCCGTGCAGTTCGACAACAAGGGCGGCGCGGCCGGCACGATCGGGCTCGCGCAGTTCGTCAACAGCGCGAAGGGCGACCCGAACGCGCTCTTGATGGGCGGCATGGTGATGGTCGGCGGCATCGAGCTTCAGAAATCGCCCGTGAACCTGACGATGGTGACGCCGATCGCGCGGCTGACCAGCGAATACCTCGTCGTCGTCGTGCCTGCCGCCTCGCCGCACAAGACGATGAGCGACCTCGTGGCCGCGTTCAAGGCCGACCCCGGCAAGGTGAGCTGGCACGGCGGCTCGGCCGGCGGCTCCGACCACATCCTCGCGGGCCTGATCGCGAAGGCCGTGGGCGTCGATCCGTCCAAGGTCAACTACGTCGCGGCGAAGGGCGGCGGCGACCAGGTCGCGAACATCGTCGGCGGGCACGTGACCGCCGGCATCGCGGGGCTGGGCGAGTTCGCCGAGCACATCAAGGGCGGGCGCATGCGCGCGCTCGCGGTGTCGGCTCCCGCGAAGGAGGAGGGGATCCCGTCCCTCAAGGAGCAGGGCATCGACGTCGTGCTGGGCAACTGGCGCGGCGTGTTCGCCGCGCCGGGCATCACGACCGCGCAGCGCGACGCGCTGATCGCCGCGGTGAAGACGGCGACCGAGTCGGCCGCGTGGAAGGAATCGCTCGCGAAGTACGGCTGGGACCCGGTGTTCCTGTCCGGCGACGCGTACAAGACGTTCGTCGAGGAGGACACGAAGCGGATCGCCGGCATCCTGACCTCGCTCGGTCTCAGGAAGTAGCGATGGCCGCGGCGGCGCACTCCCGCGTCGAGGTCGTGCTGTCGCTCGGCGTGCTGGCGCTGGGACTCGCCGCGAGCGCGATCGCGTACTCGCTCCCGGACGCCGGCGGCTACGCGCGGGTCGGGCCGAACTTCATGCCGAAGTTCGTCGCCGGCGGGCTGGTCCTGCTCGGCCTGTGGCTGCTGGCCGAGGTGTTCACCGGCGGCTGGCGCGACGCGGTGCCGGAAGACGCGGCCGAGCGCGGCGAGCACGCGTTCCTGCCGTCGGCGTTCGCCTGGGTCAGCGCCGGCCTGTTCCTGCAGATGGCGCTGATCCACACGGCGGGCTTCGTGCTCGCGGCGGCGGCGCTCTACGCCTGCGTCGCGCGGGGCTTCTCCAGCACGCGCATCGCGCGCGACCTCGGCATCGGCGTCGTGCTGGGGCTCGCGGTGTTCCTGTTCTTCGTGAAGTTCCTGAACGTGAACCTGCCGGCCGGCTGGCTCTCGCCCCTGCTCGGCGGCGCCGGCATCTGATCGGGTCCCGCCGATGACCGAGACACTCCAGGCCCTCGTCGCCGGCTTCGGCGTCGCGCTGACGCCGATCAACCTGCTGTGGGGCTTCCTCGGCGTCACGCTCGGCACGGCGATCGGCGTGCTGCCGGGCGTGGGCCCCGCGCTCACCGTCGCGATGCTGCTGCCTCTGACGTCGAAGCTCGACGCGACCGGCGCGCTCATCATGTTCGCCGGCATCTACTACGGCGCGATGTACGGCGGCTCGACGACGACGATCCTGCTCAACACGCCCGGCGAGTCGGCGTCGATCGCCACCGCGCTCGAGGGCAACAAGATGGCCAAGCGCGGCCGCGCGGGACCCGCGCTCGCGACCGCCGCGATTGGCTCGTTCGTCGCGGGCACGATCGCGACCATGCTCCTGACGGTGCTCGCGCCGCTGGTGGTCGAAGTCGCGCTCAAGTTCGGTCCGACCGAGTACTTCGCGCTGATGGTCTTCGCGTTCGTGACGGTCGCGGCGGTGCTCGGGTCGTCGATGGTGCGCGGGCTGACGATGCTGTTCCTGGGCCTGCTGTTCGGGCTCGTCGGCATCGACGACCAGACCGGGCAGATGCGCTTCGCGTTCGGCGTGCCGGAGCTGATGGACGGCATCGACGTCGTCGTGCTCGCCGTGGGCCTGTTCGCCGTCGGCGAGGCGCTCTACGTCGCGGCCTACCAGAGCCGGCTGCCGGAGACGATCGAGAAGATGTCGGGCTCGCTGATGATGTCGCGCGAGGACTGGCGGCGATCGTGGCCGGCGTGGCTCCGCGCGACGGCGATCGGCTTCCCGTTCGGCACGATTCCCGCGGGCGGCGCGGAGATCCCGACGTTCCTGTCCTACGCGCTCGAGAAGAAGCTCTCGAAGCACCCGGAGGAGTTCGGCAACGGCGCGATCGAAGGCGTGGCCGGACCGGAGGCGGCGAACAACGCGTCGTCGGCCGGCGTGCTGGTGCCGCTGCTGACGCTCGGCATCCCGACGTCGGCGACGGCGGCGATCCTGCTCGCGGCGTTCCAGAACTACGGCCTGCAGCCGGGGCCGCTCCTGTTCCAGACGCAGGCGACGCTCGTCTGGGGCCTCATCGCCAGCATGTACATCGGCAACGTGTTGCTGCTGATCCTCAACCTCCCGCTGATCGGGCTGTGGGTGAAGGTGCTGAAGATCCCGCAGCCGCTGCTGTACGCGGGCATCCTCGTGTTCGCGACGCTGGGCGCCTACAGCCTGCACCAGTCGGTGGTCGACCTCGCGACGCTGTACGTGTTCGGGCTGCTCGGCTTCATGATGCGGCGCTGGGGCTTCCCGGTCGCGCCGGCCGTGATCGGACTGATCCTCGGACCGCTCGCCGAGTCGCAGTTCCGCCGGGCATTGGCGATCAGCCAGGGCGACCCGACGGTGTTCTTCACCCACCCGATCTCGGCCACGCTGCTCGCGCTTACCGTGTTGCTGGTCCTGGTCCCGTGGGGGGTCAAGGTCGTCCGCGAGCGGCGCGCCCTGCGCAGGTGACCCCCGGCCGCGTCATGGGCGCCGTCGCCACGCTCGCGATCGGCGGCGCGGCGGGCTGGCTGTGCAGCGTCCTGCACACGCCGATCCCGTGGATGCTGGGTCCGCTGTTCTCGATCGCCCTCCTCCGCGTCGCGGGCGCGCGCATCGAGGCGCCGCTGCCTTCGCGCTACGCGGGGCAGTGGATCATCGGTACCTCGCTCGGCCTGTACTTCACGTCCGCCGTGGTGCGCGAAGTCGCGGGTCTCTGGTACCTGCTCGCCGCGGGCGCGGCGTTCGCGATCGTCCTGGGCTACGTCTCGGGCATCGCGCTCGCGCGGCTCGCGGGCCTCGATCGGACGACCGGCATCTTCGCCAGCGTGCCGGGCGGCGCCGCCGAGATGGCCACGCTCGGCGAGCGATTCGGCGGCCGCGTCGATCGCATCGCGGCGGCGCAGAGCCTGCGCATCCTGATCGTGGTCGCGGTCGTCCCGGGGGCGATCACCGCGCTCGGCATCCACGGCGCCGATCTCTACGTTCCGGGCGCGACGACGTTCGACGCCGGAGGCTTCGCGATCCTGATGGGCGCGACGCTCGCCGGCAGCCTGGTCTTCCAGGCGTTCGCCGCGCCGAATGCGTTCGTGCTGGGCTCGCTCGCGCTGGCGATTCCGCTGACCGCGCTCGGCGCAGACCTCTCCTCGATGCCGCCGGTCGTGTCGAACGCCGGTCAGCTCCTCCTGGGCTGCGCGCTGGGCTCGCGTTTCCAGCCCGACTTCCTGCGCGGAGCGCACCGGTTCGTCGGCGCGGTGGCGACGACGGTACTGCTGTCGATCGTGCTCTCGACGATGTTCGGCGCGGGGCTCGCGTGGGTCTCCGCGCAGAACCCCGCGACGCTGGTCCTCGGCAACGCGCCCGGGGGCATTGCCGAGATGTGCATCACCGCCAAGGTGCTCCAGTTGGGTGTTCCGCTGGTGACGGCGTTCCACGTGACGCGGGTCGTCGTGCTGTTGCTCGCGACGCCCGCGGTGTTCGCGCGTGCGCGGCGCTGGTACCGTGCGCGGGACCGCGGGGGTTCTCCGTGAGCTGGGATCCGCAGCAGTACCTCGAGTTCGAGGACCACCGGTTGCGGCCGGCGATCGACCTGCTCGCGCGCGTGGCCGCGGACGGCCCGCGCGCCGTCGTCGACCTGGGGTGCGGCGCCGGCAACGTGACGCGACTGCTCGCCCGCCGCTGGCCGGGCGCGTCCGTCGTGGGCGTCGACAACTCGCAGCCGATGCTCTCGAAGGCGCGTGCCCTGGCGAGCGACCTCGCGAACGTACGGTTCGAGGCGTGCGACCTCGCGGCGTGGTCGCCGGACGGCGCGATCGACGTCGTCTACAGCAACGCGGCGCTGCACTGGCTTCCCGATCACGCGTCGCTGTTCCCGCGTCTCGCGCGCGCCGTCGCGGACGGAGGCGTGCTTGCCGTGCAGATGCCGCGCAACTTCGATGCGCCGTCGCACGTCGCGGTCGCGGAGGTCGCCACGACCGGGCGCTGGCGCGCACGGCTCGCGTCGCTGGTGCGCCCCGCGCCGGTGGCCGGGCCGGAGGCGTACCTGCGCTGGCTCGCGCCGCACTGCGCGGCGGTGGACATCTGGGAGACGAGCTACCTGCAACGTCTCGCGCCTCGCGACGACGGCGAGCATCCCGTCGTTGCGTTCGTGTCGGGGACCTGGCTGCTGCCGTTCTTCGAGCGTCTCGGGGACGACGGGGAGGCGCGGCGGGATTTCCTCGGCGACTACCGCGAGCGCATTGCCCGCGCGTATCCGCGTGAAGCCGACGGCTCGTCGCTCTTTCCCTTCCGAAGGCTCTTCGTCGTGGCGGTCGCCGGCAGCCGCTAGCGCAGAGGTGGGCCGTGGCGCAGCTTCCTGCGGATTGGTCAGGCCACTTGTCCGCGTGCGCGGGCGCTTCGGACGGGACGCGCGCGCGTGCTAGATTCTCGCGATTCTGCGGCGCGATCCACGAATCGCGCCCTCACCTTTTCACGTCACGCCACGACGGAATCCGATGAACCAGCCCGAATCCCTCGCCACGCTCGCCGCCTCCGTCGCGGCCCCCGACTACGTCAAGCATCCGCGCCTGCTGGGCTGGGTGCGCGAGATCGCCGCGCTCACCAAGCCCGCCCGCATCGTCTGGTGCGACGGCAGCGATGCCGAGTACAAGCGGCTGTGCGACGAGATGGTGGCGTCGGGGACGCTCAAGCGACTCAATCCGGCGAAGCGGGCGGGCAGCTTCCTCGCGTGCTCCGACCCTTCGGACGTCGCGCGCGTCGAGGACCGGACGTTCATCTGCAGCGAGCGGGAGGACGATGCCGGCCCGACCAACAACTGGCGCGCGCCGCGCGAGATGCGCGCGACGCTCGACGGGCTGTTCGACGGCGCGATGCGCGGGCGCACGCTCTACGTCGTGCCGTTCTCGATGGGGCCGCTCGGCAGCCACATCGCGCAGATCGGCGTCGAGATCTCCGACAGCCCCTACGTCGTCGTCAACATGAAGCTGATGACGCGGATGGGGCGCGCCGTCTGCGACGTGCTCGGGACGGACGGCGACTTCGTGCCTTGCGTGCATTCGGTCGGCGCGCCGCTCGCGCCGGGTCAGCGCGACACGGCGTGGCCCTGCAATCGCGACCACAAGTACATCGTGCACTTCCCGGAGACGCGCCAGATCTGGTCGTACGGCTCGGGCTACGGCGGCAACGCGCTCCTCGGCAAGAAGTGCCTCGCGCTGCGCATCGCCTCGGTGATGGGCCGAGACGAGGGCTGGCTCGCCGAGCACATGCTGATTCTCGGCGTGACCTCTCCGGCCGGCGACAAGCGCTACGTCGCGGCGGCGTTCCCCAGCGCCTGCGGCAAGACCAATTTCGCGATGCTGATCCCGCCGCCCGGCTTCGAGGGCTGGAAGGTGACGACGATCGGCGACGACATCGCGTGGCTGAAGCCCGGCCCCGACGGGCACTTCCGCGCGATCAACCCGGAGGCGGGCTACTTCGGCGTCGCGCCGGGCACGTCGTACGAGTCGAACCCGAATGCGATGCACACGCTCGAGTCGAACGTGATCTTCACCAACGTCGCGCTGACCGACGACGGCGACGTCTGGTGGGAAGGGCTCACGAAGGAGCCGCCCGCGCACCTGGTCGACTGGCAGGGCAGGGACTGGACGCCGGCCGATGGAAGGTCCGGCCGCAAGGCGGCGCACCCGAACGCGCGATTCACGGTCGCCGCGACGCAGTGCCCGTCCCTCGACGCCGCCTGGGACGACCCGGCCGGCGTGCCGATCTCGGCGTTCGTCTTCGGCGGCCGTCGCTCGGACACGATGCCGCTGGTGGTCGAGGCGCCGACGTGGGAGTCGGGCGTCTACATGGCCGCGACGATGGGTTCCGAAACGACGGCGGCGGCGGCCGGCGCGGTCGGCGAGGTCCGGCGCGACCCGTTCGCGATGCTGCCGTTCTGCGGCTATCACGTCGGCGACTACTTCGCCCATTGGCTGTCGATGGGCAGCCGGATCGCGCATCCTCCCCATATCTTCAGCGTGAACTGGTTCCGCAAGGACGAGGCCGGCACCTTCATCTGGCCGGGCTTCGGCCACAACATGCGCGTGCTCAAGTGGATCTTCGAGCGTTGCGAAGGCACCGCGAAGGGCCGCGAAACGCCGCTCGGCATCGTGCCCGACTTCGAGGACCTGGACTGGGCGGGGATCGAGTTCGCGCCCGAGCGTTTCGCCCAGGCGATCGGAGTCGACGTCGAGGCCTGGCAGCGCGAACTCGCCGCGCACGACGAGCTGTTCGCCCGCGTCGGCGAGAAGCGGCCCCCGGCACTGACGATCGAGCGGAACAAGCTTGGGGGACGTCTGGCGCGATAGATGCCGACAGCGAGCGCTTACTGACTCAACGGCGCCTTCGGGCGCCGTTGTCGCTTCGGGTTGCCGCTCGCATCCGTCTCCGGCGACGGTGGAAGGCGCCGATGGCGAACGCCACGGGTCCCGGACCGGCGCCTCGGCGCGGTTGGCGGGAAGGGCGGCGCCGTCCCGGAGATCCGCGACGAGGGGCTCGCGATGCGGGCCTCGTTCCGGCCGACCCGGGAACGCCATCGTCGGTCCCGCGCCCGGATCCCCGGTCGTCGCGCCGCGGCGATCCGGATCGATCGGGAATGGCTCTCCCGCGTGGCCGCGCGGAAGCGTAGGAGCTCCAAAGGTTCTCCGGAGGGCCGGGACGCCAACTCAGGCTGCGACGTGCCGGATCGTCCAGGTCGATGATGCGGCGGACGTGCCGAAGCCGTGCCGCGTGGGAGAAGGGCGGCGGGTTCGGGCAACGGACCGTCGGGCACCCGCCTCCCGGCACGAGGCCTGGTTTCACGTGAAACCGGCACCGACGACCTCGGGCGGCGCCATCGCCGGGTCCGCAGTCCACCGCCGCGGGTGGCACGCAGCGGCGCGGACGCAGGGCGGGCGGCGCCAGATGATCGGTGTCGCCGGGCGGGTGGCCAAGTCGCGCCAGCCGGGCGGGCGGGTTCGCAGCCACGCCTGTACTTCAGGCAAACCCAATCGGAGCTGCGCCCGGCCATGGGATCGGTCCGGGCCGGACGGGATCGGCGGGCATGCCTCGTCGGCGTGCGCCGACGTTCTCCGTCGGGGCGGGTGTCCGCCGCCCGGCGGTTTGGCCGAACGACGGGTGCCTGCGGCAGTCGACCGTTGCGGACCACGTCCGCGAGTCCGCAGGGGTCTCGGTCGTCCGGATGGCCGGGAGGCGTTCGGCGAGCCTGCGGCCGATCGGGTCGGCCGGCATCGACGCCGCGCGAAGAGGAAGCGCGTTCGTTCCGGGATTCGTCGCGGCACCGACTGCTTGGGGCGTCGCCGTCCGGGCGGCACGTGCGGCGAGCGGCCGGTACCGGGCAAGGTCTCCCGGAGGCAAGCGGGCCGGCCTCGTCGACGCGCACCCCCGTGGGACGGCGGCAGTCCCGAATCGATCGATGTCCCTTGGGCGGTCGCCGCCTGCCCGGATGCGCGTCTCGCGGGCCCCGAAGCAGTGCAGACACGAGATTCCTGCCGGTGGCGGCGGGTGCCTTCACGGCGACAGGGGTGGACTTGCCGGTACCATCACGGAAGGTTCCGGTCTGCGTCGACCATCCTGCGGACGCTGGTGGCCCGCAGCGCGCCGACGTCCCGTTTCACGTGAAACACCGATGGCGGGGCAGGCGCCTCCCGCGCTATAATCCGCAGCCCCGTCCGTGTCGTCGGGTGGGAAAAGACATTAATAATCATGGACTTCATATATCGCTTCGGTGTGATCGTCGTCGGCGGTGGCCATGCGGGCACCGAGGCAGCGCTCGCGTCGGCGCGCATGGGCGTGTCGACGCTGCTGCTCACGCACAGCATCGAAACGCTCGGCCAGATGTCCTGCAACCCGTCGATCGGCGGCATCGGCAAGGGTCACCTGGTCCGCGAAGTCGACGCGCTCGGCGGCGCGATGGCGATCGCCACCGACGAGGCCGGCATCCAGTTCCGGACGCTCAACGCGAGCAAGGGGCCGGCCGTCCGGGCGACGCGCGCGCAGGCCGACCGCATCCTCTACAAGGCGGCGATCCGGCGCCGGCTCGAGAACCAGCCGAACCTTACGCTGTTCCAGCAGGCGGTCGACGATCTCATCGTCGAGGGCGACCGGGTCACGGGCGTCGTCACGCAGATCGGGCTCGCCTTCCACGCCGACGCCGTCGTGCTCACGACCGGCACCTTCCTCTCGGGGCTGATCCACGTCGGCCTTCAGAATCATGAAGCCGGCCGCGCGGGCGATCCGCCGGCGAAGCGGCTGGGCGCCGCATTGCGCGAGCGCAGGCTCCCGGCCGGGCGCCTGAAGACCGGCACGCCGCCGCGCCTCGACGGCCGCACGATCGATTTCGACCGCCTCGCCGTGCAGCCCGGCGACGACCCCGAGCCGGTGTTCTCGTTCATGGGCTCGCGCGCGATGCATCCGGCGCAGCGCCCGTGCTGGATCACGCACACGACCGGACGGACGCACGAGATCATCCGCGGCGCGCTCGACCGCTCGCCGCTCTACGCGGGCGTGATCCAGGGCGTGGGCCCGCGCTACTGCCCGTCGATCGAGGACAAGGTCGTGCGCTTCGCCGCACGCGAGTCGCACCAGGTCTTTCTCGAGCCCGAGGGCCTCGCGACGAACGAGATCTATCCGAACGGCGTATCGACGTCGCTGCCGTTCGACGTGCAGATTGCGATGGTTCGGTCGCTGCCCGGATGCGAGCGCGCGCACATCCTGCGACCGGGCTATGCGATCGAGTACGACTACTTCGACCCGCGCGCGCTGCACGCGACGCTCGAGACCAAGTCGGTGAACGGACTCTTCTTCGCGGGACAGATCAACGGGACGACCGGCTACGAGGAAGCGGCGGCCCAGGGGCTGCTCGCGGGCGCGAACGCCGCGCTCCGCGTGCGCGGGGAGAAGGGCTGGAGCCCGCGGCGCGACGAGGCGTACCTCGGCGTGCTGGTCGACGACCTGATCACGCGCGGCGTCTCGGAGCCCTACCGGATGTTCACGTCGCGCGCCGAGTACCGGCTGCAGCTGCGCGAGGACAACGCGGATCTCCGCCTTACCGAGCACGGGCGGCGGCTGGGCCTCGTCGACGACGCGCGCTGGGACGCGTTCGCGAGGAAGCGCGACGCCGTCGCGAGAGAGACCGAGCGCATGAAGGCCACGCAGGTGAATCCGAACGTCGTCGCGCGCCACGAGATCGAGCGCGTCGTCGGCGCGCCGCTGGACCAGGCGTGCACGCTCGCCGATCTGCTGCGCCGGCCCGGCGTCGGTTACGCGGCGCTGATGACGCTGCCCGGCGCGGGCCGACCTGTCGACGATCCGGCGGTCGCCGAGCAGGTCGAGGTGTCGATCAAGTACGCCGGCTACATCGAGCGCCAGAAGGACGAGATCGCCCGCGCGCTCGCGCAGGAGGAGGCGCGCTTGCCGCCCGATCTCGACTACCGGACGGTCCGCGGGCTGTCGACCGAAGTGCAGCAGCGGCTCAATCAGCAGCGGCCGGACACGGTCGGACAGGCCGCGCGGATGCAGGGCATCACCCCGGCGGCGATCTCGCTCCTGCTCGTGCACCTGAAGCGCGGCCTGGTCCGGGAGGACGCGGCATGACCGAGGTCGCCCTTCCCGTCACCCTCCCCGCCGGGCTCGCGCGGCTCGGCGTCGCGCTGCCCGAAGGCGGGCACGCGAAGCTCGCCGCGTATCTCGCGCTGCTCGCGAAGTGGAATCGCACCTACAACCTGACGGCCATCCGCGAGCCCGAGCGGATGGTCACGCACCACGCACTCGACTCGCTCGCGGTGGTGCCTCACCTGCCCGGGCGCGAAGGCATCGCCGTGCTCGACGTGGGCAGCGGCGGGGGCCTGCCGGGCATCCCGATCGCGATCGCGCGTCCCGATGCGCACGTCGTGCTCGTCGATTCGGCGAGCAAGAAGGCGGCTTTCCTCGCCCAGGCCGCGATCGAGCTGCCGCTGCCGAACGTCGAGGCCGTTGCGACGCGCGTCGAGGACTATGCGCCCGCACGGAAGTTCGACGTCGTGATCTCGCGCGCGTTCTCCGACCTGGCGACCTTCGTGCGCCTCGCGAAGCCCCACCTCGCCGGAGGCGGCGTGATTCTCGCGATGAAGGGCGTGCATCCGGACGAAGAGCTCGTCGAGCTGCCCGCCGGCATCGAGGTCGTCGCGACGCCGCGACTCGACGTGCCGGGGCTCGAGGGTGTCCGTCACCTGATCGTCATGCGTGTAGTGGGGTCAGAGCCGTAATACGGCTCCGATGCGCGCCCCGACTTTGCGTTCCAACCGTATTGCGGCTCTGACCCCATGACACGCATCATCGCGATCGCGAACCAGAAGGGCGGCGTCGGCAAGACGACGACCGCGGTCAACCTCGCCGCGAGCCTCGTGGCGATGAACCGTCGCGTGCTGCTCGTCGACCTCGACCCGCAGGGCAACGCGACGACCGGCGCGGGCGTCGACAAGCGCGAGCGCCCGGCGACCGTCTACCAGGTGCTGCTCGGCGAGAGGAAGATCGCCGACGTGCGCGTGGTCTCGCCGACCGGCGGCTTCGACCTCGTGCCCGCGAACCGCGAGCTCGCCGGCGCCGAGGTGGAGCTCGTCGACCTGCCCGAGCGCGAGACGCGATTGAAGGACGCGCTCGCCGAAGCGCTCTCGCAGATGAGGACGGCGATCGGCGAGGTGGCCTCCGAGTACGATTTCATCCTGCTCGACTGCCCGCCGTCGCTTTCGCTCCTGACGCTCAACGGGCTGTGCGCCGCGGACAGCGTGCTGATTCCGATGCAGTGCGAGTACTACGCGCTCGAGGGGCTCTCCGACCTCGTGCAGACGGTGAAGAAGGTGCGCGCGCACCTGAATCCCCGGCTCGAGATCGAGGGCGTGCTGAGGACGATGTACGACCCTCGCAACACGCTCGCGCAGAACGTCGCCGCGGATCTCGAGAAGCATTTCGGCGCGAAGCTCTATCGCACGATCGTGCCGCGCAACGTGCGGCTCGCGGAGGCGCCGTCGCACGGCATGCCCGCGCTGAAGCTCGAGCTGCAGTCGAAGGGAGCGCAGGCGTACCTCGCGCTCGCGGGCGAGATGCTGCGGCGGATGGAAGCGAAAGTGGAGGCGGCGTGATGCGGCCCAAGGGACTCGGGCGGGGGCTCGACGCGCTGCTCGCCGGCACCGACGACGCGGCGCCGTCGAAGGATGCGCTGCAGACGCTGGCGATCGACCGGCTGCGGCCCGGGCGCTACCAGCCGCGGACGAGGATGGACGACGCCTCGCTCACCGAACTCGCCGAGTCGATCCGCGAGCAGGGCATCATGCAGCCGATCCTCGTGCGGCCGGTCGAGGGCGGGCGCTTCGAGATCGTCGCGGGCGAGCGCCGCTGGCGCGCCGCGCAGAAGGCGGGGTTGCGCGAGGTGCCGGCGCTCGTCAAGGCGGTCCCCGACCAGGCGGCGCTCGCGCTCGCGCTGATCGAGAACATCCAGCGCGAGGACCTCAACCCGATCGAGGAGGCGCAGGGGCTGAAGCGCCTGATCGACGAGTTCGGCATCACGCACGACGCCGCTGCGAAGGCCGTCGGGCGCTCGCGCAGCGCCGTGACGAACCTGCTGCGGCTCACGCACCTGCCGAAGCCGGTGCAGGACTACGTGATGGACGGCAAGATCGACATGGGACACGCGCGAGCGCTGCTCGCGTTGCCGGCGGCGCAGCAGACCGCGACCGCGGTGCGCGTCGTCAACGGCGCGCTCTCGGTGCGCGACACCGAGCGTCTCGTTCACGGCCTGCTCAATCCCGCGAAGCGCGCGGCGCGGCGCAAGGCGCACGCGCGCGACGCCGACACGATCCGGCTCGAGACCGAGATCGCCGAGGCGCTCGGCGCGAGGGTCGCGATCGAGGCGAAGCCCGGGGGCAAGGGCCGCATCGTGATCGCGTATTCGAGCCTCGACGAGCTCGACGGGATCGTCGCGAAGCTGAGGAAGCCATGACGGACTCGGCACCGTGTCACGCGGTCGGGCGCGCCCGCGCGTTTCTCGTCGCCTGCGGCCTGGCGCTCGCCGCGTCCGCGGGTGCGCACGGACCCACGCACGACGCGGCTGCCGCGAAGCCGCCGCAGGGCGCACCCGGCCAGCAGCCGTTCGGCATCGCGGGCAACCCGGCGCGGGTGTCGCGCACCGTCGCGATCGAGATGAACGACACGATGCGTTTCTCGCCCGCGACGCTCGAGGTCACGCGGGGAGAGACCGTCCGCTTCGTCGTGAGGAATCTGGGCAAGGTGCCGCACGAGATGGTGCTCGGCACCGAGGCGTCGTTGAAGGATCACGCCGCGATGATGAAGCAGCACCCGGGCATGGCGCACGACGAGCCCGGCATGATCCACGTCGCGCCGGGCGCAGCCGGCGAGATCGTCTGGCGGTTCAACCGGCCGGGCGACTTCCGGTTCGGCTGCCTCGTGCCGGGTCACTACGAGGCGGGCATGGCGGGACGCGTGATCGTCAAGTGACGGGCGTGTGCCGGGCCGGGACCGCGATGGCGAGGAAGGAAACGATGAAGACGAGCATGACGACAATCGCCGCGGCGGCGATCGCGCTCGCGGGAACGACCGCGCTCGCGCAGGGCGCCTCCAGTCATGCGGCGCACGCGCCCGCGCCCCCGACGAAAGCCGCGTCCGCCGCGATGAGCGAAGGCGAGGTGCGCAAGGTCGACAAGGCCGCCGGCAGGATCACGCTGAAGCACGGTCCGGTCCCGTCGATCGACATGCCGCCGATGACGATGGTGTTCGTCGCGGAGGACCCCGCGATGCTCGACCGCGTGAAGGTGGGCGACAGGGTCCGATTCGCCGCCGACAAGGTCGGCGACGTCTACCGCGTGACCCGCATCGAGCCCGCGAAGTAGACGGAACGACGGCCTTGCGGCCGCCGTTCCCGGGCAGCCGGTCAGCCCAGCTGCTTCAACATCGTCTCGCCGTCCGAGACCTCGAACTTGCCCGGCCCCTCGATGTTGAGCGTCCTGACGACGCCGTCGTCGACGAGCATCGAGAAGCGCTGGCAGCGCATGCCCATGCCGCGCGCGGTGAGGTCGAGCTCGAGGCCGAGCGCCTTCGTGTAATCCGCGCTGCCGTCGCCCAGCATCCGGACCTTGTCGCCGGTCTTCTGGTCGCGCGCCCAGGCGCCCATCACGAAAGCGTCGTTCACCGACATGCAGGCGATCGTGTCGACGCCCTTCGCCTTCAGCTTGTCGTAGTTGGCGAGGTAGGAGGGCACGTGCTTGGCCGAGCAGGTCGGCGTGTACGCGCCGGGCAGGCCGAAGATCACGACCTTCCTGCCCTTGGTGAGGTCCTCGACCTTCACCGGGTTGGGTCCGATCGAGCAGCCGTCCTTCTCGACATCGAAGTACTCCATCAGCGTTCCGGCGGGAAGCCTGTCGCCGACCTTGATCGTCATGGTGCGTTTCTCCGTGCGGGGGTGGGAAGCGCAGGAGCCGGGGCACCCGCGCTTCAAGGGGGACACCGAGGATCGCAGCGGCGGGCACGAAATTCAACCCCGGCGGTTGCGGGGGAACCGCGCTCGGCGTAGCGTGCATGGACCTTGCGCCCCGGCGGGGTGCGCCCGTCGGCCGGTCCGGTCGGCGCGGGGAGTCGCGCGGCTCCGTGTCCGCCCGGCCGCCTGCACTTGAGGGAGATCCCGATGGCCGCCTCGACCAGGACCGCCCGACCCGCCGTGAGGCGCATCACACTCCTCGTCGCGACGCGCAAGGGGCTGTGGACGCTCGCGAGCGACGCGGCGCGCAGCCGCTGGACGCTCGCCGGCCCGCGCTTCCTCGGCCACAACCTCCACCACGTCGTGGCCGACCCGCGCGACGGGAAGACCTGGCTCGCGGCGGCCCGCACCGGGCATCTCGGGCCGACGGTGTTCCGATCGACCGACCGGGGGCGCACCTGGACGGAGGCGTCCAAGCCACCGGCATTCCACTCCGGCGGCGGACGCAGCGTCGATCACGTGTTCTGGCTCACGCCCGGGCACGCGAGCGAACCCGGCGCCTGGTACGCGGGCACCTCGCCGCAGGGATTGTTCCGCTCGCCCGACGGCGGGGCGACCTGGGCGGGCGTGGCCGGATTCAACGAGCATCCGCAGCGCAAGGCCTGGTGCGGTGGCGACCAGGACGGGACGCCGGACGGGCCGAAGATGCATTCGATCCTGGTGGACCCGCGCGACGCGAAGCATCTCTACATCGCGATGTCGTCGGGCGGCGTGTTCGAGTCGACCGACGCGGGCGCCGACTGGAAGCCGCTGAACCGTGGCATACGTGCCGACTTCCTGCCGCAGCCGGCCCCCGAGTTCGGGCACGACCCCCACTGCCTGCGCTTTGCCGGATCGAACCCCGACCGCCTGTGGCAGCAGAACCATTGCGGGCTCTACAGGATCGACCGACCCTCGACCGAATGGGTCGACGTCGGCGTCGGCATGCCGAAGAGCGTCGGCGCCGTCGGCTTCCCCATCGTCGCGCATCCGCGCGACCCGGAAGCCGCGTGGATCTTCCCGATGGACGGGACGGACGTCTGGCCCCGCACGTCGCCCGGCGGGCGACCGGCCGTCTATCGCACGCTCGACGGAGGACGCACGTGGCGGCGGCAGGACAAGGGTCTCCCTGCTTCGCAGGCCTGGTGGACGGTCAAGCGGCAGGCGATGACGATCGACGCCCGCGAGCCGGCCGGTCTCTATTTCGGCACCACGTCCGGCGAGGTGTGGGGGAGCCGCGACGAGGGCCGAAGCTGGCGCTGCCTCGCGCGGAACCTGCCGCAGGTCCAGGCGGTCGAGGCCGCTACCTAGGCGTTTCCGCACCTGCCCCGAGGCGGATGACCACCCGATGATCGCCCGCTACCGCGTGAAGATCCCCTCGCCGCTGCTCTCGTACACGCTCGGCCACGACGAGGTGATCGTCACGCTGCCCGAGCTCTCGCCCGACCATGCGCCGCCGCTGCGTGCGATCGTGGCCGCGCTCGATTCGTCGTTTCCCGGCATCCGCTTCCGGATGGTCGACGAGCAGGGGAGGCTTCGACCGCACATCGCCGTCTTCGTCGGTCCGAAGGCGGTGCGCGACCTGGCGGCGCCCGTCCCGCCGGACACCGACGTGATGATCGTGGCGGCGCTGTCCGGGGGATGAAGGGGGCCGCGGGACCGTCGCCGCGCAGCAGCGTCGAACGCTCGTTCCGGCCGTTGCGCCCCAGGTCGTCGCCGGGTGGCCTGACCACGCTGCATCGCAACATTTCCTTGCCGCGAACGCGGTGGAAACAGTAGAATCGCAAGGTTTGCTTCGCTCGCCGTCCTAGCGCCTGTGGTCGAGGGCGCCGGCGTGACACCACCGCTCAAGTCCAAGCCGATCCGCACCGTACTCGCCTGGCAGGCGCTCGCGACCGTCGCGACCGCCGCCGTCGCGGGCGTGTGGGCCGGCGGGCACGCAGCGCTTTCCGCTGCGCTGGGCGGGCTGGTCACGCTGTCCTCGACCGTCGTCTACGCGTTCGTGCTGGGGATCGGGCAGACCGCCTCCGCCGGCGCCTCGGTCGTCACGATGCTGCGCGCGGAAGGGGCGAAGATCCTCGTGATCATCCTCCAGCTGTGGCTGGTGCTGACGACGTACAAGGACGTCGTGCTGGCGGCGCTGTTCGCCGCCTTCGTGATCACGGTTTTGCTGTTCCGAACGGCATTTTTGGCGCGCGAGTAACCGGAAAGAATTCCCCATGGCGGCCGGCACCGAGCTCACCCCGACCTCGTACATCGGGCACCACCTGACCTTCCTCGCCAAGCCCATCGGCGGCGAGGGCGGGTTCTGGACCCTCCACGTCGACACCTTCGTGACGACGCTGATCCTGGGAGCGCTGTGCTTCGGCTTCCTGTGGCTCGTCACGCGCAAGGCGAGCTCGGGCGTCCCGTCGAAGACCCAGGCGTTCGTCGAGCTGTCGATCGACTTCGTCAACGACCAGGTCAAGGGCATCTACCAGGGGACCTCGCCGCTGGTCGCGCCGCTGGCGCTCACCACGTTCGTGCTCGTCCTGTTCATGAATGCGATGGACTTCCTGCCCGTCGACATCATGGCGTGGATCTACGAGAACGTGTTCCACCTGCACAACTGGCGGACCGTGCCTACGGCCGACGTCAACACGACGTTCGCACTCGCGCTGTCCGTGTTCGCGCTGATGATCTTCTACTCGATCAAGGTCAAGGGCCTGGGCGGGTGGATCCACGAGCTGTTCTGCGCGCCGTTCGGGTCGAATCCGATCCTGTGGCCGTTCAACCTGCTGTTCAACGCGGTCGAGTACCTGTCGAAGCCGCTGTCGCACAGCCTGCGTCTGTACGGAAACATGTACGCCGGCGAGATCATCTTCATGCTGCTGGGAATGTGGGCCGCGACCGGGCTCGTCGGCACGGTCTTCGGTGGCGTGCTGCACCTGGGCTGGGCGATCTTCCACATCCTGATCGTCGCGCTGCAGGCCTACATCTTCATGATGCTGACCGTCGTCTACATCGCGATGGCGCACGAGCACCACTGATCCGCTTCACGCATCACCGTCTCAGACTACCTCCAGAACCGAAAGGACAAACGTCATGGAAAAGATGCAAATGCTGGCGATGATCCAGGCCTACACGGGGATCGGCATCGGCCTGATCATCGGCCTGGGCGCGCTCGGCGCGTGCGTGGGCGTCGGCATCATGTGCTCGCGCTTCCTCGAAGGCGCGGCCCGCCAGCCGGAGCTCATGCCGCAGCTGCAGGCGAAGGTGTTCCTGCTCCTCGGTCTGATCGACGCCTCGTTCATCATCGGCGTCGGCCTCGCGATGCTGTTCGCGTTCGGCAATCCGCTGCTCGCCGTCGTCCGCTAGGGTTTCCCGCCGGGAAACCGCTCGATAGGCACCGCGAGAGGAAGCCGTCATGAACATCAACCTCACGCTGCTCATGCAGGCGGCGGCGTTCGCCGCGTTCATCTGGTTCACGGCCAGGTTCATCTGGCCGCCGCTGATGCGCGCGATCGAGAACCGCCAGAAGCAGATCGCCGACGGCCTCGCCGCCGGCGAACAGGGGCGGCAGAACCTGAGCACCGCAGAGAAGCGCTCGGCCGACATGCTCGCCGAAGGCAAGGCGAAGGCCGCCGAGATCGTCGCGCTGGGCGAGAAGTTCAAGTCCGAGACGATGGAGCAGGCGAAGGTCGAGGCGAAGGCCGAGGCCGATCGCATCGTCGCGGCGGCGAAGGCCGAGATCGCGCAGGAAGTCGCGCGCGCCAGGGAGTCGCTCCGCAACTCGGTCGCCGACCTGGCGGTCGCGGGCGCCTCGAAGATCCTGAAGCGCGAGGTCGACGCGAAGGCGCACGCCGACCTGCTGCGCGAGATCCAGCAGAAGCTCTAGGACGCGAAACCGACATGGCCGAACTGACCACGATCGCGCGTCCGTACGCCGAGGCGGCGTTCGAGCTCGCTCGCGAGAAGAACGCGCTGCCCGGGTGGTCGAGCATGCTGGAGCTCGTCGCCGCCGTCGCGACCGACGCGAGGATGAGCGCCGCGCTCGCGAGCCCGAAGCTCGGCGACGCGGAGAAGGAGTCGCTGTTCCTCTCCGTGTGCGGCGACAGGCTCGACGCGGACGCCAGGAGCTTCGTGCGCGTGCTGATCGAGTCCGACCGCATCGGGGTCGCGCGGGAGATCCGCGAGATCTACGAGAAGCGCCGGAACGACGCCGAAGGCGTCGCGCGGGCGGTGATCGAGAGCGCCCTGCCGGTGTCCGACGGGGACCTGAAGGGGCTCGTGGCGGCGCTCGAGCGCCGCTTCCGCCGGAAGGTCGAGGCGACCGTGCAGGTGAACCCGGATCTGATCGGCGGCGCGCGCATCACGGTGGGCGACACGGTGATCGACGACTCGGTGCAGGGCAAGCTGACGGCCATGGCGACGCAGCTCACCGCCTGATTGTGACCACGAACGCGTGACGCGGGGCGCACCGGCGCCCTGGCCACGCCGCGAGGAAACCATGCAGTTGAACCCTTCGGAAATCAGCGAACTGATCAAGGCGAAGATCCAGAACCTGGACACGGGCGCGCAGACGCGCACGCAGGGGACGGTCGTCTCGGTCACCGACGGCATCTGCCGCGTCCACGGGCTGTCCGACGCGATGCAGGGCGAGATGCTCGAGTTCCCGAACAACACGTTCGGGATGGCGCTCAACCTCGAGCGCGACTCGGTCGGCGCCGTCGTGCTCGGCGAGTACACGCACATCACCGAGGGCGACACCGTCAAGTGCACGGGCCGCATCCTCGACGTCCCCGTGGGCCCCGAGCTCATCGGCCGCGTCGTCAACTCGCTCGGCCAGCCGATCGACGGCAAGGGACCGATCAACGCGAAGATGACCGACGTGATCGAGAAGGTCGCGCCGGGCGTGATCGCCCGCCAGTCGGTCAACCAGCCGGTGCAGACGGGCCTGAAGGCGATCGACGCGATGGTGCCGATCGGCCGCGGCCAGCGCGAGCTGATCATCGGCGACCGGCAGACCGGCAAGACGGCGGTCGCGGTCGACACGATCATCAACCAGAAGGGCAAGG
>CALDKM010000284.1:0-6013 GCA_937898875.1 uncultured Pseudomonadota bacterium | reverse complement strand
TCGGTGCGCGCTCCGCCCGGCAGTCGCGCCTCCACGGCGGCGACCGCGGCGTGCAGCGCCGACGGATCCGCCGCCACGCGGCCACGCTCGCGCAATTCGCCGAGCCACTCGCGGAACGAGGTCTGCGCGATCCGGATCATGTCGAGGACCGCCGGCGTCACCGGGCGCTCCTCGTCGAGCAGCCGGTTGTGGATGCGCTCGACGTCCCACGCGAGCTCGCCCAGCTCCTTCAGGCCGACCATCCGTCCCGAGCCCTTGAGCGTGTGGAATCCGCGACGCACGGTGCGCAGCGCCTCGCGGTCGCCCGGGTTGTCGAGCAGCGTGCGATGCTGGTCGCCGATCGTGTCGAGCACCTCCGCGGCCTCGGTGAGGTAGATCTCGAGGAGCTCGGCGTCGAGATCCTTGCCGTCGGTCTCGAGGAGCCGCCTGGTCTCGTCGGAGATTTCCGGGGCGGGGGCCGCACCGGTGTCGGCGATCGCGGCCGCCGCTTCGGCGAGCGCCGCGCCGCCGCCGCGGTCGAGCTCCTTGAGCGCGGACTCGGCCTGCGCGACGAGCTCGGCGTCGCCGATCAGCTCGGCGTCGTCGCGGAGTCCGGCGAGCTTGGAGCGCAGCGACTCGCGCGCGACCGCGTCGGAAGGCGCGAACCGCGCCTCGTCGACCAGCGCGGGCAGCGACGCGCGGAGCCGCGCGACCGACGTCTCGACCGACTCGGCCTCCTCGACCTTCACCGCCTGGACCTGGCCAAGGCGCTTCGCGATCAGCGGCGCGATCAGTCGATCGCGATCCGGACGCTGCTGCTCGACCGCCTCGATGTAGAAGCCAAGCCCGGACAGCGACTCCGCGAGGCTCTCGAGGTCGTCGTTGGAGACCACGGTCTCCGGGTTCGCGTAGTGCTCGATCTGCGCCTGGCAGGAGGCGAGCAGCCGCTCGGCATCGTCGAGGCCCAGGATCGTGAGGGCGCCGCGGATCTGCTGGCTGTCCTTCGTGAGCGTGGCGAGGTCGGCGCGCTTGCCGTTGTCGCGGAAGAAGGCGTCGAGCACCTGCTCCATGCGCCGCAGGTTCGCCTGGATCTCGCGCCCGACCTGGGCGACCAGCACGCGCTCCTGGGCGCGCTTGCTCATTTCGTCGAGCGCGGGCGCCTCGGCAGCCTGACTCGCGCGTCCGGCCCGCGCCGCGTCGAGGCGCGCGAGCATCGTGTCGACCTGCTTCGGGAAGTCCGGCGTGAGCGTCGTGTAGTTCTCGAAGGCGCTCTCGGCGAGCAGAAGCGCCGTCGCGTACTCCATCGCGAGCGGCTCCGACACGCCGGAGGTCGGCATCCGGTCGAGCCGCTCGACCAGCGCCGCGGTGAGCTTCATCATCGCGCCGTGCTTGACCTCGGCCGCCTTCGTGTGGACCGACGCCAGCGTCCCCTTGAGCTTCGGCAGGTTCTCCGCGCGTCCCGACGCGAACTTGAGCCACGCGTCCTTCGCCTGAACGAGCTGCTCGCGCGCCTCGCGCAGGAGCGGCTGGATGCGCACGAGGTCGGCGTTGAGCGCCTCGGCCGTCGGGATCAGCCCCGCGAGCTGGAACGTCCGCTGCACCGCCTGCACCTGCGAGCCGACGGGCGCGCTGATCGCCACGTAGTAGAGCACCTCGCGGCGCAGCCGGTCGGCCGCCTTCGCGCTCCCCTCGACGACGCGGCGGATCTGGAGGTCGATGCGGGCGGCGAGCTGCTTGACGCCGAATCCGGGGTCGAGCCCGTTGCCGGTGATCGCCTCGAACAGCGCGCCGACGCTCCACCAGAACGACCGCAGGCTGCCCTGCGTCGTCGCGTCCTCGATGCCCGCGACCGCCTCGCGCATCGTCTTCGCGCCTTCCGGGTCGCCGCGCAGCCACGCGAGGAGCCCGCGCTGGTAGGCGCGGCGCTGCTTCACGAGGTAGGACGGAAGCTTCGAGGGGCCGATCGGCTCGCGCGGCGCGATCTTCGGCGGGCGCGGCGACAGGTCGGGGTAGAAGAGCTCGGTGGGCGACGCCGCCTTCGCGCCCCGCGCGAGCTGCATCGCCTCGTACTCGGGGAAGAGCTTGAGCGGGACGGGCGCGACGCCCTTGACCAGCTCGTCCAGGAAGATGCGGAGCTTGCGGCACGCGCGGTCGACGGCCTCGGACGTGCCCTCCGCCTCCTCGCGCGGCAGCGACTCGAGCCGCGCGAGCTGGCGCTCGAGCTCGTCGGTGTAGGCGACGACGGCATCGAGGCCGACCATCTGGATCGCGCCCGCGGCCTGGTGAACGTGCGTGCGCGCGTGCTTGAGGGCCGCGTCGTCGCCGGGATTCGCGCGGAACGCCGCGAGCGACTCCAGACCCCGCGCGATCGCCTGGTCGATCTCGTTCTGCACCCAGGACAGCGGTCCCAGGTCGAAATCGGGTGAGGGCTCGGACATCAGGATTCAGGAATCGGAGGTCAGGTGTCAGGAGTCAGGGTACAGGCGACAGCAAGCAGCACGAAACGCGCCAGCCGTGATCGATGGTCGCCCTGCCTGCCTCCATTCCGCTGTCACCTGTCACCTTTCACCTGGCACCTGTCACCTGCATGTCAGACCTTGAATCCCGCGACCGACGAGCGCAGGTCGGCGGCGAGCTTCGTCAGCTGTCCGATCGAAACGTTCGTCTGCTTCGTGCCCTCGGTCGTCTCCTCGGTGATCTTCAGGATGCCCTGCATGCCGCGCGTCACGTCGGAAACGGACGTCGACTGCATCTGCGTCTGCGCCGAGATGCGGCCGATCAGCTCCGCGAGCTCGCGCGACACGCGCTGGATCTCGGTCAGCGCCTGCCCCGCGGCGTCGGAGAGCTTCGTTCCCTCGACCACGCCGACCGTCGACTTCTCCATGGCGGCCACGGCGTCCTGCGTGTCGGCCTGAATCGTCTTGACGATCGCCTCGATCTGCTTGGTCGCCTCGCCCGAGCGTTCCGCCAGCCGCTGGACTTCCTCGGCCACGACCGTGAACCCCCGGCCGGCCTCGCCGGCCGAGGCCGCCTGGATCGCCGCGTTCAGCGCGAGCACGTTCGTCTGCTCGGTGATGTCCGAGATCAGCTCGACGATCTCGCCGATCTCGAGGGAGGACTCGCCCAGCCGCTTGATCCGCTTCGACGTGTCCTGGATCTGCGTGCGGATCTCGTTCATGCCCGAGATCTGGTTCTGCACCGCCTGCCCGCCCTTCTCGGCGGCGCCGAGCGCCTGCTGCGCGACCTTCGCCGACTGCGTCGCGTTCTGCGCCACCTCGCTGATCGACTGCGCCATCTGGAGCACCGACGCGGACGCCTGCTGGATCTCGCGGTTCTGCCGCTGCGACGCCTCGAACAGCCGGTTCGAGATCGACTGCGTCTCCTGCGTCGCGCGCGTCACCTGGTCCGTCGCTGAGTTGATGCCGCGAACCAGCGTTCGCAGCTCCTCGATCGTGAAGTTGATCGAGTCCGCGATCGCGCCCGTCACGTCCTCGGTCACGGACGCCTGCACCGTGAGGTCGCCGTCCGCGAGGTTGCCCATCTCGTTCAGCAGCCGGAGGATCGCCTCCTGGTTCCGCTTGTTCTCGTTCTCGCTCTCGAACGCGCGCACCCGCGCGTCGTCGAGGAACACCTTGCCGAGAAGGACGAGGCAGACGAGCGCGAGGATCGCGAACACGATCGCCGCCCACAGCGTGAACGTCCGCGCGAGCCCGCCGCCGCCCTCGTACATCTGCGAAAGCCTCACCGTGTCGTCGAGGAGCGGCTCCGCCTCGGCGTTGATCGCCCGCGCCGCCTGCTTCGCGACGGTCAGGCGCTGCATGTTCTGCAGGATCGCGGCCACGCCGGCGTCGTAGGTCGCGAACCGCTTCGCGAGCTCCGCCAGCGTGGCGCGCGCGTCGTCGTTGCGGATCGCCGCGATGCGCAGCGAGTCGCTGCCGCGCAGCAGCCCGTTCAGGATGTCCCGAAACGCCCCGGTGTCCTTGCCCATCAGGAACGCGACTTCCGGGTCGATCTCGTCCGACGACGCCAGCGCGTTGGCGTTCTTCGCGATGCGCTGCGACAGCACCGCCAGCTGGTTCGCGTAGTCGATCTCGCGCAGCGACCCGCCCGCCGCTCCGATCTGCTGCGCCGCCTGCTGGGCGAGGTCGAGCAGGGTCGCGTTGGCCTGGTTGATCGACTCGAGGCCCTTCGCCAGGGCCGTGAGGCTCGCCTGGTTCGAGGTGAGACGCTCGGCCGCCGCGTCCACGCGCTCCCATCGCGTCTTCACCGCGGTCAGCAGGTTGACGAGCTCGGGCTCCTGCGCGACGTCGACCCGGACGCCGCGCACGGTGCCGCCGTTCAGCAGCGCGTCGAGGTTCGTCCGGAAACGCTCGCGGCTGTCGGCCACCGCGGGGAAGCCGGCGGCCTGGCCCTGCGACGCGAGCGCGGAGCCGCGCGCGAGCCGCTGCGAGAGCATCTGCATTTCCGTCGCGGTCGACGCGGCCGCCGAGGTCTGCGACGACTGGCGGTTCTCGAGGAACACCATGAACGCCGCGAACACCAGGAACATCGCGAGGAGCGTGCCCAGCACCTGGAACTGCTTGACCACCGGCATGCCGCCGAGGATCGGGATCTTGCGCGGGACCTTGACGGCCTGCGTCGCGCCTCGCAGCTGCTCCATGATGGAGACGGTCGCCAGCGGATCGTAGCCGGGCGCGTTCTGCGCGGCCATCTTGACCTGCGTCGTCGGCATGTCGAGATCGTCGGCGGGCGCCGAAGGCGGCTTCGCGCCGAACAGGTTGGGCATCTTGAACGCCATGGATCCTCCGGGTCGTCTCGTCGCTGAAAGGCGCGGCCGCCCCTCGTCAGGTGCCTATCTGCAGGAAAGCCGGGTCGCGCGCGAGCCGGGACAGGTCGATCTCCTGCCACGCGCGCCCGTCGGCGTCCATCCAGCGCTGCGCGTACCACGCCGGTGCGCCGGACGCGGTGCCGGACGGCGCGAGCTCCGCGAGGTTCCGCAGCCCGAGCACGCGCTCGACCACGATCCCCGCGTTGAGATCGCCGGTCCGCGGCCCGAACAGGACGAGCCGCGCCTGCGCGCCGAGGGCGGCGTTGTCGTGCCCGAGGAATCGCGCGAAGTCGACGACGCTGAAGAGGTTGCCCCGGACGTTCGCGATCCCGAGATGCCAGCGCTGCGTGTGGGGCACCGCCGTCACCGGCGGCACGGTCACGACCTCGCCGGCATCGGCGAGACGCACGAGCCACTGGTCGCCCCCGCACGCGAGGCCGAGCCGGGACGACTCCACCTGCGCGGCCGTCTTGCTCGCGAGACGCGTGGCGAGCTCCTGCTGGAACGAGCGCAGGTCGAGCTTCGCGGTGCGGGCCATCGAGCGGGATTCCCCGGGGCGATCGGTCAGTCGATCGCGGCGATCTTCGCGAGCAGCTCGTCGCGATTCACCGGCTTCACGACGTAGTCGCGCGCGCCCTGTCGCATGCCCCAGATCTTGTCGGTCTCCTGGCTCTTCGACGTGCACAGGATGATCGGGATCGAGCGCGTCTCGGGATCGCGCGAGATCGCGCGCGTGGCCTGGAAGCCGTTCAGCCCCGGCATCACGACGTCCATGAGGATGAGGTCCGGCTTGACCGACTTCGCCTTCTGGATCGCGTCCTCGCCGTTGTCGCTCGCGACGACCTCGTAGCCCGCCTTCGTGAGCATGTCGTTGAGGACGTGGCGCTCGGTGGGCGAGTCGTCGACGATCAGGATCTTCTTGATCACCATGCTTGTGCCTTCTTCTCCTCGTCCTTCCCCGGGCGGCTCGCCTTCGCGCGGGTCACGCCGCGGCGCGGTTCACGTGCGCGGCAACCGCCTTGAGCAGGCTTTCCTTGGTGAACGGCTTCGTCAGGTACTGGTCGGATCCGACCATGCGGCCTCGCGCCCGGTCGAAGAGCCCGTCCTTCGACGAGAGCATGATCACCGGGGTCGTGCGGAACTTCGCGTTCTTCTTGATCAGCGCGCAGGTCTGGTAGCCGTCCAGGCGCGGCATCATGATGTCGA
>CALDKM010000283.1:0-4322 GCA_937898875.1 uncultured Pseudomonadota bacterium | reverse complement strand
CAGCTTGTCGCCCACCTTCAGCGCCACCGACTTCACGGTGCCTGCGACCGTGGACGGAACGTCCATCGTGGCCTTGTCGCTTTCGAGCGTGGCGAGGGCGTCGTCGACCCTCACCGCGTCGCCCGGCTTCACGAACACCTCGATCACCGGCACGTCGGTGAAGCCGCCGATGTCCGGGACCTTTACCTCGACCACGCCGCCGCTTGCCGCGGCCTGGGGTGGCGTTCGGGGGGCGCCCGGCGATGGCCGTCCGGTGGAGGCCGGGGCCGTCGGCTTCGCGGCAGCCGGTGCCGCTGCGGGCGCAGCCGCGGCCGCTCCTGCGGCCTCGATCACGACCACCACGGCGCCCTCGCTCACCTTGTCGCCGACCTTGACCGCCACGGACTCCACAGTGCCGGCAACGGTCGACGGCACGTCCATCGTCGCCTTGTCGCTCTCCAGCGTGACGAGCGAATCGTCGACCTTCACCGTGTCGCCGGCCTTCACCAGCACCTCGATCACCGGGACGTCCGTGAAGTCGCCGATGTCCGGAACCTTGACCGCGATCGTGCTCATCGTCGGGGCTCCGGTCAGACGGTCCACGGCGCCGGCTTGTCGGCGGAGAGGCCGTACTTCTTCATCGCCTCGGCGGCCCGGCTGGCGGGCATCTTGCCTTCGTCGGCGAGCGCCTTGAGCGCGGCGAGCACGACCCAGTGACGGTCGACCTCGAAGAAGTGCCGCAGCTTCTCGCGCGTGTCCGAGCGCCCGAAGCCGTCGGTGCCGAGCACCGTGTAGCGGCGAGGGACGAATGCGCGGATCTGCTCGGCGTAGGCGCGGATGTAGTCGGTCGCGGCGACGACCGGGCCTTCGGTGCCGCCGAGGCAGAGCTCGACGTGAGAGACCTTCGACTTGTCGCCCGGGTGCAGCATGTTCCAGCGCGACACGGCGTTGCCTTCGCGCGCGAGCTCGGTGAAGCTCGGGCAGCCCCACAGGTCGGCGTCCACGCCCCAGTCGGCCTTCAGCAGGTCTGCCGCGGCGATCACCTCGCGGAAGATCGTGCCGGAGCCCAGGAGCTGCACGCGAGGCGCGCCCTTCTTCGCCTTCGCGCCCTCGCGGAACCGGTACATCCCCTTGATGATGTCGGGCGCCGCGCCCTCCGGCATCGCCGGGTGTGCGTAGTTCTCGTTCATCACGGTCAGGTAGTAGTAGCGGTCCTCCTGCTCCGAGACCATGCGGCGCAGCCCGTCCTGGACGATCACCGCGACCTCGTAGCCGAACGTCGGGTCGTACGAGATGCAGTTCGGGATCGTCGCGGACAGGATGTGGGAGTGGCCGTCCTCGTGCTGCAGGCCCTCGCCGTTCAGCGTCGTGCGTCCCGCGGTGCCTCCGAGCAGGAAGCCGCGCGCGCGCATGTCGCCGGCGGCCCACGCGAGGTCGCCCACGCGCTGGAAGCCGAACATCGAGTAGAAGATGTAGAAGGGGATCATCGGCACGCCGTGCGTCGAGTAGCTCGTCGCCGCCGCGATCCAGTCGCACATGCCGCCGGCCTCGTTGATCCCCTCCTGCAGGATCTGGCCGTTCTTCGACTCCTTGTAGAACATCAGCTGGTCCGCGTCCTGCGGCGTGTAGAGCTGGCCCTGCTGGTTCCAGATGCCGAGCTGCCGGAACATCCCCTCCATGCCGAACGTCCGCGACTCGTCGGGGACGATCGGCACGACGTGCTTGCCGAGGTGCTTGTCGCGCACGATCGTCTGGAGGATCTGTACGAACGCCATCGTCGTCGAGATCTCGCGGTCCTCGGTGCTCCTGAGGAAGCGCTCGAACGCCGCGAGCTCGGGCACCGGGAGCGATTCGGCCCTGCGCCGGCGCGTGGGCAGGTAGCCGCCAAGCTCCATGCGCCGCGCGCGCATGTACTCGAGCTCCTTCGACCCCTCCGCGAACTTCACCAGCGGCACCTCGTGGAGCCGGTCGTCGGGGACCGGGATCTGGAAGCGGTCGCGGAAGTTCCGGATCGAGCCGCCCGACATCTTCTTCTGCTGGTGCGTGATGTTCTGCGCCTCGCCGGACTCGCCCATGCCGTATCCCTTGATCGTCTTGGCGAGGATCACGGTGGGCTGGTTCCTGTGGTTCACGGCCGCGTGGAACGCCGCGTAGACCTTGTGCGGGTCGTGGCCGCCGCGGTTCAGGTTCCAGATGTCCTCGTCCGACCAGTCGGCGACCAGTTCCTTCAGCTCCGGGGTGTTGAAGAAGAACTCGCGCACGTACGCGCCGTCCTTCGACTTGAACGTCTGGTACTCGCCGTCGACGACCTCCATCATCCGGCGCATCAGGATGCCCTTCTTGTCGCGCGCGAACAGCGCGTCCCAGTGCGTGCCCCAGATCAGCTTGATGACGTTCCAGCCCGCGCCGCGGAAGTCGCTCTCGAGCTCCTGGATGATCTTGCCGTTGCCGCGCACCGGCCCGTCGAGGCGCTGCAGGTTGCAGTTGATGACGAAGATCAGGTTGTCGAGGTTCTCGCGCGACGCCATGCCGATCGCGCCCATCGACTCGGGCTCGTCCATCTCGCCGTCGCCGCAGAAGCACCAGACCTTCCGGTTGTCGCTGTCGATGAAGCCGCGGTCGTCGAGGTACTTCATGAACCGCGCCTGGTAGATCGCCATCAGCGGCCCCAGCCCCATCGACACGGTCGGGAACTGCCAGAAGTCCGGCATGAGCCACGGGTGCGGGTAGCTCGAGATGCCCTTGCCGTCGACCTCCTGGCGGAAGCTGTCCATCTGCTCGTCGGTGAGCCGGCCGAGCATGTAGGCGCGCGCGTAGACGCCCGGCGCCGAGTGGCCCTGCACGAACACGAGGTCGCCGCCGTGCTTGTCGGAGGGCGCGTGCCAGAAGTGGTTGAAGCCGACGTCGTAGAGCGTCGCCGCGGAGGCGAAGCTCGCGATGTGCCCGCCGACGTTCGTGTCCTTGTTCGCGCGCACGACCATCGCCATCGCGTTCCAGCGCGCGTACGAGCGGATCGTGTGCTCGACGGCCTGGTCGCCCGGGATGCGGACCTGATGCTCGACCGGGATCGTGTTGATGTACGCGGTGTTCGCCGAGAACGGCAGGTATGCGCCGTTGCGGCGCGCGCGCGCGATCAGCCCCTCGATCAGGAAGTGCGCACGGTCGGGACCCTCGTTCTCGATGACGCCGGACAGCGCGTCGAGCCACTCGCGCGTTTCCTGGGGATCGGGATCGTTCGGGATCGTCGCGTCCATGGTCGTCGAGGCTCCGGTGTGAGCGGGGTGGGGCGTCGGGATTTGCTGCGGAAGGAATCCCGATTGTAGGGAGGTCGCCGCGGGCTGTATTGCTGCGCCGCGGCGCGCATCGGCGTCCTCCCGGCGCGATGCGATCGGGACGTTACCACATCATGGAAATGATTTCCAAAAACGGGCGTTTGAATCTGTCGAGCGCCGGCCGGGCGCGGGGTGGGCGACAGGGAAGCGGCGATGCGAATCGCCGCGGGCGGGGCCCGGACGACGGGAGATCGGCCGCGGCGTACCGAGGTCCCGACCGACGTTGCGCATCGCCGCAGCGCGCGGTGGGGCCCCACCGCCGCGAGCGGCGGCTACGTGCCGATGTCAGTGCTCACTGTCGCGGTTCTGTCTGTCCATGGCTGATCTGGATGGAATGATCGCGAAGGCGATCGCCGCGGCGGCCGACAACGCCGCCAGGGCGAAGAAGCCCGAGCGTGTGCTGCCGGTCAGCGCGGAAAGCGCGCCGAACAGCGGCGGTCCGGCAACGACCCCGCTGAACGTGATCACGCCGGCCGCACCGGTGACCGCGCCGGCCTCCCCCTCGGGGGAGCGCCGCGCGACCTCCGCAAGCTGGACCCCGTTCCAGCCGATCGCGGTCGCACCGAAGAGCGCCACGACCGGAAAGATCGCGATCCCGGGCCACCCGGGAGTCGCGAGCGCCGTGAGCGCGGCGCAGGCCGCCGAGACGAGGCCGATCGTCCCCAGGACCGCGTACGGCGCCCGCGTGCGGTCGGCGACGATGCCCCAGAGGACGCGGCCTGCGACGCCGCCGGCCGTCGCGACCGAGAGCGCGAGCCCGGCGGCGATCAGCGACCAGCCGAGCGTGCCGGTCAGGTGCACGACGAGGAAGCTCGTCAACGACACCTGCGTCGCCGCGTAGGCCCACGAGATCCAGGCGAGCGGCGCGAGGCGGGGATCGCGCAGCACGCGCCGGACGCGCGAGAGCGCGTCACCCAGCGCGACGGGTGCATCCGCGCGCCTGCCGGTGTCGAGCGCCGCACGGATCGGCTGCGCCGCCGCGACGACCGCGACGCCCAGCACCGCGACCCC